>JACQQM010000071.1 GCA_016207025.1 Nitrospirota bacterium | reverse complement strand
CCGACCGTGAAGCTTGAGACGGAACTCCTTGAAGAGTCGCGGTACTTCGCGAAACGCCGACGATTCGAGTTTCACATTGAACCGGTCTTCCAGAAGTACCTCTACGATCCGGTGGTGACCTTTTTCTCGACTATGGCCGACCGCCTCCGCGTGATCCAGGCGGGAAGTCTCCACTTGTACCTTGCTTATATCTTCGTGACGTTGGTGGTGCTGCTGTTGTTCGCCGTCTAGCGGTATAACCCCATGCTGCAAGCCGTTATACTCGTCGTTGCGCAGACTCTCGTCATGCTGGCAGTCTCGCCCTTTATTGTGGGACTCATCAGGAAGGTGAAAGCCTGGCTACAGTGTCGGCGGGGCGCCAGCGTCTTCCAGCCTTACGCCGACCTCGCCAAGATGTTTCGGAAGCAGCCTGTTGTCTCAACCACGACCTCGTGGATCTTCACCGCCACACCTTACATTCTGTTCGCCTCCACACTGGCGGCCGGCCTGCTCGTGCCGGTGTTCGCCTCGCGGACGCCGCTTAACTTCGCCGGCAACATCATCGCCCTGGTGTATTTGCTCGCGCTCGGGACATTCTTTCTGATCCTGGCTGGACTTGATGCAGGCTCGGCTTTCGGCGGAATGGGAAGCAGCCGTGAGGCGATCGTGGCGTCCCTGACCGAGCCGGCCATGATCCTCTCCATCTTCGCGATTGCGCTCACCGCCGGGTCCACGAACCTCAGTACGATCGTCCACAAGACCGCCTTGCTGGAAGGCATCGTGACCGATCCCTCCCCCCATCTCATGGCGCTCGCAGCACTGTTCATCGTGACCATCGCCGAGACCGGGCGGGTGCCAGTGGACAATCCGGCTACGCACCTGGAATTGACCATGATCCATGAAGCGATGATTCTGGAATATTCCGGACGCTATCTGGCACTGGTCGAATGGGCGGCCGGGCTCAAGTTGCTGGTGTTTTTCACTTTGATTACTAACGTCTTCGCCCCATGGGGCATTGCGACGACCTTGGAGCCCGGCGCGCTCAGCCTGGGACTGGTGGCGTATCTCGTGAAAGTCTCCGCGCTTGCCGTGGTGATCGGATTCATTGAATCCATGTTCGCCAAACTGCGGTTGTTCAGAGTCACGGATTTACTGGGCGTCGCTTTTATTTTGGCGCTGCTCGGGCTCGTCTTCTTCTACGTCTTGCGAGGGTGACGTGTCGCTCCTTTCTCCCCAGATCGGATCCCAGATGGTGGACTTGGGCTCTGCGCTGCTGCTGCTGACGTGTTTTGCCATCGTGGCGCAGCGGCGTCTCTCCGCCTGCGTGGATTTGTTCGCTCTGCAATCAGTCTTTCTGGCCCTGACAGCCGCACTGGTCGCGTTCCTCACGGGCATCTACCACATCTACGCGGCAGCCGCGCTCACCGTTGTCATCAAGGTTGTGGTGATCCCGCGGATTCTCAAGCAGGTCATCGAGCGGCTGAACGTGACACGCGAATTAGTGATGAACGTGAACGTGCCCGCGGGGCTGTTGATCTGTGGCGCCCTCGTCATGCTGGCGTTTTTCATCACCCAGCCCATCATTCCCCTGGGGTTCCTATTGACGCGAGACTCCCTCGCGATCGCGCTGGCCATCGTGCTGATCGGGTTCTTCACGATGATCGCCCGCAAGAAGGCGGTGACGCAGGTGATCGGGTTCCTCGTGATGGAAAACGGCCTGTTCCTGGCCGCCACAGCCGCCGCCTATGGGATGCCGCTCATCGTGGAGTTGGGCGTCTTCTTCGACGTGCTGGTGGGCGCGTTGATCATCGGGATTTACACCCATCGGCTGCAGGACGCCTTCGACAGCGTGGATACGACCAAGCTCACGATCCTGAAGGAGTAACCCGAGATGGCCTGGCCTCTGTTCTTACTGGTGGCGACTCCCATTGTCGCGGGCCTTGGCAGTCTGCTCGTCCGAGAGCGGCGAGCGGTCGAGGTTCTCCAGTGCGCACAGGTGGGGGCGATGCTCGCCTCTGCCGCGCTCGTCGCGGAACGGGTGATCGTCAGTGGGAGCGTGTCCGTGGGAATCTTTTTGCAGGCGGATGCGCTGAGCGCATGGCTCGATTTGATCATTGGCATCGTGGGGAGCACGGGGACTCTCTATGCAGTGGGGTACGTGGGCGAAGAAATGGACCGTGGACATCTGTCATTCAGACGCTACCGTCAGTTCTTCTGTCTGTTCGATCTCTATCTGGGGGCGATGCTGATCGCGGTGAACCTGGAGAATGTCGCCATCATGTGGATCGCCATCGAAGGCTCCACCCTTTCGGCGGCGCTGCTGATCGGGTTCGAACGAAGCAAGGCGGCACTCGAAGCAGGCTGGAAGTACGTGATCCTCAGCTCGGTCGGCATTGCGCTTGCGTTGTTCGGTACCATTCTCGTGTATTACTCCTCGGAACATGTGTTGGGCGTCTCGAGCGAAGCGCTCCGCTGGTCGCAGCTCTATCGAGTAGCCGAAGGGTTGGACCCTACGGCGATCAAGGTGGCCTTTATTTTTGTGTTGATTGGCTACGGGACGAAGGCGGGAGTCGCGCCGATGCATACGTGGCTGCCCGATGCGCATGCCGAAGCGCCCACGCCGGTGAGCGCGATGTTGTCGGCGAACATGCTGACACTCGCCGTCTATGCCATCTTGCGGTTCAAGGCCGTAACGGACAGAACCGTCGGACCAGAATTCACCGGAAAGCTTCTCATAGGATTGGCACTGCTGTCGCTCGGCGTCGCGGCGATCTTCTTCCTTGTCCAGCGAGACTACAAACGGCTGTTCGCCTATTCCAGCATCGAGCACATCGGGATCGCACTGCTGGGCTTTGGCCTCGGCGGCCTCGGGACCTTTGCCGGCGCGTGGCAGTTGATGAACCACGCCCTCGCCAAGTCCACGGCCTTCTACGGGGCCGGCCTCGTGTTCCTCCGGCACAACCACAAATTACTCGATCGTGTGACCGGGCTGCTGAGCCAGATGCCACTTGCGGGGGCCGCTATCCTCGTGGCCGGCGTGGCGTTAGCCGGCATGCCGCCCTTCGGACTTTTCACCAGCGAAGTGTTGATCGCCGTCAGGGCCTACACCGCAAGGCCGGAAATAGCCTATGTGTTTCTCGCTCTGCTCGCGCTGGCTTTTGCGACCTTGCTGTATCAGGTGTTCCGCATGGCGTTCGGCGCGCCGGGGGAGGCCGGTGCCGCGTTAGGCAGACAGTGCCGTCTCTTCACAGGCGCCGCGGTGGGAGTCAATGTCGTGGTGTTGGGAACCATCGGCCTGCAAGTCCCGCCAGGGCTTGAGACCTTGCTGGCTGCCATCGTGAAGATGTTCAGCGCAGGGATGGAGGCGCCTTGATGAGGACGATCGTGGCCCCGGTCGTGGTCTTTCTTGGCGCACCCTTGCTAGCCGCGTTTCTCAGCTTGAGGACCACGCATGCCCGTGTGCTCCATGGATTGAATCTCACGACGATGACCGGTTTGGCCGTCTCCGAGATCGCTCTGATCCAACAGGTGCTAGCGTTTGGCCCCCTGACCACGCTCTGGGAGCTGGTCTATGTCGATGCCCTCTCGGCCTTCATCCTGTTCATTATTACCGTCGTGGGGCTGTCCTGCTCGTTGTACACGTGGTCGTATCTTGACGACTACGTGGCGCGGGGTGTGATCGGGCCGAAGCGCCTCAGCCGCTTCTTCTTCCTGTTTCATATGTTCCTGTTCGCGATGGTTGCCGCCACGATAGCGAACAGCCTTGGCGTCCTGTGGGTGGCGATTGAGGGCACCACGCTGGCCACCACGTTTCTGATCGCGTTTTTCAGGAGACGCGAGTCCCTGGAAGCGGGCTGGAAATATCTGATCCTGTGCTCAGTGGGGATCGCGCTGGCGCTGTTCGGGACCGTGTTGACCTACTATTCATCGGTGCGGGTCTTGGGCGATGTGAGCACGGCGTTGAGCGTGACCAAACTCCTGGAAGTGGCGGACCAACTGGACCCGCATGTACTCAAGCTCGCGTTTATCTTCATCCTCGTCGGTTATGGAACCAAGATCGGCCTGGTCCCCATGCATACCTGGGTGCCGGAGGCCTATCGCGAAGCGCCGGCGCCGGTCACCGCGATGCTGGCCGGTGTGCTGGAAACAGTCGCAGTTTATGCGGTGCTGCGCAGCAAGGCCATTATGGACCATGCGCTGCCCTCGGCCTTCGCCGGCAATCTGCTGCTCCTCCTCGGGCTCCTCTCGTTCGTGGTGGCGGCGCTCTTCATCCTGATCCAGCGCGACTACAAGCGACTGTTCGCCTACTCCAGCGTCGAGCACATGGGGCTGGCCATGGTGGGATTCGGTGTCGGAGGAATGGCCGGCACGTTCGGGGGGCTCTTTCACCTGCTCAATCACGCGCTGGCCAAGTCGCTGGCGTTTTTTGCGGCCGGCAATATCCACCGGCGGTTCGCAACCCTGGAGATCGGTGAGGTGCGGGGCCTCGCGAAATCGCAGCCGCTGACCACGATGGCGATCCTGGTCGCAGGGCTCGCGCTGGTCGGCATGCCGCCGTTCTCGATGTTTGCCAGCGAGGTCCTGATCGTGTCGGGGCTGGCGACGCAGAGCTTTGCGTCCGATACCTTGCATCTCGGCAAGTTTCTGACCATCACGATTTCTCATGAAGTGCGAAGCTTGGGGATCGTGACCGCTTTCCTGCTCTTCGCGGTCGTGCTCTTTGGCGGACTCACCTATCGCATTTCGGCGATGGTTTGGGGAACTCCTCCCGAGGGCGTGCAGCGCGGGGAAGGATGGGACTGGGGCCACGTGCCGTTGATTGTGACGTCCCTGGCGCTGGCGGGATTGGGTCTCGCACTCCCCGAACAGGTCAGAACGCTCTTAGATCGAGCGGCCAGCGTGCTGCTGACGAGGTGACACGATGCCCGATGCCGCCACCACAGTCGAGAGACTGAAGCAGGCGTTCGGAAACGCCATCACGGAGGTGAGCGCCAGCCATGGGATTCCCGTGGCTCGGCTGGGTAAGGATGATCTACCGGTCGTGGCGCACTATGTGCACACGCACCCGGACCTGCGCGGGACGCTGTCGCTCCTATGGGCCGTGGACCATCGCCCGCGCGCCGCGCGCTACGAGCTCTGCTACCTGTTCACGCTGGCGGAACGACGGGACTGGTTGCTCCTCTGCACGGACCTGCATGGCGAGGATCGGCAGTTCCACTCCGTCACCCCTCACATCCATGCGGCCAAATGGTACGAGCGCGAGATTCGGGATATGTTCGGCCTGATCGCGGTTGGCCATCCGGATCTGCGCCGGCTGGTGCGTCATGAGCACTGGCCCAAGGGCACCCATCCTCTGAAGAAGGACTTCAAGTGGGACACTGTCCTGGAGCGGCAGCAAGGGCAGCACACGTTCCGTCATATCGAAGGCGAAGGGGTGTTCGAGGTACCGGTCGGACCGATCCATGCCGGCATTATCGAACCGGGGCATTTCCGGTTCTCAGTCGCCGGCGAGCCGATCATGCAACTCGAGCTGCACCACTTTTGGAAGCACCGCGGGGTTGAAAAATTGTTCGAGCAGCAGAGGCTGACCGCCGCGGTCCCCCTGGCCGAACGGGTGTCGGGCGACACGACCATCGGTCATAGCCTGGCCTATTGCCAGGCGGTCGAGACGCTGCTGGGACTGGAGGTTCCGCGCCGAGGTCGGTATCTGCGCAGCCTTTTCCTCGAACTGGAACGGCTGCACAACCATCTGGGTGACGTCGGGGCTATCTGCAACGACACCGCCTACGCGCTGGCCCATGCCCATTGCGGCAGGATGAAAGAACGGATCATGCAACTCAACGACCGGCTGACCGGATCGCGGTTTCTCCGGGGAGTCAACCACGTGGGCGGCGTCGGGGTCGATCTGACCGCAGAGCAGTTGGACCACGTGATGGCGGAGGTGGACGCGATCGAGAGCGATTTCTCCGAACTCGAGCGCATTTTGTTTGCCAACGCATCCCTGACGGACCGACTGGAGGCGACGGGCACCCTTTATCAGCGCACCGCCTGGGACCACGCGGTCATGGGCGTGGTCGGGAGAGCTTCGGGCATAGACCGGGACATCCGGCACGATCGCCCCTTCGCGGCCTACGACGAGCTGCGGGTCAATGTGGTTGTCTATCGCTACGGCGACGTGCGGGCCCGGATGCGCGTGCGCATGGACGAGATCCACGAGTCCAGGCGGCTCATCAGGGACATCCGTGCGCAGATCCCGAACGGTCCCATCGCGGCAGACCCATCCGTTGCACCGACTCCCGGTGCCTGGGCGCTCTCGGCGGTCGAGGGTTGGCGGGGGGAGATCCTGTATGTCGTGATGGCCGGTGAGGACGGGCGGATTCACCGGTGCAAAGTGCGCGATCCTTCATTTGTGAACTGGCCTGCGATCCAGTGGACGGTGCTGGGGAACATCATCCCGGATTTTCCGCTCATCAACAAGAGCTTTAACCTCTCCTACGCGGGGAATGATCTGTAGTGTGAAGGACGACCAAGGAGGCCAGCGATGTTTCGCATTTTGAAGAAGAGCGTGAAAACCGGGGTGGTGACAGGACAGTATCCCGAAGCCCGGCCGGCTGCCCAGCCGGTTGCCCCCGAGGCGATTGAGAAAGCGAAGCCGTTCAGGCGTTCGCTGACGATCCGGGAGGTGGACACGGGATCCTGCAACGCCTGCGAGATGGAGATGAACGCGCTGGCGAACCCCGTGTATGACGTCGAGCGGTTCGGCATCCACGTGGCGGCCTCGCCGCGCCACGCCGATGCTCTGGTGGTGACCGGCCCGGTGACGGTGAACATGGAGCGGGCGCTGAAAGACGTGTACAAGACTACGCCCGACCCGAAGGTTGTGATCGCATTGGGCGACTGCGCGATCAACTGCGGCATGTTCGCCGGAAGCTATGCGGTGACCGGACCGGTCGATCGGCACCTCCCCGTGGATGTGCGCATCCCGGGATGCCCGCCTCGCCCCGCAGAGATCCTCAAGGCGCTCGCAGAGCTGCGGCAAGATACGCGCCCGACGAAGGGGTGAACAGAACGCGTCGCGTGTGGTCTTGCTTCCCCCTCGCTAATGCACCGAGAAGGGGATCGGAGCAAAGGTCAGGACAAAGATGGCCAGCGCGCCCCAGCCCACCCAGATACGCGTCCGGCCCAGGACCGTCTCCGGGTCCTGCACGGGAGGATGGGCCAATCCCAACACGCCCGCCATGCCGGCCCAGAGGAACCATCCCGGCCAGCCGCCCGGGATGAATCCCAGCACCAGGAGGATCGGCAGGATCGCAAAGGCCATCGTCCGTTGCCGCTCGCCCCAGAGCGCATAGGCCACGTGCCCGCCGTCGAGCTGGCCGATGGGAATCAGGTTCAGGCACGTCACAAACAGCCCGAACCAGGCGGCGAACCCGACCGGGTGAAGCACGACGTCGTACCCGTTTGGGAGCGGACCGACGACCAGCCACGAGACGAACTGCAGCAGGAGCGGCTCACCGAGGTGGAGCCCGTACACCCCTTCGTTCACCACCACCTTGGACAGACGCAGGCCGATGACCAGCGCCGCCACCGCCACCACGAATCCGGCAATGGGGCCGGCCACGCCGATATCGAACAGCGCCTTCCGGCTCAAGATCGGACCGCGCATCCGGATGACCGCCCCGAAAGTCCCGATGAAATGCGGCGGCCCCGGAATGAACAGCGGGAATGAAGCGGGGACCCCGTGGATGCGCGACAACAGGTAATGCCCAAACTCGTGTGTGACCAGGATCCCCAGCAGAGTTCCCGCGAACGGCAGGCCCCGTAGCAGCGCGGCCGGATCGTGCAAGAGAAATTCCACGGCGCCCTGCCTTGGATTGGTATTGGTCGCGTAGGCGCCCGCCCAGAGCGTCGTGAAGACCGTGGCGAGGAAGAGCCCGATCGGCAGGACAAACTCCGACAGCCGCCGAGGCTCGGCTTCCTGCTCGATGGCGCACGGCGCGCCCTCCGGCAGATCATGCACCTCGATCAGCCGATCAGCGATCCGGCGATTCTGACGATCCTCATCCATCTCGCGCCCGCTCAGGCCTCGCCGCCGAATGGATTATGCGTCACTTCCTCGCGCACCGTCGTGGCCGGCCCGTGGCCCGGGAACAGGACCGTGCACTCCGGCAGCCTCAGGACCCGTCGCCGAACCGATTGCAGGTGAACTGGGTAGAGCGAAAACGGATTCGCCCGGCCGATGGAGCCGGCGAACAGGGTGTCGCCCACGAAGCACAGGTCACGCCCGTCTCGCGCAACCTGATAGCAGATGCCGCCCGGCGTATGGCCCGGCGTCGTCAGGCACCGGACCGTGAGGCGACCGACCGCGATCGGGCGTCCGTCCTCAGCCGGCGCCAGCAGGTCCTGCGGCGGGCGCCAGGGCAGCAGACTCAGATCGGCCTCCCCCATATACACGGGCACGCGCCAGCGATCCAGAATACGGTCCAGCCCGCCCGCGTGGTCGGCATGGCCGTGAGTCAAACAAACCCCGATCAGTTTGAGGCCTCGACTGTGTAAGAATTCCAGCCCTGCCTTCGCGTTGTAGCCGGTGTCGATAAAGACGGCCTCTTTCGCCTCATCGTCGAACAGGATATACCCCTTGACCGCATAGCCGCCGATGTCCCCGTGTACGGTCTCCACGCCCCTCACCTCTGATGGCGTCGGGGCTGGCGCCCAGCCATCAACTGCAATGCCGGCCAGCGCCGCCGGCTTGAGTCCTAAGGCCGTGGCGATCGCGTGTGCTTCAAGCCGAGTGGGCGCACGGCCGCCGCGCTCGAGCGCGGTGATGTCGGCCGCGGGCAGGCCGGCTCTCCGGACGACTTCATCGACCGACAGCCCCTGCCCCTGCCGAGCCTTCTTGATGAGATCGTAAAATTCGTCCTCGAGCGGCATGGGCTAGCGCCAATGCAAAACGAACAATGCAAAGTTCAAAATTCACCAATTTTGCATTTTTAATTTTTCATTTTTCATTGAGGCGTGCACTCCACGCCTTCACCATGGCCGGGTCCACGTCCACCAGGATGACCGAGCGCAGCGTGCGCGCCCTGTACGCCTTGAGCTCCGCAATCATCCGCGCCGCCGCATCGGTGTGCGCGATCCCTCCGACCCCTGTGCCCATCCCCGGGATCGCAATTGAGTCGAATCCCTTCTCGTCCGCCAAAGCCAGCGCCGCCTTTGTCGCGAGCGCAACATTCTGAGCTGGGATGCGCATGGCCGGTTCCGGCATCGTGGGCGCATGGATGATGCCTTTGAACTTGGTCTTGCCACCGGAGGTCAGCACGGCGCGTCCGACCACAATCGGCGCCTGCCGCCGCGCTTCTTCTTCTACCTCAGGCCCCGCCGCCCGCTTGATCACCCCGGCCACGCCCCCGCCCATGATGCCGCGGCTGTTCGCCGCGTTCACGATGGCCTCGGCCTCCACTTCGAGGATACTCCCCTGCATGACGGTAATCTGTATTGGCACACTGCTCATCTAGCTATGGTGGGATGAATTCTTATGGGTTAGCCCTCTCGATCAGTCGCACACCTTTTTGTAGCATCTCCGGACTGCCGACGAGCTGCGGAGTCTGGTCGTTGTTGAACTCACGCCGCGCCACGCGCTGCACCTGCGGTTTGACGTACTCGAACAGCTCGGTGAGCTCGATGGTCCCGTCCCTGTTCCGGTCTGCCTCCCCTTGAAGCCCCTTTAAGAAGAAATAGGTCAGCAGCCCATGGCTCTTCTGCTGGTAGGTGCTGGAGACCTGGTCGCCCGCGCTGGCGGCCAGTACCACCGTCTTGCCGCTCGCCAGGATCGGATTCTCCACGGACAGTACCATCGGTCTCGTACCTTGCGCGATCACCGACCGCCCACCCGCCCCGGAGAAGCAGGCGTCCAGCATCACGACTACATCTTTGGCCGGCAGTTTGCCCAAGGATTCGTAGAGCCGCTTCAACGGATACCCCGTCCTGTCCACGAACGAGGGATCGCCGTCGTAGGGGACCAGATACGCGTCACCCGTTTTGGGATTCGGAGCTCCATGCCCGGAAAAATAGACGAACACGAAGCCATCCTGCTCGACGTGGTTAGGCAACCAACTCTCCACGTATTTCTCAAGATCGGTCCGAGTCGCCCGGTCGTTCAGGAGGACCACCACGTTCTCTTCCGGGTAGCCGAGGACCTTGGTGAGGTACTCCCCCATCAGCCTGGCGTCGTGGGCGGCAAAGTCCGCTCTCTGCAGTTTCTCTCGGTATTTCTCCACGCCGATCACCAGCGCGTAGGTGTTCTTCTTGGGAGCAACCTCTCCGGTCGGCGGGCTGTCCACATCGCTCGGAGTGACGGCCGCCTCGTCGGACGAAGCCGTCGAGGCTACCGGCTTCGCACCTGTAAAGGTCTTCTCGCTGAGGTATCTCGCCAGCTTCAAGGCAACCGGCGGAGCCTTTTCCTCGCAGACGAATTTCTGCGCCGGCCACACGAGTTTCTCCTGAATGTCCACCTTTGTCTTGCCGGGGCCCACTCGCTCCAGGAAGATTCCAATGAGATTGCCGCTGCAGGGCCAGAGCCCGGGTCTGTACACGCCGCTCTTCGCGAGGATCTGGCCTTTCTCGTGGTCCTCCCGTTCGACGAAGAAGCCGTTTTCCTCCAACGCGGCCATCGCGCTCCGATACACCTCCTCGTAGGAGGCATCATGGACCCTGCCGCCTCCGCCTCGCTCCAGGCTGTCGATCGACGCACACCCGGCCAGACCGCATATGACCGCAAGGGATAAGGTCCAAACCGCTGGACGGTAGCGGAGCAGCCGCGCCGTTTCCATCAGGCACCTCCATTCTTATCGTAACGCGCTCACTCAGCGGGTGTGGCAAGGATCAAAGCGACATTGCCGGAGCAGCGAGGTATTCGCCGCATTCACGATCACTTCGGCCTCCACTTCGAGGATACTCCCCTGGACGACGCTAATCTGCAATCGTGCACTGTTCATCGCATCATCCGGCTGGGTTCCGCCGCGCATTGAGCTGGACGCGCTTATCGCAGAGCGTATTCCACGTTCCATCATCGATCTCGTGAAACCGGTTGCCCCGGACCTGACGAATCTTACGCCAACAGCACGAGCGAAGGAGGGCCTCGTCCGGAACCGACCCACGTTTGAGATCACCCAGGATCTCCTGCTCAGGCTTGTCGCAATAACACATGGTCACCCGCTTTCATACACATATAGTACCTCGGATGGAAGGGATGGGCACGAAGGTTCCAATACTGTGAGATAATTGAAATCTATGGGCGGCCTGGCTGATCCCCTTTTGCGCGCGTCCAGCGAGCACGTTCCGAAGTGCGCGATGCGCGAGCACGGGGGATTAGCCTGGCCGCCCCGACCTTTCCAAGCTTCGCCAGCCGAGGCTCCTCTATCCCTCAGGCGGCAGTTTGATCTCCTTCACTTCGCCGAAGGAGGACAGGACGCCGGCCAACGCTTCGGGCGGACCGACCGCCAAAATCCTGAGCCGATCCGGATGGAGATGCGTCCGGGCGGCCCGCAGCAAATCCTCCTTCGTGAGCTTCACCACCTTGTCGCGGAGCTGCTGGAGAAAATCCTTGGGAAGACCGTCATACTCCAACCCGATCAGGCGGCTGACGATGCTGGACGGGCTGGTGAACGAGAACACGAACGAGTTCACGAAGGCCTCCTTCGCTTCGGCCAACTCGGCGTCCGTCACCGGCTGCTCGCGGAGACGCTCCATGTTGGCGACCAGGCGGCTGATCACCTCCTGCGTCGAGGCGAGCTTGGTCTCGGCGCGCATCAGCCAGACGCCTTGTTCGCGCACGCCGGCCTGGAGCCTGCTACCCACCGAGTAGGCCAGCCCCTGCTTCGTGCGCACGTCCTGGAAGAGCCGGCTCCGGAACGAGCTGCCGCCCAGGATGTCGTTCAAGAGAGACAGGGCCGGATAGTCCGGGTCGTTCTCCTTCACCGACAGGTGCCCGGCCCGCAGGTGGGTCTGCGATGTTCCCTTCCCGATCAACCGCACGATTTTCTTCCCATCCCGTGCCTCATCCGCCTCGACCGGCGGCAGCACGATCGGGGGAACCTCACCCCGCGACCACGCTCCAAACGCTTCCCGCAGCGCGGCCAGCATCGAGGCCTTCTCAAAGTCCCCGGTCACACCGAGAATGATCCCGTTGGGGTGCACGGTGCGGGCGTGGAAGGCCAGCAGGTCGTCCCTCGAGATCCGCGTGACCGACACCACCGTATTCTCCCGCGCGTAGGGATGGGTCGCCCCGTACAGGAACTTCGCGAACTCGCGTCCCGCGATGGATTGGGGCTGGTCCTGGCGCCGACGGATCGCCTCGATCGCCTGGAGTTTGGCCAGCTCGACGCGCGCCGGATCGAAGGCCGGCGTCATGAGGATATCGGCGAAGATCCTGAGCCCGTGAGGCAGGTCCTTCTTGAGCACGTCCAGCATGGCGGAGCCGGATTCGGTCCCGATTCCGACCGAGATCTGCGCGGCCAATCGTTCCAGCTCCTCGTCCACTTCGGCGGCGCTCATCCGGCCGGTCCCGCCCGTCCGCATCGTGACTCCGGCGAGGGCGGCCAGCCCGATTTTGTCCTGGGGATCCAGCCAGGCTCCGGTTCGAATCGTCGCAGTGATGGTGGCGAGGGGCAGCTCGTGGTCCTCCAGCAGGTACACCACCAGGCCGTTCTCGAGGACGATGCGCTCCGGCTCCGGCGGGTTGAACTCCACCGGCTCGAACCGCATCTGCCTCGGATCGGCCTGAGCGAGCTGGACAGTTTGCGGAAGGGTTGGGAGGGAGGGATGGCAGCCGGCCAGGAGCCAGGCCAGGACCATCACGACGGCCACGAGCGAGACGAAGGACCTCGTGCTATGGCTTGCACGACCGCTCATGGCATCACCGGTTTCGGCATGGCCACGGGCAACCGAGAGGTGGAGATCGGCTTGGCCAACGACGCTGGCTTCACCAGCATCGCCACGGTCCGGTTGGCTTTCACGAGGTACTGGGCCGCCACGCGCTGGATGTCGGCCGGCGTCACCGCGGCCACGCGGTCGCGCGCCTTCAAGATGTACCGCCAGTCCATCGCCACCACCTGAAAAAAGGCGAGCTGCGAGGCCAGGCCGCTGTTGGAGCGGAGGGACCGCACCAGCCCTGCATCCAGGTTGTTCAGCACTTTCTCCAGTTCCTGGGGCGACACGGGCTCGGTCTTCAGCCGATCCAGCTCCATGGTGATCGCCTCCTCGAGCTCGACGGCGGTGTGCGGCGCCAGGGGCGTTGCGCTGATGACGAACAGATTCGCGTCGCGGACGCCGGGGAACCCGGAATCCGTCCCGATGGAGGCCGCGAGCCGTTTCTCCCGGACCAACCGGTGATACAAGCGCGACGTGACGCCTTCGGAGAGCACCGAGTCCAGCACGTCGAACACGAAGTCGTCGGGATGGCCCAGCGCCGGTTTGTGATAGCCGATCAACAGCACCGGCTCGGCGTCGAACTCCACCTCGACGCGCCGCTCGCCGCGTTGCGGCGGCTCGACGGTCACCACGCGGGGCGGAGGCGGCGTCCCGGGAATCCGGCCGAACGTCTGCTCGATCAACGCGATGACCTCTGGCGGCTTGATGTCCCCCACGATGGCCACCACCGCGTTGGCCGGCCCGTAGTAGGTGCGGAAGAACCATTCAGTGGCGGCGGGGGTGAGCGCTTGGATGTCCGACGCCCAGCCGATGGTCGGGAAGCCGTAGGGATGGGCCTGGAAGGCCGCGGCCACGAAGGTCTCGTACAGCAGGCCGTTGGGGTTATCCTCGGTCCGCAGGCGGCGCTCTTCCATTACCACGGCGCGTTCCTTGTAGAATTCACGCAGCACGGGGTGCGCCATCCGGTCGGCTTCAATCGCCGCCCAGAGCGGGAGCCGGTTGGCGGGCAAGCTGACGGTGTACCGCGTGCCATCCTTGCCGGTCGAGGCGTTGAGGCCCACCGCCCCGTGACGCTGGTAGAGCATCGCCATCTCGTTGCCGACCACCCATTGGTCGGCCCGCTCCTGCGCTTCTTTGAAGGCCTGCCGGAACTGCTGCAGGGCCGGCGAATCCTCCTGCCCGGCCGCCCGAAGTTGCTCGCGGAGGGATTCGATCTCGGCGTTGAGGCGGTCCAACTCCTCCAACAGCGGTCGTTCCTGCGCGTAGTCCTTCGTCCCCAACGTCCGTGTTCCCTTAAAGGCCATGTGTTCGTACAGGTGCGCGACGCCTGTGAGCCCGGTTTGTTCGTTGAGGCCCCCGACCCCGAAGGTCAGATTGATGGACACCACGGGGGTCTGATGTCGCTCGACCAGCAGGACCGTCAATCCATTCGCCAGCTTGTGCTCGATGACCCGCTCGGACAATCCCTTCGCTTGCGCGTTGCCCTTCGCTTGCGCAGTGCCCGGCGCTTGCGCGGCGCCAGATGTCGCTGTGAGGCTCGCGATCAGGCACAGGCCGAGGATGATGGCGTGGGAACGGCGTGACCTCATGTGAACAACTCGATCAACTCTTCCGGTTTCTCGATGAACCAATCCGGCCGGCAGGCGGCCATCCTCTCGCGATTCCCCATGCCGTAGCCCACAGCACAGACCCTGATTCCGGCGTTGTGTCCGCCGTTGATATCGTTCGTACTGTCACCGATCAGGATCGCCCGCTCTTTGCTGACGTTCAAGGCCGCCAGTATCTTGAGCAACATGCCTGGTTCCGGCTTCAGGCCGTACCCGTTGTCTCCCCCCACGACATACGCAAAGTGGTGGGCGCCCAGCTCCTCCAGGATCTTCGTCGTGTACTCCAGCGACTTGTTCGTGGCGACGGCTTTGTGCTTGCCGGCAAAATGCGTCAGGACGGATTCGATGCCTGGGTAGAAGCGCGTGTGGTCCAGGCAGTGGGCGAGGTAATGGCCTCGGAAGACCCGCAACGCCTCGTCATAGCGCGATTGGTTCTCTTCACCGACCGCGAGGCGGAGCAGGCGCTTGACGCCGTCCCCGACGAAGCTGAAAATTTCCTCCTGGGTGCGCCGCGGCAGGTCCAGATCGGCCAGGGTCAGGTTGACGGCGGTGGCGATATCCCATTTGGACTCAATGAGCGTCCCGTCCAGATCAAAGATCAAGAGATCAATCGGAACCTTATTCGGTGTCTTGCGCGACGCCTTGGTCATCATCTCTGGATCTTCTTCAATTCGTCCCGCAGCTCCGTCAGCTTGGCGAGATGGGACGCGTCGGTTTCCTGCAGCATGGCCTGCCGCACATGGTTCAGCATGCGCTTCTGGCCGACGTGGGGGGGATAGAGCGGCTCCATGATGCGCCAACGGTCTATGACCGCTTTCACTCGGAAGCGGACTCGTTCGGTCCGCGTTTCCGGCAAAAACGCGGCGGATTCCAAATAGACCGATCCCAGCACCTTGAATTCGACCGGGATGATGGCTTCCGTCGCGCTGATGATCTCCCACCGCTTGACGTCATCCGGCACCGTGTAGCTCTCGATCACCACCACCTGCCCCCAGGCCGGTTCGTCCTTCCAATTGATATAGGGCTTGAGCACCTCCTTCGACATGGCTTCCAGGCGAGCCCCCTTCATATCCAGCGAGATGTACTGCTTCACCACCTCGGTCGGAGGCTTAATGAGATCGCCCGGCCGCGCGAGCCCGTCGCTCGCAATCAACAGCAGCGCCAGGAAGACCGTAAGCGGGAGTGGGTGCAGGGTCCACCACCGTTCGCATGTTGACCGTCGCATCACGCACTCATTTAGCATAATAATCCATTTCCCACCTACACTCTAAGGGCGTGGCGGGGCTCAGAGCGCACTTCGCCGCAGCGGCGGGGCCCCGCCCGGCGTCCGAAGAGGGAAAGCCGGCACTGACCACCGCACCAGACTCTGATGTCCTCCACCTTGCCTCGGCTGGAACGGATGCACGCTGCGGTCATCGCCATAGCGCCAACTGCCTGCTAAAGGCTATAAGGCTGCCGCTACGCCGTTCTTTTACTCCGATGAGGCATAGCGGCCAACAGTATGACAAGAAAAGCCGACCGGCATCACCGCGTGATGGCGGGACCGAAGGCATGCGCCGTTCGTCAGCCGAGGCTCCTCACCCTCACCCCACTTCGTGCAACTTCATCAAGTTGGTTCCGCCGGGGCGGCCCGCCATGGTTCCTGAGAGGATCACGAGGCGATCTCCCGCCGCCGCGAGTTTTTCCTGTTTCAAGCGATGCTCCACCTCGCGCACACGCTCGTCCGTCTGCGCAATCGACGGCATCGTGTGGGGAATCACCCCCCAATAGAGCGCCATGCGCCGGCGAACAGGCTCAAACGGCGTGAAGGCAATGATCGGAGCGAGCGGCCGCTGCTTCGACATCAAGCGGGCCGTTGTCCCGGACTCGCTGAACGCCACGATCGCGCCGGCGCCGGTGGCCGCGGCCGCCGAGGAAGCCGCCGCGCAGATGGCCTCCGGAAACGAGACGTCATCGCGCCTGATTACCGAATGACGGATGACGAATGACTCAGGACTTGTTTGAGTTCCGTCCTCCGCGGCACGGACAATCTGATCCATCACGCGGACGGCCTCGACCGGATAGTGTCCGCTCGCCGTTTCGGCCGACAACATCACGGCATCCGTCCCATCGAAGACCGCGTTGGCCACATCCGAGGCTTCGGCCCTGGTCGGACGAGGGTGCTGGGTCATGGACTCCAGCATCTGTGTGGCGGTGATCACCAGACGGCGGCGGCGGTTCGCAGCCGCGATGATTCGTTTCTGCAGGACCGGGACCGCCTCGGGGCCCATCTCGACACCCAGATCCCCGCGCGCAATCATGACGCCGTCCGCCTGCTCCAGGAGCGAGTCCAGGCAGGCGACCGCCTCCGGCCGCTCGATCTTGGCGATGACCGGCACGTCGCCGCCGCACTCGGCGATCAGCTTCTTCGCGGCGACCACGTCATCCGGTCCTCGGACAAACGAGAGGGCCAGGTAATCCACGCCTTGCGCCACGCCGAACCGAAGATCCTCCCGATCCTTGTCGGTCAGCGTGGGCGCGCTGATGCGCGTGCCGGGCAAGTTGATCCCTTTCTGAGAGGCGAGACGCCCTCCGGTGACGACCGTGCACTCGACCGCACCGTCGATGATCCGATCGGCCGTCAGCTCGATCAGACCATCGTCAATCAGAATACGGGCGCCGGGCTGGACATCCCGCACCAGATAGGGGTAGGTCACAGGAATCTCGGGGATGTTGGCGGTGTTCGAGAGCCCGAGAGACTGGGCGCCGATCTGGCCGCCGGACCGCAAGAGCATCGTGACCAGTCGCACGCGCTGATGAGGAACCAGATCGATCCCTTCATCAGGGATCGTGCCGACGCGGATCCGCGGCCCCTGCAGGTCCTGGATGATGGCCACCGCCGCGCGCCGGCGGCCGGCCGCCTCGCGAATCGCCTTCACGGCGCGCCCGTGCGACTCGTGCGAGCCGTGAGAGAAGTTCAGTCGGGCCGCGTCCATCCCGCTTTCGATGAGCTTCTCCAGCAACGCCGGCGAATCGCTGACAGGCCCGATGGTGCACACAATTTTTGCTTTTCGCATATCAGATTGGCTAGAAGCAAGGGGCTAGAGGCAATGGGTTAGAAGTGGAAACTCTGCGGGTCCACAACCTATCGCCTATTGCCCCGCGCCTCGTGCCTGCAACAACAGTTGTGGCCATTCTAACAAACGAGCGGCGCAGCCGCAAAGCGTCACATGTCTGCTCCATAAGACAGACTGAATAACGTTCATCTAGTTACCTACCACGTCGCCTCGGATGGAAGGAATGGGCACGGAGGTTTTCGCCATGGCGGGAGGAGCAAGTCAATAGCAATTGCGCTGCCGCTGTGCGACGGCATTTCGACCTTTGGTCGAAGCTTCAGAGGAGCACGCGGCCAACAGAACGGTGTCGGTAGCCAGTTGTCAGCAACTCATCCTGGCGAAACCGGAGTGTCCGCCCTTCCCAAGCCGAGGCCACTACCTCATCGTTGACCTCACTGCATTCTGCGTGATAGGTTGCACCGCGTTTTTCGGTCAGCGGCACGCACACCATGAAGACGACGCGCTCCAAACAACTCTTTGCCGAGGCGCTCCGGTACATTCCGGGCGGCGTCAACAGCCCCGTCCGCGCCTTCCGCTCCGTGGGCGGTCAGCCGCTGTTCATCAAGCGTGCCAAGGGCTCCCGCCTCTACGACGTGGACGGGAACAGCTTCATCGATTACGTCCTCTCCTGGGGACCGATGATCCTCGGTCACGCTCCTGCGCCGGTCATCAAGGCCATCACGCGCGCGGCCGCCAACGGCACCAGCTACGGCGCGCCGACCGAACAGGAAGTCCGCCTCGCGCAGATGATCACGGAGGCGGTGCCCTCGATGCAGGAGGTCCGCTTGGTGAGCTCAGGCACCGAGGCAGTGATGAGCGCCGTTCGGCTGGCGCGCGGGTTCACCAATCGAGACGCCATCCTGAAGTTCGAGGGCTGCTACCACGGCCATACCGATTATTTGCTCGCCAAAGCGGGCTCAGGACTCGCCACGCTCAGCATTCCCGACTGCCCCGGCGTGCCGGACGATTTCACGCGTCACACACTGACCGCTCCCTACAACGACATCGCCACCGTTCAGCGGCTGATCCAGGCGCACCACGAGGACCTGGCCTGCGTCATCGTCGAGCCGATCGCCGGCAACATGGGGGTCGTGCCGCCCAGGGATGATTTCCTGGCCAACCTCAGGGAGCTGACGCGGGCGCACGGCATTCTGCTCATCTTTGACGAAGTGATCACCGGCTTCCGCGTGCATTACGGTGGCGCCCAGGCGCTCTATGGCGTGACGCCGGACCTCACCTGCTTGGGGAAGATCATCGGCGGCGGACTGCCGGTTGGCGCGTACGGCGGCGCCAGGGAGATCATGCGGTTGGTGGCGCCGGCCGGCCCGGTCTATCAGGCTGGCACGTTGTCAGGGAATCCGCTGGCGGTCACGGCAGGGATCGAGACGCTGAAACGGCTGAAGACGCCCGGGGTATATCGGAAGCTGGATGAGCGGGCTGCGGCGCTGGCGGAAGGGCTGAGAGAAGCCGCGAAGAAAGCCGGGGTGCCTCTGATTCAGACTCGGGTGGGCTCGATGCTGGGCGCGTTCTTCACGAAGGGACCGGTGGTGGACTATGCGTCCGCCAAGCAGTCAGATACGAAGGCCTACGCCAAGTTCTTTCACCGCATGCTGAACAAGGGCGTCTATTTCGCCCCGTCCCAATTCGAGGCCGCCTTCCTCTCGACGGCCCATACTCCCTCGGACATTGAAGAGACGATCAAGAGCGCTCGGGCTGTGTTCAAAAGTCTGTAACTGACTCGTATCCCAGACGATACGACATTGATCGGGCAGGATACAGCCACCGGCACAGGCGAGTCGATTACTCGTCGTCTTCGTCCTCCGCCTCCAACGCTTCTTGCCGTTTTTGCTCTTCCATCGCGTTGTGGAGCAGCATCCGAATAAACATCGAGTAGAGCGACCCCTTTTCCAAGGTTCCCCCCGGCGGGATGGCAATTTTGCCCTCCTTGATCATCCGGTCCAGCCACTCTTTCTGGTCCGGCGCGATCAGGACCGGGATCTCGACCAAACCAACCTTTCCAAACATATCCATGGTTCATACCTCCTTATCCACTTACCCAGGGTGGGAGGACTGACCTCTATTGCGCGCGTCATCACCCGTTGCGCCACACGGAGCAACGGGTACCCGGGGCCTTCTGAGGCCGCGCGTTGCGTGAGCAGGGAGGTCGGCCTCCCACCCGAACGTTGCCATTTCAGCACGCGCTTTTTGGCTTTGTCAACTTGGGGGGAACCCACTGTGGCATGGATCGTGCCTAGACATTAAATGTGGCAAGATTCCCTCTTGACATCCGCCTCCGGCCGGCGCATGGTATCGCACAGGGTATACCCCTCGAGCCGAAGGGAGGTGATCCAAACCAGATGACGCCACCGGGCAAGGGCGGCCCGCTCCTGTGAGCAAACCCGAGGGTAGCGCGTCGGTGAGCATAGACCAAGACTGAAGGGGCGCATCTTCCGCTCGGTGCCAGTAGGCACGACCGAGAGTGGCTTCGGCCCATCACAATGAAGATGCGGGACGTCGATCATTTCGGTGCGACGTCCAGTCCGGTTCCATCAAGCTCGCCGGTAGTCGGTCCTCAGCACAGGAGCGGGCTTTCCATTTTCTGGACCCCGGCACATGCCTTCCACCCGCCTTTCCCGCTTTCACGATTCTCGATCTCCCTCCATAACACAAAATCAGCCCCGCATGGGTCTTGCATAACCCTCCATCGTCATTCGCGTGACAATCGGCGTTCGCGCCGGAGCGTGCAGTGCTCATCCTTCAGAGTCAAGGAGGCGTGCCATGGTGATGCGGCATCTCTTCCTACGAGCGGCGGCAGTGGTGTGTGTCGCTCTGTTGATCGTGCTGGCCCTTCCGACCCCGACTGGCGCGGGAAAACCCCGTGCAGGGCGAGCACCCGCCACACGAGCCGACAAGGCCATCTGCAACAGCCAGGCGAAACCCCGCTCACGGGCTGCCGTTGAGACGGTTCACTCCCGGACCTCTCGCGGGAGTGTCCGTCGTCCCGCCATCAGCAGACACCGCGCTCAGAGACGCGCAGACCGGGACGCCGTCTTTCTCCGGCGGTGGCTCCTGGCGCGATCTCCAGACTTCATGCGGGAACCGCGGTTGCGGTTGCTGGACGGCTGGCAGATTCGCCTGATTGACGGTGACACGTTCGCGTATGGATCGGAACGGGTCCGCATCCGGGGGATCAATGCGCCGGAGGTATCCGAGTCCGGTGGGTTCGAAGCGTCCCAGCGCCTGGACTTGCTGCTCCGAGAGGGACCGGTCACGATCATCCCTCAAGCACTGGACGTCTACGGCCGGACCGTCGCGGACGTGTACGTGAACAATCAGAATGTCGCGGAGGTGCTGAAGGACGAGGGCTACGCCAAGAGTCGGTAAAGCGCTGGTGGCGCGCGGATTCAGCGCTGTGTCAAAGGGAGAGGAGCTGAAACCAGCTTATAAGACAGCTTACTTGATCGGTGACTCAAACACATCAACCTCGTCGTAGTCTATGTTAATTCCCCGAGAGAGCGTCCTATAACGCCTCAGGGCATCTGACTCCTTACGGAATGCCTCTGCAATTATGGGGATACCACTGTGAACCTTTACCACAATAAATACGCAAGCGCGACGCCTATGGCCTGCCATTTTCACCCTCCCTTTTTCTGAGTCTCCTCCAATACCCTTTTATGCCACTTGAACACGTTCATGTATTCAAAGAACGTACAAATTTCAGATAAACCGCTCTTCCTGAAAGTTGGCCTATTCGCCTGTTGGATAAACAGTGAGCGTCTCTCCTCATTCGATACTACGGCAAAACGTTCCACCGGCGTTCTGGTGGCAAGGATGATGTCATTGAAGCGAAGTAATCCAGAGTAAATAGGCGTAGAGTGTTCAACTTCGTACAGGGCTCTTAATCGATTGGAGCCTTTATCAAGCCAAACTACGTCAATCTGGCCCAGATATGGTTCAATATCTCGGAATTGCTTGGGAAGAGATGGAGGCATTTGAAACTTCGGTGTTAAAGACCAGTCTAGGTCATCTCGATTGTTCATCGGGATCCATACATAGCATTTCTTCATATTCCCGATGGCCCCTAACAATGTTTGAATTTGACCGTGGGTAAAAGATGGGGGCAAGTCCTCATGGATCACTTCCAACTGCTTCGATATCCATCCAAACCCCAGTACCCATCGACATTGAACCGACCGGCTTGGGCCACGTAGAAATCAGTTCCATCGTTTCTCAAATACACCTGGACCTTATATTGCCCATCATCAGCCGGGCTGACCGATTGGAAGACATCTTCGAAGTCAGCAAAGGGAAGAATGAGGGGCTTATCCTGATTGTCCCAGAGCAGACAAATAAACGCGTTGTGCCCCTCAAGAAGTCTCAGGTCCTTGTCCCGAAGCCCATAGAAACACCTTTCGCCTGAATGAACTTTTGAATACCGTATGTAAAGGCGAACAGAGTCATTGCCCAGAGAGAACAGTGACTGGCCTTCACCAACTTTTGAAAGAACACCAAACGATTCCCTCAGAGCTTTTAGGAAAGCGCTCTTGACTTCTGTTGCCATGAGTCA
This sequence comes from Nitrospirota bacterium, assembly GCA_016207025.1. Lineage (GTDB taxonomy): Bacteria > Nitrospirota > Nitrospiria > Nitrospirales > Nitrospiraceae > JACQQM01. The sequence goes on along the minus strand of JACQQM010000071.1, from coordinate 4,126 downwards.
AACCTAGTCCAGGGTGTACCAGGGTTCAAAGCGACTTCGCCGGAGGAGCGGGGACCCACTGAGACTCTGCCGGGAAGGAAAACGGAAACTGACTGAGTCCTCGAAGGAATTTCCGAAGGATTCCACCCGGCAGAGTCCAGAAGGGTCGCTCCTGGAGGCGCGGAAGCGCTGAACCCTGGTACACCCATGTTCACTTCTTCTTTTTATCGGTCGGCCCCTCGGCGAACAGCAACCACACCAGGATCGCAAAGCCGACCGCCACCGCCGCGATGGCCAACCAGGTGCCGAGCTTTTCCATCAGTGTGCCCTCTTCGCCGGCGCGTGCAGCGCTCGTATGAGCGCCGGTGGCAGGCGTTTCACTTTGCCCTCCGGATCAACGGCCACCAGGGTGGCCGATCCCTCCACGATCACCCGGTTGCTGGTACGCTCGCGGATGACATGGGAGAAGGTCAGCGACGCCTTCCCGCTGCCGCTCAGCTTGGTCTCGATTGTCAGCGTGTCCCCGTACCGGGCGGGGGAACGGTAGTCCAGCTCGGCATGCACCACCAAGAACAGCGTGCCCTCCTTCATCAGATCCGCCACAGTAAGCCCATGCTGCTCCAGGTAGTCCGTGCGCGCTCGCTCGAAGTACTTCAGGTAGTTCGCATAGTACACCACGCCGCCGCAATCGGTGTCTTCGTAGTAAATGCGAACGTCCATCGTATCTCGTCGCTCGTGAAGCGTATTTCGTCAGAGGGCTAGAGCCGTTTGATCAGGTTTCGGAGCATTCTGGATTCGTGATCGAGTTTTTCAAGAAGCCTACCCCGTTCTCCCGCTTTAAGAAGCTCTAGGTCATGCGCGACGTCAATTTGGGTTTCAAGCTCGGCGCAAGAACCAAGCGCGACGTACAGAAACTGGCGATATTCCCGATTGTGTCTTCGATTGAACCCTTCTGCCACATTTGAAGGACTCGACACAGCCGCGCGACGCATTTGTGAAACTAGCCCATACATTTCTTCCCGGGGAAACTCCCTGGTCACTCTATACACATCGAGGACGATCTCCTTGCCCAGCTTCCACACCTCCAGATCGCGGAAATTCCGTATCTTCGTCACTTCGCCCACCGTCGCTCGTCGCTCGTTCTTCGTCGTTCGAGAGACGCTTCACGCTTCACGTACGACGGTTCTTCAAAGATTCAGCGTCGGAAAACGCGGCAAGGATGCTTCGCTCACGCCGGTCACTTTCACGATCAGCGCATAGAACTGGTGGTAGCGGTCAGCGATGGCCGGCTCGAAGCCGTGGCCCAAGGGGGAGCGGTGCGCAGCGTCCATCAGCGGCTTCATCTGCGGCCACTGGGCGAGATAGGCCTGGCCCATCTGGTCGCCGAGCCCGGCCAGCGCGCGGAACTGCGCCACGAGCGGCAGCTTGTACTTCCCGCCCACGTCGTCGAGGTAGCAGGTGCGGCAGATTTCCTGGAGCGCCGCCGGGAGCTGGTCCGGCTGGACGTCGTGGGCCTTGATCTTGTGCTGTTTGAACAACTGGACCTGCGCGAAGGCCTCCAGAGCCCGGATCGCCGTGAGGAGCGCCGCATCGAAGGCGCGGTCCTGCTCGGCGCGCCGCCGGGCGTTGGCCAACAGGTCTGGCGCAACGGCGGCCTTGACCTCCGCCGGGTCCATGACGAGCTTCTCCAGAAATCCCAGGTTCTCTTTCAGGCGCGGGATCAGCGTCTTGATCCCGGACGGGCCGCCGAAGACGGAGGCCATGTCGAGGGCCTTGACGGCGGTCTTCAGGGACTCCCATGCCGGCTTGTACTGGAAGCGGTCCCAGCACCCGTAGGCGTCTGCGAGATCGGCGAACGCATGGTAGAGCGGCTTCTGCCCGCCGCTGACCCGTGCTTCGATGTGGCGAAACGTCGCGGCCGCCGAGGCGTACGAGCCCTTGTTGAATTGCTCAGCCGCCTGGCGGCACGCGGTGATCGCCGCTTCGGTCCAGGGGTTGTCCTGCTGCCAGGTGTGCGCCGTGCCGTTGACGATGACGAGCTCACCCGCGGGCGCGTCGCCCGCGACCAGGGCCGGTTTCAGCGTCAGAAACTGCGAGGAATGCGCCAGAGAGGCCAGCCCCGTTGCCGCCGCCATGGCAGCGGTGGCCCTGCTCAAATCCACCGTCAGCTCGCCCGGCTTCAAGCCCCAGACTTTGAGCAGGTCTGCGAGCGGCTGGTTCAGGGCCTTGTAACAGGCACCGAAGCCGTGGGGATCGGGTGTGATGATCCAGTCCCACTTCTTCGGCAGCTTGGCGAGATTCGGCTGGACGTCCGTTTCGATCTTGGGGCGCAAGGCCTCCGGGATGAAGAAGCAGAGGTGCTCGGGGTTCAACCGATTGATCGTCGCGACGCACGGCGCAGGGTCCGCGTCAATGGCGATCAGCAGAGCTTTCGTAGAGGTTTCGGCCGGCACGGGCGGGACTATAGCACCTTGCTGAGAGACCCTGCAATGCGCCGCGGAAAAGGAAATCCCTGGCTGGCTCGCTCCTAGAGGCGACCCACGATCATCTTCGCAGGCGCGGGTCGAGTCGGAAGGGCGTTGGGGCGTTCCAGTGAATCCGGCCGGCATCCGGATGGGCGGGGTTCACAAGAAAATTTCGCTCCTCAGGGATGATCACCGATGGGACAGACAGGATGACACTTTCGCTGGCACTGGCCCAAGCTGTCCCGATGGCCTTCACCGCGTCTGGTGCCGGATACTCTCGCCAGTTGACGGGTAACTCCTTGATCTGGATCGCTCGGATCCCGAGTTCCTCAGGAACGTCTGCTGAGAGCGCCACGAGATCATCGGGAAGGATGTCCGAGTCGAGGTTGGCGAGATATTCCAGAACCGCAAGCGAGAGAGTGGCGGATGTGTAGACAACGGCCGTGCCTGCGGAGTTCCAGCGACCGCCGTAAAGCCTAGCGCCCTCCCCGTCAGGAGCGGTATGCCGTTGCAGGCACAGGCGCCAGATGCGCACTAGCTGATTACACCGTGCTCGATCCGGCCCAGCACCTCTTCAACCTGCTTCGCGCCCAGATCGGTGCGCAGGAGATCCAGAGGGGTCCGGCTTCCCAATGCTCTGTTGGGTCTATGCATCCACATGGCCGCCTTGTCTTCCTTGCCGAACACCTGGACAGCCTGTGTGGCGAGCCGCGCCAAGCGAATCAGGCGGTCCGATTCGTCCGGGTGAAGCCGGCGGCTCCGCTTGCGGCGGGCCATCGTGCGCGGAGGCACCCCTAGGATGGTCTCCACTTCCGCTCGGGCCAGCCCGAAGCGCTCCATGACGGCTTCTAGGGCATGGTAGGGCAGACCGGTCTGGATGGTCTGCTGCAGATCCTCAAGCGTTGTGATCCGGCGCTTCAGGATCGCCTGTCCGCCTAGTGTTTTGACCAGCCTCTCTGTCGAAACCATGACAGCGCCTCCCAATGTGCCAATGTGTCAGAAGTATACTGCCATTTGGCAGCACAAGTCAAACGCCCAGGTTCTCCAATAGAAAGCGTAAGGATCGGGCGTGATGATCCAGTTCCACTTCCTGGGAAGCTTGACCAGGTTAGGCTGGACGTCCGTTTCGATCTTGGGGCGCAGGGCCCGGGGTCCGCGTCAATGGCGATCAGCAGGGCTTTCGTAGAGGTTTCCGCCGGCACGCGCGGGACTATAGCATCCCTTCCTTCAGCGCGGCAAGGCACGTGAGCGAGGCCAGAGTCGACTTGCCGAGTCATCTAATTCGACTCTGAGCCCCGCTTTAGGTTATCCTCTGATCCAATTCGGCGAGGGAAGAGTATTGAGATGCAGCCCAAGAGGCGCGCACTAGACAAGATCTATAAGCGCCGTGACCGATACGAGATCCCTGAGTGGCAACGACAAGAAGTTTGGAGCCGCTCAAAGAAACAGAGCCTCATTGACACGATCCTCCGGGGTTGGAAGCTACCAAAGTTTTACTTCCTCAAGGTCTCCGATGAGCCAGAGACATATGAAGTCGTGGACGGTCAGCAGCGCCTCGTTACGATCTGGGAGTTTTTCGAGAACGAGCTCCCTCTAGCCGATGAGACCGCTCACGAATTCGGAGGAAGTCACTATAACCAGCTGCCGGATAACGTCGTAGATGCTTTCGACGACTATGAGAT
>JACQQM010000069.1 GCA_016207025.1 Nitrospirota bacterium | reverse complement strand
GCGAGACCGCCGAGATGCCGTCGTTCTATGCCGAGGGCGAGTATGACCTCGCGGGCTTCGCAGTCGGGGTGGTGGACCGACCGAACATCATTGACGGGAAGGACATCCGACCGGGCGATGCGGTGATCGGCCTGGCCTCAACGGGCCTGCACAGCAACGGCTACTCGCTCGCGCGGCGCGTGCTGTTCGAGGAGGGCGGCCTAACGGTCAAGAGCCGAGTATCTGATCTCGATCGTCCGCTGGGAGAAGTCCTGCTGACACCGACCCGCATCTATGCCAAGACGATGCTGACGTTGGCCGCGGAATTTCCGGTCAGGGGCTTCGCGCACATCACCGGCGGGGGCCTGACCGAAAACCTGCCTCGGATTTTGCCGAACGACTGCCGGGCCAGGTTGCATCGCGACGCGTGGCCGGTTCCGCCGATTTTTCACCTGCTCAGGAAAATCGGCCGAGTGGATGAGATGGAAATGCATCGGGTCTTCAACATGGGTATCGGCCTGGTCGTGGTTGTACCCGCAGGCCACGCCGCCGGTTTGATCGCCCGGGCGACCGCACTGGGCGACCAGGGGTACAGGATCGGCGAGATTGTCGCGGGGCAATCGGGTGAGAAGCGAGTGGACTATGTCCGAACAGAGGCCGGCAGGTAGGCCGCGTTCAGAGAAGCTGCGCGTGGGCGTGTTGGCGTCAGGGCGCGGGTCCAATCTCCAGGCGATCATTGACGCCATCGAAGCCGGCGCGCTCCAGGCCAGGATCGCCGTCGTCCTGAGCAATAAAAAGGACGCGCAGGCGCTCGAACGGGCCCGCCATCACAGTGTGACAGATGTGTTCCTGGATTCCAAGCCCTATGCCGGCCAGCCTGACAGTCGCGAAGCGTATGATCGGGCCATCCTTGAGGTCCTGAGAAAACATGAGGTGGAGCTGATCGCGCTGGCGGGGTACATGAAAATCGTCACGCCGGTCCTGATCAAGGCATACCCGCACCGCATCATGAATATCCATCCTTCGCTGCTGCCGGCCTTTCCGGGCCTGGAGGTGCAGAAAAAGGCGCTGGACTGGGGCGTAAAGATCGTCGGCTGCACCGTCCATTTCGTGACCGAGAGCGTGGACGAAGGGCCGATCATTATCCAGGCGGCCGTCCCGGTCCTGGAAGGGGATACCGCTGACACGCTGTCGGAGAGGATTCTGGCGGAGGAGCACAAGATTTATCCACGGGCGATCCAACTCTACGCCGAGGGACGCCTGCGGGTCGAGGGGCGTCACGTGCTGGTCGCAGGGGCGACCGAGGCGACGACAGCCTCCCTCATGAATCCGGCATAACTTTATGACCAACCCACAGGACATGCTGAAAGCGCAGGTGCGCGAAGAACAGATTCGGATGACCCGGCTGCGCCTGCGCGTGGATCTGACCGCCTACCGGCTGGGCCATACGTCCCTCACCCGCGACGAGGCCCTTGCCCTGATCGAGCGCACGCGCGATGAGATTCTGGAACTGTTCCCCGGCAAGGGCGAGGTGTTTGATCTGGTCCTGCGGCCACGGTTTCTGCGCATCCTGAACGAGCGGGCGCTGGCGGAGTGGGGCGTGGTGGACTCGATCAACTAAACATCAAGTAGAGACTCAGCGACAGGTTGTGTATAATGCGGGCTGGTTGACGACGACACGGGCGCCGATCTTCCTCCCCGTCTCCTCCGCGGTCATCACGCCTGGCAATCCCGCCTGGCAGTTCCCGCGGTTAAGAAGCTCAGGCGCCCGTTTCCATTCTCAACAGTCGGGTGGGGGGCTAGCTCAGTTGGGAGAGCACGACGTTCGCAACGTCGGGGTCGCGGGTTCGACTCCCGTGCCCTCCACCATTCGACTCGCGGGGAACCGCTCACGAGAGCCGTTCCCCGCTCGCTCATGGCAGGCCATCTAAACTTAGCTGGGCAATGCTCTCCGCGAGTCGAATGGTGCCCTGAGCGAGGAACTCCCCGTCCCTAACCCCTCGATGGTGACGAGTCGAAGGGCTCCACCATGTATTCCGTCTACATCGTCCGGTGCTCAGACGGAACCCTCTACGTTGGGCACACCAAGAATCCAAAGACACGTGAGAAAGAACACAACGAGGGCTATGGGGCCCGATATACGGCAATGCGACGCCCTGTCCGTCTGATTTACACGGAAGCTCTCCAATCGCTGGAAGCGGCGGTCCGACGCGAACGCCAGCTCAAACGGTGGAGCCCCGCAAAGAAGGAAGCTCTGGTCGCTGGAGACCTCCATGTCTTGAAGCGCCTCAGCAAACGGCGATCGTGAGCCGCTCCTTCTGGGCATACTCTCGGAGCTCCGTGAGCTGGCTCTCGATGGACCCCTCGGCTAAGCTCCCTTCGACGGGGCTCAGGGCCGGCGGGGCAGGCCCGTCGACGAGGCTCG
>JACQQM010000063.1 GCA_016207025.1 Nitrospirota bacterium | reverse complement strand
GCGCCGGCTGCCCCGCCGCCGAGCAAAGGTGTCGACCTCGATAAAACGATGATTCTCGACACCCAAAAACAGCGCGAACTGCTCCAGGCCAAGCAACCGGCTGGCGCGGCTCCTAAGGCGGCGGAAAAGGTGGGAGTGCTGGAAGTCATTTCCGGACAGACCGACCGCAATGAGTACACGCTCGCAGGCCGGTTGACGATCGTCGGCGCGCAAGATACCGCCACCGTGAAACTGACGGGGTGGTTCGCGCCCAAGGTGGCCGCCCTGATCAGCCGTCGGCCCGACGGGTATTCCATCAGCACCTCGGAAGAGGGGAAGAAAATTCTCCTCAACGGCGTACCCCTTCAGGGACGGGGGGAATTGAAAGACGGGGATCTCATCGAGGTCGCCGGAGTCAAAATGTCTTTCTATCTGAAGGAACAGGCCCGGTAGGGCGGTTACGAGGCCAACAATCTCCTCCTCGAAGAGGCCAGCCTAGGCCATGGCGCGCGTGTGGTTGGGAAAGACCCGGATCATTCAGTCGCTGGGGTTTGGCCTGGCGGCCGCCATCACCGGCGCGATCCTGCTTCTGTCCTGGGTAGGGTTCGGCCCACTGATCCGTCTGGAGGAGACCTTCCTTGACTTCCGATTCAAGCTCAGGGGGGAGCGGCAGATCGGCCAGGAAGTCGTGCTGGTCGCCATTGACGAGAAAAGCTTGAAGGAAGTCGGACGTTGGCCCTGGTCCCGCGACAAGCAGGCGCGGTTAGTTCAAGCAATCGGTGCCGATGGAGCCAAGGTCATCGGCTTGGATATTATCTATGCCGAGGCCGAAGTCACCGAATACTTGCGCGGGCTTCAGGAAATCATCACAGCAGCCAATACGGCCGGAGCAGCCTCACCGGCCTTGCGGGAAGTGCTGCAGCAGAAACTGGTCATGGCCGACACCGACCGCCAGTTTGCGAAGAGTCTGCAGGCCGCCAAGAACGTCGTGCTGGCCCTCCCTCTCGTCGTGCCCGAGACACGAACCATGAAGCCGGTCGCAATTCAGTCAATCACTTCTCCGGAGTATATCAAGCGAAGCGAATTCATGCTGGTCAGACAGGCCAAGAGCGGGGAGGCGTTGGAGCCGCATCGGGCCATCGATGTACATCCCCCGCTCAAGCCGTTTGCGGACGAGGCGGTCAGCCTCGGCCATGTCTATAGCCTTCCGGACCCGGATGGGGTGACCCGGTACGAGTACCTCGCGCTGCGATACGACGATGCCTATTTCCCGTCGCTCGCGCTCGAGATCGCCCGGGTCTACCTGGGCGTTCCGAGGGAGCGGATGTCGCTGACTCTGGGGGAAGGAGTTCGTCTCAGCGATGCCCTTGTCCCCGCCGACCAAAAAGCGCGCATGCTGATCAATTACGCGGGGCGCGAGCGAACCTTTCAGTATGTGTCGGCCACGGATGTCCTCCACAACCGCGTGCCCGCCGGAACCTTCACGGGCAAGGCGGTCATCGTCGGGACTGCCGCCCTTGGCACCTACGATCAGAAGACCACCCCCTTTTCGGCTAACTTTCCAGGCTTCGAAAAGAATGCCACGGTCATTGAAAACATCATTCACCGCCAGTTTCTGGAAAAAAGCATCTGGTCCGCCCCGCTGGGTACCGGCATGATCCTGCTGTTCGGGCTCGGGCTGGGGTATGTGCTGCCGAAAGTGCGGGCCTTGGCTGGCGCCGCCCTGGCGCTCTCCGCCCTCGTGGGGTATGCGGCGGTCGCGCAATTCCTCTTCGTCAAGCAAGGGGTCTGGATCGATGTCGTCAACCCGCTGTTGACCATCGCGTTGACCTTCATGGCCGTGACGGTGCTGCGGTTCATGACCGAGGAGAAGAAAGCCAAGGAGATCCGCACGATGTTCTCCAGTTACGTGAGTCCCCGGATCGTCGAGGAATTGATCAAGGACCCCGCCAAGGCCACGCTGGGCGGCCAGCGCAAAGAACTCACGATGCTCTTCTCGGACGTGGTCGGGTTTACGACGTTCAGCGAGAAGCACTCGGCCGAGGAGGTGGTGGCGCAATTGAACGAGTATCTGGGGGCGATGACGGAGGTAGTCTTCCGTTGGAACGGTACGCTGGATAAGTTCGTCGGCGACGCGATCGTGGTCTTCTGGGGCGCCCCTCTCGACCAGCCCGATCACGTCGAGCTGGCGATCAAGTGCTCGCTGCACATGCGGAAGCGTCTGGGTGAGCTGCAGAAAAAGTGGAAGGCCGAAGGAAAGCTCCCGCTTGATAATGGGATCGGCATCAATACCGGCCCGGCCGTGGTGGGAAATATCGGGGCTGAAGGCAAAAAGATGGACTACACGATGATCGGGGATCACGTGAACCTCGCAGCCCGCGTCGAGGGCTTGACCCGGCAATTCGGGTGCCCCATCGTCATCACCGAATACACCGCCGCGCATCTCAAGGGGATGATCGAGGCCGAAGAGGGCGGCGACAATCGGGGACGGTTGGGGCACGTTTCCTTGCGCAAGTTGGGCTCGGTCAAGGTGAAGGGGAAGGACGAACCGGTCGTCACCTATGCCCTGGAATCACTGAAGCGGGAAGAAGCATCGAGGGTGGAGGAAGAGGCACCGGAGGAAACGCTGGAGATGACCGAAAAATAATTGCCGGACCCCGGCCGCTTCGCGTTCGAATCCTGCCGTCTACCTAATCCACACGCGGGGGGGTGGGGATGTCTCGAAAAACCAAATCGACCAATTGCCGACCCAGATTGAAGCGTTCAGGGAGACCGGGTTCGGTCAGGAATCGGTCCACGAGCTCGCCGACCGCGGCATCGCGCGATGCCACGAACCGCAGCATGTCCGCCGGTGCGGTGAGCCATAACCCCCGGAGCCGGAAGAAGGCTTGCAGCAGGTTCTCGATAAAGTACTCCAAGAGGTAGCATGCCGTGGCCGGCTGGTCGGCGAGATCCTCCGCCTTCCCCAACCAATGCAGGCAGTCCACCTTGAGACGGATTTTTTCGTTCAAACCGACAGGAGGAGGACCCTGGCGAAAACGCTGATTGGCTTTTTCCAGCAGCTTCGTGCCGGTCGCTTCATACTCGAACAGGACGCGCCCCTTGCGCAGCAGCGGGGGGAGGCGCGGAGAGTGGGATAACTCCTGTTCCACCGTCTTGTGCCCACGGTAGCGTACCTCGATGTACCGATCCGAGACCCGGATCGTTTCTTCGCCTTCGTCCTGCCCCTTCACCAAAGCGATCAGGTCCAGGTCGCTATGCTGGGTCAGGGCCCGGCGGGCTCCAGAGCCCACCAAGATCACCGCCAGCAAGTCGCCACCGCGTTTGCCGCGGACGAAGCGCAGGGAGGCGGCAAGGATCTCCTCCAGGCCTGGCGGTTCCGCGGTTTTCGGCTGCTCGGGCGCTTCGGGGAATTCCAGGAGTTCGGCCTGCAGTTCATTCCGGGTGGGAATGTCCGAAGGCGCCTCGCACGGTTGAGAGGTCGAATTCTTGTCCATTGGCCCGCTGTTCCGTGATCACCGGAACGCCGTCTGCGTCAGTCATGTGCCGGTGAGTTGTTTGATCTGCCCCTCAACGGTGGCCAGCCACTGCTCGAACGGCGTTGCCGCATCCACGACAATCTCGATCTTTCCGTTCGGAAGCTTTCGCACCACGCCCGGGCTGGCGGGTGAAAGAGGAATCTCAACCCACTCTCGCGACAGCCCCAGGCGATCGGTGAGCTCAAGAATCTCATTGATCTGCTTGAACGACACCATCTGCAGCACAGAATTGATTTCCTTGGTCGAACGTCTGAATGTCAAACGCCATCATGTCAGCCGAACTGTGTGGCGTTCGGACTTTTGACGTTCGACGCATTGTAGGAATGGCTGGAAGAGTCTGTCAACCGCGGCGGGGCCCCGTTCGCCTATTTTTCTGACAGCACGGTGGCAAAGATCCGGCCAGCTTCCTCGATATCCTGACTGGACACATCCAGATGCGTCACTGCCCGGAACGTGTTCACCCCAACGGCGTTGATGAGCACCCCCGCTCGTTTGAGGTCGGCCACTATCTCGGAAGCCGATCCTCTGGCGGACACCACGTCAAACACCACGATATTGGTTTCCACCTGATCGAGGTCAATGGAGACGGTCGGAATCTTCTGCAGCGCCCGGGCAAGGCGCCGGGCATTCTCGTGGTCTTCCTTCAGGCGGGAAATATTATGCTCAAGCGCGTAGATGCCCGCCGCCGCCAAAATCCCGGCCTGCCGCATCCCGCCTCCATACATGCGGCGGAAGCGACGCAGCTTCTGGATCGACGGCTCGTCGGCCGCGATCAACGACCCCACTGGCGCCCCGAGCCCTTTTGAGAGGCAGAAGGAAACCGTCTCGAAGTGCCGCGCATAGTCGGCGGCGGACACGCCGGTGGCCACCACGGCGTTGAACAACCGCGCGCCATCGAGGTGCATGGGAATGCCGCGGGCCAGCGCAACGGCACGGATTTGCTCAATCGTGGAGAGGGGATAGATCGAGCCGCCCCCGCTGTTGTGCGTGTTTTCCAGGCAGATCAGCTTCGTCGTGGGATTATAGGGGTCCTTGGGCCGGATCGCCGCTTCGACCTGTTCCGGCTCGAGAATGCCGCGGGCGCTGTTGACCCAATGGAGTTGCACGCCGGCCAGCGCCGCCGCGGCGCCGTGTTCGTACCGCACGATGTGGGAACGGCTTTCGACGATAACCTCGTCACCCGGCTGCGTCTGGACGCGGATTGAGAGCTGGTTGGCCATGATGCCCGACGGCACGAACAGCGCGGCCGCCTTGCCAAGCAGGGCGGCCGCCATCTCCTGCAGGCGGTTGACGGTGGGGTCCTCCCCATAGACGTCATCGCCCACAGACGCGCGAGCCATGGCTTCACGCATGGCCGGAGAGGGTTTGGTGACGGTATCGCTTCGCAGGTCAATCATCGGTTTGGCCTCAGCTCCTTTCATCAGGTCTTGGGCAACGAACGGGAGTCTTCGAATTTGTAGTTCTGCCGGTTTAAGACCGGATACACGGAAAAGATCGGGGTGTTAAACGGAACGACCGCCGTCTCGGCTCCGGGCAGGAGCTGCAGGTGCATGTTGACGAAATTGAAGCTCAGGCCTTCCTGCCACGGCTGGCGTGCCGAAGGGGCGTAGGCATGGATCTTCTCCGTTGCGTAGGTCCTGGTCAGAAGCCCGGCTCCTCCCTGGAGGCCATATTCGGAGAGATCCGGGGCCCCTTGGATCAGCAGCGAGACCACTGAGGCATCGAACCAGACCTTGAAATTGCAACTGACCTGGATAAAGGGGCCCAAGGCATTGGTCGCCTCCAGAAACGCGCGTGGCAGTCCCATCTCCAGCGGGACATCCTTGGGGAGGGGACGCCCCACAGTGCCGAGTTCTGGTTCCTTCACTGGCGAGGCGGACACAAATAGGAGATGGGGATCGTCCAACGGGATATCCAGAACCTGGTCGTCGTAGTAGCTGCAGAGCTTGCCGAGTTCATAGCGAAGCGGAAACGAGTATCCCATCTTGGCGTACCAGATTCGGACCGCCGCATCCAGGGGGTCATCCGGTGTCCGGCTGATCTTCAGGTCGAAGGGGAGCATCAGGTGCAGCGCAGTGGTTCTGGCGCTCATGAACGGGGCGCAGGCGCCGGCGAACTCCTTGTGCACGCTCGGATTATCCGGTTCGAATTTGCGGGTGGGGCCGGTAAAGTTCTGCGCGAGCTTGGCTTCCTTGGGCAGCTTGTACTTGTTCTGGTAATACTCGGCCGCCCGCCTCTGAGCGACGGTGAGGAAGTAATCCGGCAGGTCCGTCTCGACAATGACCCGCTGCTTCTCGAGGGCTTGCATCGAGGTCTGCAGCCGGGGCGCTCGCATGGCCTCGTTGTAGATATCCAGCTCGGCCGAAGTTTTTTGGATTTCCTGCAGGAGGTGGCGGGATAGCCCCGGATCGGCGAACTGCGTCCGGGGCAGAAGCTGAGACGCCTTCTGCAGGCATTCGAGCTTGTGGTTGTACCGCTTGGGCTCGGCGGCAAAGGCGTCGGAGATGGCCATGAACAGGTTGAACTGCTCTTCCGGCGTCAAGCCGAGCTGTTCGAGGTCCTGCTCCTTGATGAAAGCCATCGCCAAGGAGCCGAAGGACTCTTCTCGCCTGATGCACAACGTCATCAGGTAATTGTACTGGACGCGCGCTTCTTGAGGTGTCATGCAGGCATTCTAAGGGAATCCGGCGATGGGGAACAAGTGCCCAGGATTATCGTGCCGGAAGCAAGGGCAGAACCGAGTGAAGGGCCAGGCTGCTTCCGCTTAAAAGCCAGCGCCGTTAGGGTTGGGGTGCCTGAAGGCCGGGCGGGAGCCTTTGTCGTGGAAGCGGAGGACCGCCTGCCACCTGCTCCTGTCATTTTGACTCTCGTTAAAATCACATGTTATAGTCCAACTTCACAGGAATTTGTTGATTGACTCATCGACGATTGTGCGATTGCCAATGAACAAATCATCAAATCAATCAATGAGGAAATTCAATAAAGATGGTTGAAGTTCCGGTCAAAATTTACATGACAAACCTGGCCAAGAAGGCTCGCGAGGCGGTCCGACCTCTGGCGCTACTGTCGAGCGCGATCAAGAACGCGGCCTTGCAGGCGATGGCGGACCGCCTCCTGGCCGATGAGGAACAGATCCTGGAGGCCAATCGCTTGGACGTCGAAGCGGTTGGGAAGAACCTGGAAGGGGAGACCAATAAGGATACGATCAGGAGTGCCGTGGAGCGCGTCCGGCTGACGTCCGACGCCCTCCGTGAAATGGCGGGGGGGCTCCGCCAGATCGCGCAACTCCCGGACCCCGTTGGTGAGGTGACCGGGATGTGGCGCCGACCCAACGGGATGCAGGTGAGCCGGGTGCGGGTGCCGATCGGGGTGATCGGAATCGTGTCCGACATGGGCCCGAAGATCACGACCGAGCCGGTGGCGCTGTGTCTGAAGTCGGGCAATGTCTGCGTGGTGCGCGGGGGCGGAGAATGGATTCGCTCGAGCACGATCGTTGCGACGCTCCTGCGCGAGTCGGCCGAGCGGGCGGGCGTGCCAAGCGGAGCGATCATTTTCGTGGAGCGGCCTGAACGAGAAACCGTGCTCGAACTGCTCCGCCAGAACAAATACCTGGATGCGGTCATTCCTCGCGGCGGGGCGGGGCTGCGAAAGACAGTCATGGAACAGTCACGGCTTCCCATCCTGTGCCACGATGTGGGCGTCTGTCATATCTACATTGACGCCGACGCCGACCTGCCACTGGCCCAGAACATTGTGGTGAACTCCAAGGTCCAGCAACCCTCCGTGACGAATGCCGTCGACACGCTGCTCGTTCACCAGTCGATCGCGCGGGCCCTGATTCCGGCGCTGATCCGCCGGCTGCTGGACGAGTTCAAGGTCGAGGTTCACGGCTGCCCCAAGACCATTGCCTTGACCGGCATCCAGTCCTTGAGTGGCTACAAATCAGTCATGGAGGCGAAGGAGGATGACTGGGGACAACAGTTTCTGTCGCCCACGCTCGCTGTCAAGGTCGTGAAAGATCTGGACGAAGCCCTGGACCACATCGCCCGGTATGGCCCGAGTCACACGGACACGATTGTCACGCGGGATTATGCCACAGCGATGCGGTTTACTCGTGAAGTGGATGCCAGCGCGGTGATGGTGAACGCCTCCACGCGCTTGCACGATGGGGGCGAGTTCGGGCTGGGCGGGGAGATTGGCATCAGCACTGCGCGCGTCCATGCGCGTGGCCCTGTTACGCTCGAGCAGTTGACCTGCCAGAAATACGTCGTCCTGGGAACCGGCCAGCTCCGTCAACCCCACCCGGTGCCGGTGACGTACGAAGACGCCATCATGCTGAAGCGGCCTTCCTGAGACAGCCTGTTCCGTTGCCGACATGTCGTTTGGAGCGCCTGCCACAGATCTCCATGAGCAGCTTGTCAAGCATTTGGCGTGGTGGGGGTTGCGGCGATTCAATTCCGACGACGCTTACTTCCGATGGCAACGGGAAGCCCTCACTGCGAATGACCTTACGCGCCTGAACCATCTGGCCGAGCAAAAAAGAGTCCCCGATGCCGGCGCCGCAGCGGAGGTGGTGTTTTATGACTTTGCCGCCAGCCCTCACATCGTGCCGGTGCTCTACAGCCAACGGTATCACTACTATCTGGCTGTCGGGCCACGGGTTGCCGAGTGGGTCGCTGGAGCTCGGTCCGTCATGGATTTCGGCTGCGGGGTCGGCCTCCTGACAACATTTTATGCCAAGCAGTTTCCGGACCGCTCCTTTGTGGGTGTGGACCGTTCAACCGCCTCGCTCGCCGTGGCACGAGAGCGGGCTGCGGGGCTCGGCCTATCCAATATCCGATTTGAGTGCCTGGATCTGGAACAAACTCCTCCCGCAGGCCCGTACGATCTGATCGTCTGCACGCATGCGTTGCTCCAGGCGGAGGGTGATCCAGGCCTGCCAAGCCTCAACTGGGAGACCTTTGAGCGTCGCCGGGACCCTCAAGCCCAAGCGGACTTTGAGCAGCGCACCGGACTGGGTCCCAGGCTTGACCGCCTCTGCAGCGTGTTGACCTCGACGGGCCGCTTGATCGCCTTTGAGAAAACACGCCAACTGGCCCGTCGTGTTCCGTTTCAGCGGGCCCTCTCGGGCCGCGGGCTGAGGCTCTTGGAACCACCCATGCCGATCCGTTATAGCCTGGTTGAAGAGATCGTCGACGACGGCCCGTTCTATGTCCTGACACACGCTCCGGGCGAGCCTGAGCCAGCAGGGAAGCTGGACTGGGATGAGCGACCGGAACGCTTTCCGGACGAAGAGCTCTTCCGCAGACGGACGGAGGCTGCTGCGCTGGTCAGGGACCGGCTGCCGAACCGAGCGACAGTGCGCCAGGAGCGATGGGCGGACCCCCGGTTTGGGCTGATCCAGGCAGAGTGGGGGAACGCCGCCGAGGGTTTCGCCTACCTCTATCTCGAGGTTGGCAATCAACCTCGAGGGATTCTGGTAGGAAGCCAGGGGATTGGCACCGAGCTGGATTGTCAATGTGGACGAAGCCTTGGCGGAGCAGCCAAGGACTCCACTCGGCTTCAAGCTCTGTTTGACGAAACCTGGCCGCCCTCAACCGATCAGGAAGATCCGGTCCACACCCCTCTGTATGAGAACCACACCGCCTCTGCCCAGCGCGTCTGGTCACTGCTGCCTGAGCGACGGGTGGATCAGACCGTGACGTTTGAGGACCCGGACGGGCGACAGACACACCTCGAACTCGGGACAGCCCGCGGGCTAGTCTACCTGTACTGGGCAGATACATTTGATCAGCGGCAACTCGTCGTTGTGGAATACCAGCGCGCCTCTCTCCTGGAGCAATACTACCAAGAGTTGCTGCAAAGCCGGAGGCAAGGAGGCGGGTAAGAGCACACGCCGGCGGTCCATCACTGGCTTGCAAGTTACCGAAATAAGGAAGAAATAGGCTTGACCAACATCTCCGGGGGGAAATACAATGACTCCACTTGGTAGAGGAAAACCGGTTCTTTGCGGAATAGCTGCCGATTCTGAGAGGAGCCATCTGTCATGAAGATAGAGTACTCGAAGGGTGCGCAAGCGACCCCCGAGCTCATTCAACTTCATCGGCGGGCATCGGAGACCTCCGGTGGCCGAAAGATGAAGGTCATGTTGGTCTTTCCGCCTGATTGGTATCCGTCGGAGCCCTACCTGAGCTTGCCCACACTGACCGCCGTCCTTCGAGCCGCCGGTCACTGCGTCGTCCAGAAGGATGTCAACCTGGAGATGTATGACTGGTTCTTCAGCGGGGATTTCCTCCGTCGCGTGCTTAAGAAAGTGCCTCAGCAGCTCGATCGTTTGCGGAAACTGTCGAAGAAGCGGGAATTGGAAGCATGGGAGACAGATCTCCAGCTCGCGCTGTGCGACTGCACGCGCGATCGAATCACGGAGTTGACCCAGAAAGCCGAGTCCGCCAAGCGGATCGTCAAGGGCCAGGAGTTCTATGAAGCGGACAAGCTGGAATGGGCCATTAATGTCTTCCGCGAAGTGACCTCCACGATTTCGCTGGCCTATGCCCCTGCGCGGATCTGCATGCCGCCCATGGAAACCGATCTGTCGTACAAGGTCTTTGTAGCGTCCGAGGTGCTGGATGCGGTGCAGGATACCCAGGTGAATGTGTACCGCGACGTGTTTGAGCACCTCCTAAAGCCAGCCATTGAAGCCGAACAACCGGACGTCATTGGGATCTCGATCGTGTTGCAACAGCAACTGTTCTCCACCATGACGTTTTGCGCCCTGATCAAAGAGCAGTTCCCGAAGATTCATGTGACGATCGGGGGTAACACGGTCACGCGGCTCCGTGACGTCCTGCCCGAGAAGCCGAATCTGTTCGCCCTGTTCGACAGCGCCGTCATCTACGAGGGCGAAACCGCCTTCCTCCAGTTGGTCGAAGCGGTAGGAGCCGGACGCGATTTGGCCGGCATTCCAAACCTGATTTATCGCGACGCCGTCGGGATTCACACCTCGCCCTTGACCTATGCCGAGGACATGTCCTCCCTGCCGCCTCCGGACTTCGAGGGTCTGCCGTTGGAAAAATATTTTGTCCCGGACAGAATCCTGCCTTACCTGGCCACCCGTGGTTGCTACTGGGGCCGGTGCGAGTTCTGCGATCACGGCGAGGGATACACGGCCGGCTACCGGACCAAAAAAATCGACCAGATCATCGACGAGATTCGGCACTTAAAAAATATCTACCGGACCCGGTACTTCCACTTCACCGACGAGTCATATCCCCCTGCGCTGTTCAGGAAGCTGACGCGCAAACTTGCCGAGACCAATCTCGACCTTGTATGGACGACCCACATGCGGTTCGAAAAGAGCCTGCTCGAGGCGGAGGTCTGGAAGGATGCGGCGGCCTCCGGGTGCAAGTATCTGCATTTCGGGTTCGAGTCGGGGAATGAGCGCGTCCTGAAGCTCATGGACAAGGCCACGACCACCGAGGTCATCCACAGAAGCCTCGCGCTATCCGCGAACGTCGGTATTTGGAACCATGTCATGGGCTTTTTCGGGTTCCCGGGTGAGACACGGGAAGACGCGCTCGACTCCATTCGGTTTCTCGAAGAGAACCGGGAGTTGGTGCACTCCATCGGTTTCGGGACCTTTGACCTGAGCAAGCACACGCCGGTGGCCAAGAATCCCGAGAAGTTCGGGGTCACGCCTTACGTCAATCCCGCATGGGATCTGGCGCTTGACTATTACTACACCGTCCGGGAGGGGCTCAGCGTTGAAGAGGCGGAGCGCGTGTTTGAAGAATTCGAACGGAATCACTATTCCGGGTGGGACCTCAGGGTATTCATCCGGGAGTACAACTTCCTCTACGTCGCTCGCTACGGCACCAATAAACTTCCGATGCTGCAGTTCAGGCCCCCCGAGGTCGGCGCGGGGGAGATGAGCACGGTGGCCAGCAAAGTTTGCTGAGGACTGCACGACGTATGGGGACCGGACTGATCCAGATTGATAGCTCGGCGCCGAAGCAGGGACACGGGAGTGTCCGCAAGCTGAAGGCGATGCTCTTGTTCCCGCCGGAATGGGTGCCCACCGCCCCGTATCTCGCGCTCCCCAGCCTCACGGCCGTCCTTCGCCAGCACGGACACGAAGTTGTGCAAAAGGACGTAAACATCGAAATGTACGACCTGTTTTTCAGCGACGCTTTCCTGATCTGGATCAAGGCGCGCATGGCCATGCAGCTTCGCACGCTGGAAGCCAAGGAGCTGACGGAAGGACTCACGAGCCGCGAGACCGACCAGAAGGCCTGCATCCACGCGGCATCCGATGTGGACGTCTTTGATTTAGCCGAACGGGCCCTAGCGGCCAAACACGTCGTCAGGAGCGAGGACTATTACGATGCCGATAAGCTCGGGGAAGCGCTGAACACGTTTCGGGAGGTCATGCAGTACATCTCGGCTGCGTATTATCCCGCCTCGCTGGTGTTCTACCCGATGGAGAGCAATCTTGGCTACCGTCCCGGCGTCTCGCGCGAGGTCTTTGCCTGCCTGGATGACGAGCAGGTCAATGTCTACCGAGACATCTGCCGGCAACTGGTACTTTCGGCGCTGAGCAAGGAGGCGCCGGACCTCGTGGGCGTGTCGATCGGCACACAGATGCAGCTCCTGGCCGGACTGACTTTTTGCAAAATGATCAAGGAGACCTTCCCGCACATCCACGTGACGGTCGGCGGAAACGTGATCACCCGCCTCCAAGAAGAGTTGCCGAAGCATGAGCGGTTTTTCACCTCCGTGTTTGATTCGGCGATTCTGTATGAGGGGGAGCACGCCCTGTTGTGGCTGCTCGAGGCGCTCGGCGGCCAGCGCGGGAAGGACACGGTCCCCAACCTGATGTACCGGGACGACTCCGGCATCCATGTGAACAAGGAAATTTACACCGAGAAGACCGCCGCGCTCCCGCTGCCTGATTTCGACGGGCTACCGCTCGACAGCTACTTCGTCCCGGTGCGCATTCTTCCGTATCTGGCCACACGAGGATGCTACTGGGGGCGTTGCACCTTCTGTGATCACGGGCAAGGCTACTTTGATCAGTACCGGGGGTTGCCCGCACAGGACGTCGTCCGGCAGCTCAGGGCGCTCAAGGAAAAATACCAGGCTGATCACTTCCTGTTCGCCGATGAATCCTATCCGCCCGCGCTGTTCAAGAAAGTCTCCCAATTGCTGGTGGAACAGAATGTCGGGATCAAGTGGACGACCCTGATCAGGTTCGAGGAGACCCTCCAGGATCCCGCTATCTGGCGGCTCGCCGCACAGTCCGGATGCTGTACCTTGTATTACGGGATGGAGTCGGCCAACGAGCGGGTCCTCGGCCTGATGGACAAGCACGTAAAGAAATCCGTGATCGAGCATAACCTGCAGGAAGCCGCCAAGGTGGGGATCTGGAATCACGTGATGGCATTTTACGGGTTCCCCGGCGAGACGCGGGAAGAGGCCGAAGAAACCAGGCAGTTTCTTCTCGACAATCAGCCGCATATCCACTCGGTCGAATTGTTTTATTTCGTGGCCTACCGGCACACGCCGATGGTTCGCAATCCCGAGAAGTTCGGGATCACGATCCATAAGCAGGAGGAGTACGACCTCCCGCTCGACTACTACTACACGCTCAACGAGCCGGTCGGGATTTCGTGCCTTGAGGCCATGCAACTGTGCGAGGAGTTCTACCAGAACGATTTTGAACCGTGGGCCGTGCGGGTCAATGCCCGCGAACACGTGTTCCTGTACATTTCCAAATACGGGACCAATCTGTTGCCGCAAATCTATGCGAAGCGAAGGGACAGGGAGGCGGCTCGTTCGACGGGCAGCGTGTCCGGTCTCGTGACCTGGCCCGTAGCGAGGGGCGACGCCGAAGCGGGGAAAGAAGGCGAACCATCAATGACCCGCGTGGTCAGCCACGCCGTGACGTAGAAAGCCAAGAGCCTATGGCTAATGGCTCATGGCAAATGGCCGAGAGCCGATAGCAAAATGCTCCGGCATTTTGCTATACGCTATTCGCTATCAGCTATTAGATCTCATCTTTCTGTCGGGCGGCCAGCCAGGCGTTCAAGACCTCGTAGGCCGCGTGAATTTCCTTCGTCATTACTTCACCTTTCTTGTACATCTGCATGTATTTTCGTGGATTGTTCGTCAAATTAGCGTAGCGGTGTGGATGCCACATGGCTAACAGCTCGCGGCGCTTTTGCTCCAGCCGCTCACGCGTCAATGGCGGCGTCAGGCCAAAAACCTGAAGGGCCCGGTCAATGTCTTCTTGCCTCATATCTCAACCGCGTGACTCATGGAGCAGAGGCAGGCAGCGTTCCTCAGTGTGGCAAAGGGGGTCGCCGGGTGTCAACTCAGTCCGACCGTTCATACAGCGAGCCGCGATAATCGTGGGACACATTTGACGTGCGTGCTTTGATTCCGCTGATCCAACCAACCAAGATTTTCAAGGGAAAAGATTACCACGAGGTGCTCCGCCACGAGATGGATGCCGGGAAAATTCCCATCAGCCTCGGCAAGAGCTGCCCCGTGAAGTGCGAATTCTGCTACGAGATCGACCACTCATACCGTGAGACGCTTGAGCCTCCCAAGACCACGCAAGAGGACTGGGAATACATTCTCGACTACATCAACAAAAAGCCAACCGATCCCCTGCAGTTCTGGTGCCTCGGTGGCAACGAGTATATGGAGTGGACCGACCTGTTTCTCCATCCCCAGGCGATGGAATGGGTGGAAGATTTCCTGAAGTTCACGGACAAGAACATCACATTCTTTACGGTCGGGTTCGTCCACGTCCCCAAGATCCACCAACTCGCCGCCCAGTATCCGGGTCGTATCAACTTCGAGCTGTCGGTCATCACGCTCGGCGAATACCGGCAGAAACTCATGCCACACGCTCCGGCCGTCAAGCATCTCTTGAAAGTACTGGATGGCCCGGCGGTCTCTTCGGCCAATTTTTATGCCCTCGACGCGCATACGATGTCCGAAGACGCTGTTGCGATTTCGCGGGTCAATCAGAAGTGCGTGCTCTGGATGGGATGCCTCACGCCGGTGCGGGGCCTGAAAGAAGAGACCGTGGCGTTGATGCGGCAAGGGCGCAAGTACCTGCCCCAGGAGGCGGAGCGCGTCTATGATACCGGGCTCCCGAATACAACCACAATCCACACGGAGGCCTACATCACGGCATTCCTGAACCGGAAGCGGATCGTGAGCATGTTCGACTCACTGGAACTTGAAAAGAAGGACACCGTCGTGATGGCCGGGAGCGTTTGCAAGATCCTCACCATGTATCGCAAGAACCGTGCGCGGTTCTTCTATGTGCCCAACGCCACGCTCGGTGGCGACTCTGACTGTACGGTTCTGCTCACGTTCGATGATATCGCCAGACGGCTGACCAATGAAAAAATTCTGCATATTCCCAAATGCGTCATGCAATCCGGGCGAGGGCCCTATCGAGACATCGCCGGCGTCACGCTCGAGGAGTTCACCAGAAAAACTGGCGTGAAGGTGAAAGTGCTCCACAAAGTGGACACGCGGTTTGCCAATAAACAACTGTACCGGCACGGGTATCTCAAGAATTACGTTGAAGACTATCTGAGGAATCCATTGATGCAAACCTACGAAGCCCTCGCCACCCCGGCGTGACCCGACAGTGAGCTCAACGCTCCACTGGGTTCCACCCGTTCTCACCTCGTTGACAATGGGCATACGCTGACCTACAGTACGCCCACGGTCATGAATCCCGAGCGGCGCACTCTCAAGTTCTATCAGGCGGATGTATTCACGGATGTACCTTTCGGCGGAAATCCGGTTGCCGTTGTCCCGGACGCAGTTGAGCTCAGCGATTTGGAACTCCAACAGATCGCGCGAGAGATGAATCTTTCCGAGACCGTCTTTATACTGCCGCCCATGGATCCTGCGGCAGCGGTAAAGGTCCGCATTTTCACGCCGACACAGGAAATCCCGTTCGCTGGTCATCCCGTTCTGGGCGCTTTTTTTGTGCTCGGGAAGCTGGGACGGCTGACTCTCATCGAACCGGTGACTCGCGTCCTGCACGAATGCAATATCGGCGTCTTTCCGGTTGAGCTGCACGTGCGGCAGGGCGAGATCGACCGAGTGGTCATGTCCCAGCCGCTACCCCAATTTCTGGGACCGGTTGAACCGGTTGAAGATCTGTTCGAGATTGCAAAGGCGCTCGGCCTGTCCAAGGGCCTGATCACTGGGACCAAATTCCCGGTCGAGGTAGTCTCGACCGGCTTACCGGTCATGATCGTCCCCGTGCGGACGCTGACCGCCGTCCGATCCATCGTTCCCGACGTGACGGCGATCAAGAACCTTTGCGAGCGGTACGGGGTCAACGGGATCATGGTGTTCACCACCGTGACGGTGGAGGAGTTTTCGACCGTCCACACCCGGATGTTCGCGCCCGCGGTCGGCGTGGTGGAGGACCCTGCCACCGGGAGCGCCAGCGGCGCATTGGGCGCCTATTTGGTTCAGAATGGGGTCGTAGAGGTCGGGCCCACAACCGAAATTGTTGCCGAACAAGGCTATGAACTTGATCGGCCTTCCCGCATCCTAATCCAGGTTGAATCGGACGACGACGCGATCCAGGCCGTCAAAGTGGGTGGACAAGTCGTGATGATGATGGAGGGGGCGCTCACGTTTTAGCGAACGGGAGCGCATCGGAACATGAAAGCGGTCGTGTTTCATCAACATGGCGGCCCGGAGCGTCTGCGCTACGAGGACGTCGAACCGCCACGGATCTCTCCGCATGAGGCACTGATCCGGGTCAAGGCCTGCGCGCTCAACCATCTCGACATTTGGATTCGTCAAGGCATCCCTTCGTACCAGATTCCGCTCCCGCATATCTCCGGCTGCGACGTGGCCGGCGTGCTCGAAGAGGTGGGCCAGGAAGTGGCCGGGTTTGCCGTGGGAGACCGTGTCTTTGCGTCCCCGGGATTAAGCTGCTGGCGATGCGAGATGTGTCTCGCCGGACGGGACAATCTCTGCCCGTCGTTCAAAATTCTTGGCGCGCAAGTCAACGGTGGCTATGCGGAGCTGGTCAAGGTGCCCGTCCTCAATGTCATCCCCATCCCTGGTGCGCTCACCTTCGAGCAGGCCGCCGCCTTTCCGCTGGTATCGGTCACCGCCTGGCACATGCTCTTCAGCCTGGCTGGTCTTCGACCGGGGGAGGAGGTCTTGGTCATGGGAGCCGGGAGCGGTGTGGGAAGCGTCGCGGTCCAAATGGCGAAGCTGGCAGGCGCGCGCGTGATCACGACCGTTGGTTCGGACGAGAAGCTCCCCAAAGCCAAGGCGTTGGGCGCGGACGAGGTGATCAACCACGCGAAAGAGAATGTCATGAAACAGGTCAAGTCGCTGACCGATGGTCGAGGCGTGGACGTGGTGATCGAGCACATCGGCCCGGAAGTGTGGGACCAATGCCTCTTGTCCCTGGCCAGGGGAGGGCGGCTTGTGACCTGCGGCGCCACCACCGGCGGCGAAGTAAAGCTGGACCTCAGATACCTGTTCTCACGTCAGTTGACGCTGAAGGGCTCCTACATGGGAACCAGGGCCGAACTTGTGCAGGCGGCCGCTCTGATGGGGCAGGGCAGGCTGAAGCCGGTGGTGGATCAGGTGTTTCCTTTGAAGGATGCTCGGGCGGCGCAGGAGCGCATGCTCAGCCGGGCGATCTTCGGCAAGTTGGTGCTGGCGGTGACGTGATTCGTAATGATTCGTGAAGAGGAGATGAGCCAATGTCGAGCTTGATCCAGGTGATGCGCACAGAATTGAAGAAGATTGCCCACGACGCGACCGTGCGGGATGCGGCCAAACGGATGCGGGATGAGCGGTTGGGTTCGCTGTTTGTTGAGAAAGGCGGCAATCTTGTCGGCATCGTGACCGAAACGGATGTCGTTCGACGCGCGGTGGCGGAAGGAAAGGATCTGGGCACGGTGATGGTCCAGAGTATCATGACCGCACCGATAGTGACGATCGAGTCCACCCGGACGGTTCAGGACGCCCATGACATGATGGGGGATCTGGGGGTCCGGCACCTGGGAGTCACAACGGGCGGGAAGCTGGTGGGACTTGTGTCTGTGCGCGATCTGCTGGTGTACTTCAAGCGGGTCTCGGAACCGAAAATCACGCAGGATTAGGGAAAGGCTGGGCTGACGGAGGGCGACCCTGCCGGGTACCCGTTGGCCTTCGAATGCAACGGGTGAATCGCGATGATGCGTTGACGTCGATCAGTTCCCGGTTATCGTACTGTTGGCCCCTGCGCCTTATCAGACTAAGCAGAACGGCGCAGGGACAGCCGCATTCCTCCTCCACCTCTCGTTCCCGCTATCGCGCCAGCCTTCGAGGCTCATCCCTCCCATCCCAGCCTGTGGGAGGGGAAGTTGATGTGGCGGTGGGGCCTCACGCGTTCGGCATCACCCGTTGCTTAGGCCCGCTGCATCCCTCGGAGCAATGGGCGCCCCGGGCTGGGGGATGCGTAGCTCTGAAAAGTCGAGTCTGACCCTCAGTCCCGTCCTTCTGGATACGCCGATTCTTGGTCTCGAATCCTGAGGACAAACGGCGACGAGCCGGATAACTCCCAGCCGCCGCCGAACCAGGCGCTGCACCTGACGGGGCCGCAATATTGGTTTCGCGCGACATCAAGCTCTCGCAGCGGCCCCGGCAGGTGAGCTTGGTCGTTGGGCCGCTACGTTTGGTGCAATGCGCGCATTGGCTTGAACACACAACGGTGTATTAGAAGACTTTTCGCAAATACCCTTCTTAGAAACCGACAACATGACCACTGATATATCGCTGGTTTTTATTGAGTTGGGAGTTGCGGTTATTAGCCTGGCTCTTCTAGCCCGGCTGGCGAACTGGTGGGGCTTTTCAGCCATTCCGCTATACCTGGTCGCAGGCCTCGCGTTCGGCAATGGTGGGTTACTACCGCTCCAGTTTAGCGAAAATTTCGTGCGTGTCGGCGCGGAGATTGGCGTTGTTTTGTTGCTCTTCATGCTTGGTTTGGAATATACGGGCGAAGAATTGGGTGCCAACCTACGCTCTGGACTGCCAGCGGGCGTTGTTGATTTTGTGCTCAACTTTCCGCCCGGATTGATTGCCGGGTTGCTGTTGGGCTGGAGCCCACTCGCGGCCTGGTTGCTGGGCGGTGTCACCTACATCTCTTCCTCCGGCGTGATTGCGAAACTCTTGGCGGAACTGGGGCGACTGAGTAGCCCAGAAACACCAACTATAATTTCCATCTTGGTGCTCGAAGATTTGGCCATGGCGGTGTATTTGCCTTTGGTGGCTGTGCTCATCATAGGTCAAGGTCTGGCGGCGGCGGTAGTCTCCACCTTCGTCGCGCTGGCGACTGTCGGCACAGTGCTGTTCGTCGCCGTCCGCTACAGCACAGTGCTGAGCCGCTTAGTCGCCCATCAGTCAGATGAAGTGCTACTGTTTACCACATTTGGCTTAGTGCTGTTCTTAGCAGGCATAGCACAACGATTACACGTGTCAGCCGCGGTGGGAGCTTTTCTGGTCGGCATCGCTTTGTCAGGGCCGATTGCTGAACGAGCTCATAAACTGCTTGTCCCACTGCGTGACCTATTTGCGGCCATCTTTTTTCTGTTCTTTGGCTTGCAGGTTGATCCGGCCACACTGCCGCCGGTTCTGTTGGCGGCTGTAGGCTTAGGCGTTCTAACGGCGCTCACTAAACTCCTTGCTGGTTGGTGGGCAACCCGTCGTGTCGGTGTAGACAGACTGGGCGGCCTGAGAGCAGGAGCGGCCCTGATAGCACGCGGCGAGTTCTCTATCGTAATTGCTGGATTGGGTGTAAGCGCAGGGCTTGAAGCACAGTTAGGGGCGTTGTCGACGGCCTACGTGTTGTTTCTAGCCATACTAGGGCCAATCCTGACGCGTATTATTGAACCGTTGAGTACCACCCAGCCAGAACCCAAAGTCTGATGGGAAACAGGTGGGCAATAACCAAGCGGCCAACCCCTCACTTGCACCGAGAAGAGAGGGCCAGGTCTTGCAATCATACATTGTCGTAATGCAAGACCAGGCCCCAATGCGGGGCCCCAATGCGGGCCTATGTGTTCACAAGCCTCAACTACCGACTTCCGCTCTTCGTTGGAACCGAGACGGGCACCTTCAAGGGCAAAGGTGCAAGCATCCGGCTTATCGACCCGCAGTGATCCCGCCGCCTAACAAGCGGCTGCAGGTGACGGCCGCGGTCGGTGGCGTGCGGCGCGGGTAGCCTCCGGCCGCCGAGTCTCGTGCTTCTCGCACGCGCGGCCTGCTGTCGGTGGTAAGGTGGGGCACTCGCGGCGCAGCTGAGCCGCGAGCCGTTATGAGTCCCGTATGAAATCCGTGCGATTTGATGCTCTCATCTAAAGACGACTATGGGCGTTGTCCAACGAAACTTATCAAACACGTTCCAAGAATTTTTCGACTCGGAAAAGTCGAGCGGGATTCTGCTGAT
>JACQQM010000076.1 GCA_016207025.1 Nitrospirota bacterium | reverse complement strand
CCTTGAATCGAGCAAGAGGGATGCCATGCGGGGAGAGCGCGCTGCGAGACACAGGACGGAAGCGCCATTGCGAGCCCTCTCCCATCTGCGCGGAAAACGAGCCTTGGGCTCAGGCCACGCGATCACGGACGTTCGACTCATGCAGACCGGAAGGAATCGCTGTGGCCTTTCGCTACATCGAGCCGACGGAGGTTGTGGCGGGATTTCCCCCATCAAGATTGGATGCCAATAGCAAATGGCTTATGGCAAATGGCACAAGCCAGAAGTGCACGGACTATAAGCCATTAGCCATCAGCCATCGGCCATTCTGGCGGTGGCACTGCCCTTGCTCACCTCCTCAACCACTGGGCGTGAGCGCCGCACACTTCGTTTACGTGAAGGCGTGGCACGCCACAAGGGCGACGCGATGGAAGGCTGGATCCTTCCTCCTCCCAAGGCTGCATCCAAGAGCCGGGAGGAATTGAAACGGGAACGGGAAGAGAAAGTCCGATGGCTCCTTGCCCAAGGGTTTCTCCGGTCCGAACGGATCAGGCAGGCTCTGATGAAGGTGCCGCGGGAGGATTTCATCCCGTCGCTATACCGGGACTATGCGTACATGGAAGTCCCGCTGCCTTTGCCGGGCGAACGGGCGACCGTCTCCTGTCCACACAGCTACCCGTTGTTTTACGAGCCCCTGGGATTGGACGAGGGGCACCGATTCCTTGAAGTGGGGCTCGGGTCCGGGTACGGCGCCGCCCTCGCGAGCGAAATCGTGGGGCCCGCGGGACTGGTGGTCTCGATCGAGATTGACCCCGTGACCTATGAATATGCCAAGACGAATCTGCACCGGGCCGGGTACCGCAATATCATCCTGGTGCTGGGAGATGGCGGTCTCGGCTATGCGCCGCAGGCGCCGTACGATCGGATCTGCGTCACGGCCGCCTGTCGAGCCGTGCCGCCTCCGCTCGTCGAACAACTCGCGGAAGGAGGCAGGCTGATCGCGCCGATCGCGGAGCGGGACGTCCAGCAGCTCGTCCTGCACCATAAGCGCGCGGGCGCGCTGACCCGGGAGATCATCTGCGAGGTGCTCTACGTGCCGTTGCGAGGTCGGTACGGAGCGAAGGCCTAGGCGAGCCAGCCCCGAGCAGATCCGAGATCCGTGGCCATCGCGGTGACATAACAGCTCATCGGTTGAAAGGGAGGTTAGACATGGCGGTTCCCAAACATCTGGAGGAAGCCGTGGCGAGGCTGACTGAGGCCTCGTTGCGGATCGAGCAGGCCCGTACGAAGCCGGCGACGCTGGAGAATCTGCAGGCTTGGCTGGTCGCGCTGACCGATTTCTCGACGGCTCTCAGCGAAGTCCAGGAGTACAACAACGAATCGATCCACGAGAAACTGCACGAGATCGCCGCGCGGGTCGGTCTCCGGCGGTTCCCGGCAAGCGGCACGAAACAAAAGTGAGACTGTTCGACGGCGAATCCCGGGCAGCACGAGGCCATCAGACCGGGGCGTGACTATTCCGACCTGATGGGGTCCGCTGCGATGAACGATGCCGACTATAGCGCAGTTCCTGCAGTGGGCCCTGCCGAGGCTGCGGTTTCTCCTCCAGCACCCGCACAAACTGCCTCAGCGCCAGCCGGTCCTGCTCATCCAGCACGATCATCGTGAACACCGCCGTGCGCGTCTGTTGCGCCTGTAGCGTCTTTTGCGTCTCTTGCGTCATTGCGTCAGCCGCAAGGACGCTAGGGACGCCGCACGCTATCGACGCGATAGACGCTCTAGAAGAGCGGATGGGGGGCGGTCCCGAACCGCAACACCGGCGGCGTCTCGCCGGCGTTCCCGCGGATCCGCCATGTGCCGTCCTCGTTGATCAGGTAATGGACCTCCCCATCAGGTTACAGACGGTGGCAAGGAGAATGCCACTGCGTTTGGGTTGCGAACCGTAGGACTTTCTACAGTGTCTTGGGCAAACCGGACGCCAGCACAGATAAGGCGTGGATCACTGATGACAATCACCACATGGTGGCGATCACCCGATGGTGCACAATGCCCCAAACCGAGCCTGGAATCCCAAGCCAGGCGTCTGCAGGAAGTCTCGTTGCGGTGGTGCCTGCCGAAGCGGAATTGGCACGCCGGATGCATCAAAAAAGTGTAAGATAATCCTAAAGAGGGCCGGGGATGAAGCAAGTCACCGACATGCTGGCCCGGACAGGCGACGGCGCCATGCTGGTGGATCAGGACGGCCAGGTGGTGTTCTGGAATCGAGCCGCCGAACGCCTGCTGGGCTTCCGGGCTGAAGAAGTCATGGGCCGTCCCTGCCACGACGTCTTGCGGGGGGAGACGCTGGGCGGGCATCCCCTTTGTTCCGCCACCTGTTCGATCGGAAGGCGGGTTGCCTGCGGCGGGGCGGTGCGCAACTTTGACATGCAGACTCACACCAAGGCCGGCCGGATGATCTGGCTGAACGTGAGTTCCCTCCCCGTCCCCTCCAAGAAGAAGGGCCGATTTCTGGCAGCCCACCTGTTCCGGGATATCACCAAGCAAGCCAAAGTCCGCCAGTTGGTTGACGAACTGCATACGGCCCTGTCCTGCGTCGCGTCCCCGGGTCCGGACCCGCACGCGGACCAGCCGCCGGAGATCCCGACGGCCCTTCCCCTGAGCGAACGGGAGCGCGAAGTGCTGCGTCTGCTCGCATTAGGGAAGAACACCAAGAGCATCGCCGATGCCCTGTGCATCAGCCCCGCGACGGTGCGCAATCATATCCAGCACATTCTCGAAAAACTCGGCGCCCACAACCGCCTTCAGGCGCTCGCGACCGCGTTCCATCCCGGCGTACATTCCTCCTAAGGTCCCGCTTATCCCATCTGCCCCGTCCCGCTGATCAGCAACCACCGATAGGCGTTCAGCGTTCTGCTGATCGGGGACAGGTGATCATTGACCCAAGACTAGTGCGATTGCCTCATTAGAAAAAATGATACACCCGTCTCATTGTCACAGAAGTCCCGCCGGCATAACCTAAAATCATGAACAACCCGCATCCTCGCCGGCTCCTCACCGACGAGAGTCTCAGCGGAAGCGGACCATAGTTAAGAATTCGGAAAGGCGGAAACGAGGAATCCAAAAGGCGAAGGAACCATGAGGCAAGATGCAATCCAGAGACAACTGCTGGCCGTACTGGTGGGCGTCGGCGTTGTGCTCGTGCTTCTGCTCCTGATGCCACCTCCGGTCGAGTACCACGAGGAAGCATGGATCGACCAGCTCACGGGGTTCGTGTTGCTCCAGAAAAGCATCGCGCGGGCGGGCGCCTCATATCCCTATGAGCCGGCGGGAACCTTCGATCCGTATCTCGGCCAGCTTGTGCTGGTCCGAACCCTATTTCGCGCGGGCGATCAGCACGGCACCTACGTGGCGATGAATCGCCTGATGGACATGCTGGAGGCGCGGGAAGGCGGAGTCGGGGATGAGGCGGCGGATGCGATCTGGGACTACTGCTACCGGGTCACGCCGGCAGCGTACCATGACGTGAGCCGGCATCTCAAAGCACATGACCGAGCCTCTCGCGAGTGGCTGAAAAAGACGCAGGATGCGTCACCACCGGTGTGGTGAGCAGGGCGCGAATGGGCAAAGACTGCGTCCATTCTATCCTGGCTTCGTCCGGTACGCGATGACTGGGAGTTCTTCGGGAGAAAAGAAAAAGAAAGGGGGGATAAAAGATGACATGGGTTGTGAACCATAGGATTCCGATGGCGGTCCTGGTGGGTGGATTGGCCTTGGTGCTGATGCCGCTCACGGTTGAGGCTGCGACAGGAAAGTGGATCGATCAGATCACTGAGCTGACAACGTACCACCAGGAGCTCGCGAAGTTCGAGGGAAGGGAGCGGGCCTATGATCCCTACCTCGAACAGCTCGGCGTCGTCCGGATGGCCTTCAATAGCGGCGATCCGCGATGGACGTACGAGGCGATGAACCGGCTCATGGATATGCTGCAAGGGGATCCGAAAGGAAGGGGCATTCCCACTTGGTCGGCGAAAGAGATCTTCGACTTCTGTGGGAAAGTGACGCCGAACGTGTACCATGACTACAAGCGGCACAATCCTGAACTGTCAAGGGGCGGGTTTGATTACTGGGACGACAACGTGATCGACCTTGGCGGCGGAGCCTAATGCAGGAGAGCGGCAGACCGGAACCGACTTTGAGTGTGGGCACATAAAGGTTCCGGTCTAGACCTCCCAGCCTGGTGAACCGGACGAAGCTGGCAAGTGCGGGTCTGACTCGCGTTCAAGGAAAGAAGGTATCCCATGAAGAGCAGAGCAGGTCCATTAACAGTTCTATTCGTTCCCGTCGCGCTGGCGTTGATGGTGCTGTTGGGGGTGGGGAAAGACGCTATCTATGGTGCGGAGCCAGGCAAGGAACCTCCAGAGTTCACGATCCAGGTGCTCATCAAGAACATGAGCTTCCATGTAACGGGGTACGGCCGTGAGGGGAACCCGACATCCATCGTGGTCCGCAACGAAGATGGGGTGACTCATGGATTCTATTCCCACTTATTTAAGGAGGTGCCTGTCCGCCTTGAAGGCGATGGGTATCAGATCGCAGGGAAAGATGGCCCATCGTTCCGCGTGGACCCGGGGAAGACCATGGCGCTCCATTTCATGAAGGACTCGGCAAAAGCCCCCCTCACGGGGATCAGCCGGCTCATCCGGCACGTGATTTGGTGCGACATGCACCCAGATGTGAAAGGGGAAGTGTTCATCATCGAGCGCAGGGCCGAATGATGATCGGGAGGTAGCGTTTGTGGAAGCGAGAACATGAACTGTCCCGACCACAGGCAAGTGAAGGGGCGGCTTAAAGTAGAGGAGGTCTGAAAGGAAAGGAGGTGTGTTATGAACAGGAAGCGACATATCACCAGATTCCTCACGGTTCCGATGGCCTTGGCGGCCATGATGCTGCCAGGTGGGGAACCAAATCCTGTGTATGCCGCGGAGAAAGGGGCTATGTCAGCATCTCCGCACAAGATGGAAATCACCATTCGAGATAGGGAGCATGGGTATGAGACGGTGGGTCTTACTACACCGTCGGCGGACACGACGATCGTGGTCCGCAACCAGGACACCGTCACCCATGGGTTCGCCTCGACACTGTTCAAGGAGGTGCCAGTCCGCATGGAAGGCGAGGGCACTGAGGTCAGGGGGAAGACCCTGAAGTCGTACCACGTGGATCCGGGAAAGGCGATGACGCTGCACTTCTCAACCATGCCCTCGAAGTTCGATACTGTCACGGGCATCGCCGAGACCGCGCGCTACGTCATCTGGTGCGACATCCACCCGGAAGTCAAAGGGGAACTGTACATCATCGAAACCAAGGGCGAGATCGGCGGCGGCTGATGAGATGAATAGGCCGTCGGCAGAGGGCCGGCAGAGGGAAGAGGCGCCATGAGCAGACCCCTCTCCATCCTGTCAGTGGTCATGGTGGCCGTTGCAGCCCTGGTCGCTGGTGACGGTTCGTTCGACGCGACCGGGGCTGCAGAATTCCATTTTGTCTCTGAGAGCCTGGGGGATGGACGGGCCATCTGGGTGCCGAAGGATGTGGTCATCCACAAAAGGACGGAGATCCAAGACGGCTTGGCGTTTGTGCTGGAAAACCCCACGGACCGCACCCACGCGTTTGCGGCGCATGGGTTGTTTGAGGAGATCACGGGTGCCCAGGGGGAAACCACAAGGAAACCATTGCGCGTCAATGTGACCCCCGATGACAGCGTGCGCGTCCAGGTCAGCACGGCGCAGTTCGAAGGAATTGAAGAATCGGTGAACGAGGACTTCGAGTTTTTCTGCCCCCTTCATAAGGGGAAGGCCCATCTGGGCGGGACGATTCATGTGGTTCCGTAGGCCCCCGCGGGGGGACGGAGGCATGCCATGACCAGATGCACACCGAGAGCCCTGGTGTTCGGTCTTGCCCTCGCGGTAGGGAGCTTGGTTTTTGCTCACACGAGCCGGGCAGAGATGGTCCACTTCATCGTTCAGGACATGGAAGACGAGTCTGCAACCTGGTTGCCCGTCGAGGTGGTTATTCACAGAGATCAAGACCTGGAGAGGGGGTTGGTGTTTGTCTTGGATAACCCAACCGCTCGCACCCATGTCTTTGAAGCCCCCGGTTTGTTCGAACAGGTTGCTGAGAAACAGGGTGAAGTGATCGTGAAGCCCCTCCGGGTCACGGTGGCGCCAGAGGACACCATCCAGGTCCGGGTGAACCTTGCGCCGTTGGAGAGGATGCCCGAGCCGTGTGTCGAGGAGGCGCACTATCAGTTCTTTTGTCCCCTTCACCAGGCCGATAGCGTTCGAGCCGGCACCATCCGGGTGGTGCCGTAACGGGTTGGTTCAACAGACTGAGGGAGGAGCAGGCCATGCCAAGGGTGGTGAGCAAAAGATTGCTGGTTGCCGCTTGGCTTCTGGTCTTGGCAGGACTAGTGTTGCTCCTCATCCCTCTGACGGCCAACGCGGACTATCCGAAAGCCCGAGCTGGATGGATTGAGCAGCTCACCGGGTTTGTGGTTGTCCAACAGGGAATCGCCCAAGCTAATGGGGAAAGCGGAAAGTTTGATACTTACCTCGATCAGCTAGCTCTTATAAAAGAGCTTTTCGGAACGGGTGACCGGGTTGGGACTTACGTGGTGATGAATCGCCTGATGGACATGCTGGAGGCCCGGGAGGGCGGGATCAGTGCGAAGGCAGCAGACGCGATTTGGGACTACTGCTACCAGGTAACACCGCCAGCACTCCATGACGTGAAGCGGCACAAAGAGTGGTGGGACAAAACGGTGGATTGGGACAAATTTTTCTGGGAGGAGTGACCGAAAGAAAGCGAACAGCAAATAGCTGATAGCGAATAGCACAAAGAGTTCCGATCGGTTCGCTACAAGCTACTCGCTAGTTTTGGGAGGTGAATCCATGAGATGTCTGGATCACATAGACATGGCCGTGATGACCGGGGGGGTCACGGTTGTTGCAAGCGCCATATTCTTCTTCGCCTATCTAGGGGTAGAGCGAGAGCCGCTGGCCGCTCCTGCACCGATCACTTCTGCGGCGTTCCTCCAGTCGGAATTGGGGAAGGCCATTAATGAGGCGGTCGTGACCCCGGCGCGCGTCACTGAGGAACGCGAACGAACGCAGGTGACGCTGGGCGAAGCCATTATGCAACTGACGCAGGTGCAGGTCAAAAAGGCGGCGTTCGTTCCCGAGTTAACAGCGAGCGCGGCGGCTGCCAAGGAAACGAGGCGGGGGTATCTTGAAGAGGTGTTCAAGCTTCCGGCTGATTGGAAGGGGCCGGAATTCACGGCGAGGGAGCGCCAAGCCGATGCGATGGCGCAGCCGGAGCTCGGCCGCATGATCGTAGCCGGCAGTCTGGGGCTCATGAGGCGACTTGAAGCCACGGAGGCGGACTATGGGCGTGCCCTACTGGCCGCTACCCTCGCGGTTGAGAGAGAAGCAATTGAACCCACCGCGTCTCAGGGAACCATCATGGCCGCGGCGGCTGCTGCGAAAAGCCTAGGTGAGCGGACTGCGCTAGCGCCAGCACCGGAAGTCACCAGAGAGGCCGGCTGGGGCTTCGGGTCGATCGGGGACGGCGCATTCATTCCGATCATGGTCCTTGGCGCAGGAGCATTGCTCCTTTGGGCCGCAGGAGCCGGTATGATGGAACGCGGTGTGTCCACCCGCGCCCTAGCAACCCACTGTGACGTGCATGAGAAAGACGTGGTCGTGGAGATGCTGGTCAGCGACGATATGCCTTATGAGGTCACCCGGTGCTCGGCCTTCAACGGCGGCCCGGTTACGTGCGACAAGCACTGCCTGAAGTGGCCCATGGCTCGCGCAGCCTGACGGGCCTGACACACGAGAGGGTGGTCTTCCCCTAAACCCGCCTGAGACCGCTCTCTCGTGCACCGCTGGCCACCGTGTGGGGCTGCTGGGTTCAGCGCGCGACCTCGTCACTGCGCCTGGCGCTTACAGCACTGCTGAACGAGGACATCGAAAGTGGAAAGGCGAAATCAATGAAAGGGTCGCTCCTACAGCGGGTCGGATCTATCACGTTCGGAGCGTGGTTGACCTTTTTGCCCATTCCGGCGACCGACCAGACGGGCGGAGAAGATTGGCTCGATGCGATGGCCAATGCGGTCCGGGTCATACAGGGGATCCAAGGCGATCATGACGGAGCCAAATATGAACCGTACCTGGATCAGCTCCAGGTCGCGCGGGTCTCCTTGCGGAGAGGTGATGGGGCCGCGGTGTTCGCCACGATGAACCGGTTCATGGATATGCTGGAGGCGCGCGAGCACGGGATTCCGCCTGAAACGGCGGATTGGCTCTTTGACTTTTGCTACGTGGTGACGCCGGCCAAGTTCCACGACGTGTCGCGGCATATTCAGAAGTTCAAGGAGCACCAGTTTTGGGAGCCTATCGGCTAAGCAGTCCCTAGACTCTCCTCTCTCTGCTCAACCTCCGCCTTCTCCTCAGGTTCTGCCCTAATCGTTCCACAGCGTGGCATTCCAGGGCAGCTCGACGGGCTTCCTGTCCCTTTTTGCTACGACGCGCCGCCTTCAGGCACACAGGATTGCCCTGCCCCCTGACAGAAGTTTACGCTGAATGCGGGACTTCGATCAGGAGATCTGCCGGGCATTCCCCTTGCTTAACTATGACTTATCGGGCCGATGATCGGGTGGCTAGGTTTTCAGCGTCACAAGGCGCAGGGAGGAGAAAATGAGACGGACCGCATACCTGGTCAAGGGCTGACGGTCTTGTCATCCGCTTTGATCTCGGCCCAACGGTCAATACGGGTCTCGCCCAGGTCCGCGCGAATTGCGGCGGTACCTGGGAGGCCATTCACTGCTGAGATTACTTGCACGGGCGCCTCTGGGCGACATGCTAGGAACCTAGCCCGCGGGAGGTCATTGACAGTTGGTTTTACGAGGTGCACTACTTGGTATACGAGGATGGCGCGTGGCGGATGCGTGGGCATGCCGGAGAGCCGCCGGCTGCGCTGTGACCGGCTGCGCTGTGAGTTGGGGTGACGACGCCTCATCCGTTCTTCTGAGGCGGACACCTGGAAGCTGGAGACACCTCGAAGATCCTGAAGGTGCTCATGGGAGCTAGCTTTTGAAGCCGCGTTGTGGTTGTCTATGAGACCTCCGTTGAGATCAGATGGTGATGGAGCGATCCCGGAACCCGAAAACGCACGCGGTGCCCTACCCAATGCAGCGCACGCTTCCCGGCGGGGAAACGGACCCGGCCGGGATGGAAATCGACTCTATTGGGAGGAAGTGACCTGGCGGTAGTCTGGAGTCAGTCTGCTTACGCGGTGAACGCAGCCGTTCAATCGGCAAGGAGGTCGCCATGACGATCTTACGAAGGCTCAAGGACTATCTTGACGGGCAGAAGGTTCAGTATCAAGTCTTGACCCACCAGGAGGCCTACACCGCCCCGGAGATTGCCCATGCGCTCCATGTGTCGGGGAAGGAGTTGGCCAAGGTGGTGATGGTGAAGGTGGGCGAGCGCTTTGTGATGACGGTCCTACCGTCCAACTGGAAGTTGGATCTCAAGCGACTCAAAGAGGTCTTTGGGACCAGCCATGTGCGATTAGCTACCGAGGAGGAGTTTAAGGGTTTGTTCCCGGATTGCGAACTGGGCACCATGCCGCCGTTCGGTAATCTCTACGGGCTGGAGGTGTATGTGGACCAGGCCCTTGCGGCCGATGAGGAGATTGTGTTCCAAGCTGGCTCCCACGTCACGGCGGTGAAGCTCCGGTACCAAGACTTCGCCAATCTGGTACACCCCTCGGTGGTCGAATTTCACGCGCCTTACTCAGGGTCCAAGACCGGCACCTGAGAAGCAGGGTCGAGCCCACGCTGTAACGAAAAAGGGACGATATTCGCGATGGTGGGCTTTGGACGGCTCAGAAGAGGGAGGAATCATGGCCAAACAGAACAAGAAGATTCAGAAGAACGAGGAGACCGAGAAGGCCGAGAAGAAGCGACCGTTCGAATTGCGCCATAACTGTCTGATCTGCGGGAAGCCGGGACCGGAGACGATCTGTGAGCATTGCAAGATTGTCGTGCAGGCGGAAGCCGTGGCGAAGAAGCGAAAGGTCGAGAAGGAAGGCGGCGGGCCGACCTAGGACTCGAGGAGCCTCAACGGTGGCCGACAGCCTTGCCCCTTGTCTTGATTCCCGGACCCCTGACATCTCTCGCTCCATCAATCATCTATGCCTGACGATCGATTACAACGGTCTCCAAAGATCCTCAAGGCCGTGCAAGTCACCGACCTGAAGGCCAGGAGCCCGGCTAGGCTGGACGAATGACCGGCGTGCCGGAGCGAAGGGGGGATCACCGGGATGAAATTCTCACTTGTCCATCTTTCAGGAAGTCACCGGGGTGAGACGCAGTACTTCGACCGTCCCCGGCTGACGCTCGGCAGCAGTCCCGCCAACGACGTGGTCTTTCCGGTCGATGCACGCCGTCCCGTCGCCCCGCTGCACGCTGAGCTGTTTCAGACCGAGTGCGACATTCGCCTGCGCAATCGGGATCCGGAGGCCGGGACGCTGGTGAACCAGAGGCCGGTTTCCGAGGCGACTCTCACCGACAAGGACCTCATCCAGCTAGGGCCGAACGGCCCCAAGCTGCGCTTTCGGATCCGTCCCGAGGAATATGTGGCCTGCAAGTTGGTCCGTGAAATCCTGCAAGACGCCCGGGACGTGGCGGCGGAGAGTCCGGCGGACGGGCGAGGGGCGGTCGGTTCCTTTTTGGGGCAGTTCGCTTATGATGTCCGCCATCATGCCTCGCGGGCGACCCAAATGGTCATAGCTGGCCTATTGGTCCTGATGGCGGGCGTGGCGGGAGGCACAATCTATTACTCCTATGCGACGCGGCAGGCCTACGAACAGCATGTGGCTGTCTTGTTGAAGGAACTCGAATCAGCACGACAGACGCAGGCCGACCTCGAGCGGAAGACGGCCGAGGAACGGCGGCGCGTATCCGAGACCCTTTCAGCCCACCAGACCGAGACCGGCCGCTTGGTGGCGATGCTGGAGGAGCAGCGCCAACAGGGCGCCTCGCCGGAGGAAGTCCGCGCGCTGACCCAACGTCTCAAGATGTTGGAGATCGAGCGCTCCAGCGCCGAGACGTTGATCAACCGGTACGGCTCCTCGGTCTGCTTCCTCTACGTCGCCTACGGTTTCGTCGAGAAGGGCATACCTGACCTCGTGCCCTCCGTGCTGCTGGAAAACATGGGCACAGGATTCGTCATTGATGACAAGGGCCTGATGGTGACAAACCGCCACATCACGGAGCCGTGGACCATGGACCCCTCGGGGGCCGAGATGATGAAAGTCGGCTTAGAACCGAAACTGGTGACGATGCTCGCCTACTTTCCCGGCCGGCCAGAACCGCATGAAGTATCGTTGGTCCGGTTGTCGGACGTCGGCGATGTGGCGCTGGGGCGGCTCTCGCCGGTCCCACAGGGCATCACGCCGATCCCGATTCGGAAACCCGCGCCTCAGGGCGTAGCGGGTGAAGCTGTGGTCGTCCTCGGCTACCCGGTTGGGGTCGAGGGGGTTCTGGCCAGGATGGACGATAAGGTGGTGCAAACCCTTATGAAGACAGTTGGCCACGGTTTGCGGCAATTGGTTCGGGACATTGCAGACCGAGGCGGCATTCGGCCACTCGCCACCCAGGGCCACATCGGGGATGTTGTGCCGGGGCGCATTATCTACGATGCCCAAACGACCGGCGGGAGCAGCGGGAGTCCGGTGTTCAACAGTCGCGGGGAGGTCATCGCCGTCAACGCCGCCAGGATGCTACGCTTCGGCGGCGCGAGCTTCGGCGTTCCTATCAGGAATGTCCTCGACCTGCTCTCCTCAATCCCCTGAGCCGGATCAGCAGGTTAGAAGGAAGGCAAGTATGCCGGAGGAGCCGTCTCAACAGTCGCCAGAGATTCTCAGGCAGATCCAGGCCGCCGAGCGCAAAGTGGAACGGATGGTCCGCTCAGCCGAGCAGGAGGCGGCCGCGATCCTCGAGAGGGCCCGGGTCCAGGCCGAGGCCCTCCTGGCCGAGAAGCGCCGTGTTCTTGAGGAGAGGAAAAAGAGCCTGCTGGCCGAGGGAGTCAAGGAAGCGGAACGTGAGGCCGAGCGGATCGTGCTGGGGGCGCGGGTGAAGGCCAACGACCTGAAAGCCCGGTGCCTGGCCAGGTTGGACGAAGCGGTAGAGATGGTCCTCCGCCGGATTCTGCCTAGCTAGCAGTAATAGCGAACAGCCAATAGCTGCAGCTATTCGCTACTCGCTGTTACCTATTAGCTGTGTGCTGGTCTTCCATCGCATGCTGCCGCATCGAATACTGATCGATGAGCGGGCCATTGAGACCCGTGTGAACGAGTTGGCCAGCGTCATCGCCGCCGATCTGGAAGGGCGACCGCCGATTTTGCTCGGGCTCCTGACCGGGAGCTTTGTGTTTCTCGCCGATCTGGCTCGCGCGCTCTCCCGCTGCGGTGTTGAGCCGAAGGTGGACTTCTTGCTCGTCTCTCACTACGGCCCAAGCACCGATCCCACACACCCTGTGCAGCTTGAGAAGGACACCGGACTCGAGCTCTCGGGGCAGGCGGTGCTGGTGGTTGACGACATCCTGGATTCCGGCGCGTCGCTGTCGCTGGTCCTAGAGCACCTAGTCCCTCGTAAACCATCGTGGCTGCGGACCTGCGTGTTGTTGAGCAAAGCCGCTCGGCGCACCGTGGCGATTAAGGCCAATTATGTCGGCTTCGAGGTCCCGGACGGGTGGCTCATCGGCTATGGGCTGGACCTGGGAGGGCAAGGACGGGCCCTGCCCTATGTAGGAGCGGTTGAAAAAAGCCGCGAATAGAGAGCGGCGAGCAGCTACCAGCAAGGAGCTATTCGCTATAGGCTAATTGCTGTTAGCTACTCGCTGGGGAAGATCATGGAGTTGGAGCGAAGCATCAGCGTGGCACGGGGAGAACAGCCGGCTGATCTGGTGATCCGCGGGTGTCACCTCGTCAATGTCTTCTCTGGTGAGATCTATCGGACGGACATTGCCCTTGCGGACGGGCGCGTCGTGG
>JACQQM010000064.1 GCA_016207025.1 Nitrospirota bacterium | reverse complement strand
TAACGTAAGTTATTGTAATGACGAATTTGTTAGATAACGTCAAGGTTATGCAAATAGTATCCTCAGCCCATTGAAAGCATCAATGCGCACCAACATTCAGTAACAAAAAACCTATGAAAGAGAAAAAGGTGGGCACCCACAACGCCCGAAGGGGAAAGAATTCAAAGCGGTGTTTTTAAACTAAATGAACATTCAACGGGTCAGGTGGGGAGGTGAAGACCAGAAGCTGCTGGAGGTTTGGTGGCGGTGGAGGGTATCGAACCCCCTCCGTCGCTGACTCGGCCCTGAAGCCGCCTCGTCAGCTCCTACGAGAGGGCCAGCCCCCTCGTAGTCACCCCGCGAAGGGGCACACCCCCTTCGAATCCCCCAGTCGGGGGTTCGATGAGTCTTGGTGGCGGTGGAGGGTATCGAACCCCCGACCCGCGGCTTATGAGTCCGCTGCTCTACCAACTGAGCTACACCGCCACACGCAAAGTTTGTATCAAGTGCCATGCCTCCACGTCAAGGGGCACGCAGCGTCGATCGTCGGCTACGGCGCTACGACTCGCACATCGCTGCGGCTGGTCTCAACCGGAGAGAGGACGTACGTGGAAATGCCGTCTTGCTATAGGTGGGTAAGACCGATGTGTGGCAAATGAAGTTTAACCAGAAGGCAGAGGCGGAGGTCGGAATAGCTTTCACCCGACTAAGTCGGGGTTGAGTCTGTCCAATGGTCGAACCACGCTGGCCTTGATCTCATTGTAAACAATCGTTCGGCCGGTCTGTCGAAGGCGGCTGAAGATGCCTTCGACGATAACCTGATCGCCCTCACGGACATCGGCTTTGCCCAATCCCACCACTTTGACCGTCCCGCTGACGTCTTTGAGCAAGAAACCGTACGCGAGCTGCCCTTGACGATTGGTGGCGATTTGAAAGTTGGAGACTCGCCCGACGACCACGACCATCTGGCGGTCGTACTGTTCCGGGTGGGACAGCAGTTCGGTGATCTCCAGCATGCTGCCAGCCAAAAGCCGCCCTGGTGCCGACATGAGCAAAAGAGCCGCCAGCACCGAGATGGCTCGGGCAAACACGAACAGCCGGAGTCGAGAGAGCGTGGACATCACAGCAGTCTCACATTGGGGAGCATTATACTGTCGAAGCGGAGAATTTCAAGACACGCCACTGTCTTATCGACGGCCGTGGAGGTCGGGATGTTGCTCTCCCATAAAGCTCTTCAGGACGTGCTCACCCATTTCACCGAGTTGGGGTTCGGTTCCCTTGGTTTCTTGAGCCGACTCAATGGCGACCGCCTTCGGTTTTGGAGAAACGCGCAGGAGCAGGTCTTGTTCAAGCACGTCCGGCGAGGTATCCATCTCGGCCAGGATCGTGGAGAGCCGTTGGAGGGCAAAGAGCGATTTGAGTTTGCTTCCATACTCGGTGGCATGGCTGATTTCTTGGACCAAGGAGAGCCAAAAGCGGGTTTCGTTTTCTTCTGGAAAGGTGCCGGCTGCAAATGCCATCAGCTTGTCGATCAAGGCCGCTTCGGTACCCTCTTGACCGTCATAGGCGGCCACCGAGCGTTGGACAGGCTTGCGTGACAGGACTGCAAACGTTTCTTTCCACAGATCGACCGGCGGCGTGGTGGCTTGCTCGGTCGCGGGCCTGGGCGTTTGGAGTATGGCCTGGATCCCTTGAAGGTACTGAATGAGGTACTTAGCCTTGCGGGCCGCAAGGCTTCCGGCGGGAATCCCCCAGATGTGGGCAATCTCGTGATCCTGAAGAGGAACATCGCCGGCCACAGCGAACTCGCGCTTGGCGGTCTCCAGGCGCTTCCTTTCACGCTCCAGCTTTTTCAGAAGGCGCTGGTACTCAATGCCTAGGCGTTCCTTGCGGTAATCCTCCTCCGTGATCTCATCCTTCTCCCAACGGCGATCCAGTTCCCGGATCGCTAGTTTCGGAACAGCCGTTCGGGCCCCTTGCTTG
Source organism: Nitrospirota bacterium (assembly GCA_016207025.1). Lineage (GTDB taxonomy): Bacteria > Nitrospirota > Nitrospiria > Nitrospirales > Nitrospiraceae > JACQQM01. Next base: position 35,769 of record JACQQM010000064.1, on the reverse strand, counting down.
AGCTCCTTGACCGCCCCGTCGTTCATCCCAAACCGCGTGGTTAAGAGACGCTCGACCAGGGTGCACAGCGATTCCGTCAGAGCGATCTGTTTTTGCAAGCACTCAATTTGAAGCCATGTGCGTTCCCTTTTTTGCCGGACCTGCGTCCGGTATTGGGCCACGCGATCTGAGATGCCCTGAATGGTCTCCTGGGAGATGTATGGGGTTGCCGGTTTGCCCCCGGAGTGAAAGCGAGGATCCGGGCGATCCGCCGCCACGAACTCGATATCCTCCTGCGTGACGTCCAGGTATTGGAGCAACAGCAAGCGCAGCATGATACGCCCTTGCACTGGCAGCGCGTTGACCACGGCCTCAATCTGCTCCGTGGTCAGCACAGTGGCGGGAGCGGTATCCTTCTTGACGGTGGGAAGAGAAGAGCTAGGCGGCGCCATTCTCTTGTGACTCCAGGTAGGTGGCCACGAACTCCCGAATTTGCTGAACCGTTCCGCTGACATACAGTTCTCGGGGGATTTCGACCCGGACCAACTTGGAGGGATCGACGCCTCGCTCGATGGCGTAGGCCTCGTCCACGTACAGACTCACGGATCCGTCACGGTGCCTGATGGCGCATAGCTCAGTTGAGTCTTCCATACGCTCTGCCTTGTGATCCCTCACTGAAGCCGGGAAACACCTTCCCCCAAAGGGGCGTCAGCATTTTTGATAACACAACCCCTCCCTACCTGTCAAAGCCGGGGGCGGCTAATGCATTTGCGGGCAAGAAACACCGGCGGCGCCATAGGATATAGGCAGTAAAGGCGATCAGCGTAAGCAGAAAGACGGTCCTGACGCGGCCGTACCCAAAGCAGGCATAGTTGGCGGTGGCATTGACCAGTCCGAAGGCGGCATAGGCCAGGTACAGCAGAAGAGACCAGCGGCGAAGACGCATGAACCCGTACCCGATGAGTGTGTGCAGGGTGGGAGATTGCGCCTTGGCGAGCGCCCCCCACAGGCCGGCCGGCTTGGCGCAGAAAACGGTCAATGCGTAGTCGGGGTTGGCGACAATGATGTAGAAGTCCGTGAAAGCGGTGAGGAAGAACAGCGCGCCTAGGTAGCGGACGTCATGAGCGCGCGCCCAGACAATCTTCAAGGTGGTTCTAAACCCAGTAGCGGTTGGAGTGGCGGGGAGCCACGCATCGTACGTCTGGATGGCCCACCACGGCAGGACGAGAAGCATGAGAAAAAAGATGGCCGCACCGACGCCGTCAGCCCGCCCGATCCACCAGGCGCAACCCAAGAGTAAGACGCTGGTCGTGAAGATCCCGATTGCGTGTCGAGCTTGCCGCTTGACTGCTTGCCCCAGCCCTGGGACCACGGCGGACAGGAAGGCTTGAAGAAGGTACGGCTGTTGAGAGATCGTGGCGTCAGTCGCCATGCGATTGAACTGGTGACGGTAGTATGCTTGGCCGTCAGGCAAGCGGCTTAAGCCCTGCCAGCCTGCCTCTTCAGTCGACTGGGTGCCTCGGAGCGGAGATTGTCCGAGCAGTTTGCAGGAAAGTCTTCACTCTTGCTGGAATCCTCTTCAGCCTGGGCGACGAGGCGGTGCTGGGCGATTGTCTGATCGAGCCGAAACCCGCACTGGATGCAACGCCATCCATGGAACCGGCCGCTGTGTTCTTGGATTTCTTCCTGGATCAACAGCCCCGCACACCTCGGACATTTCATGGAATTGTCTCCTTCATGCCGCAATGTACCGCCGTTGAAACTGTACGGCCTTCCGTCTCAGACGGAAGGCCGTACCGAAGAAAACAATGACTCTTGGATTACCCGCCCACGGTGTCGAGCGTTTCCTTCAGGCTCTTCATAATGCAGGAGAAAATGGGTGTGTCTCGTTCGGTGTACCGGCTGGCTTCTGCCTGGCGAAGCTCCATTACCAGGTCCAGGAAGTCCTCCGGTTTGTCCGTCTCGAAGGCAACGACGAATTCCTGATCGTCCAGCCCGAATGAATAGGTCGTATTCAGTTTGACTGACGGATACCGGTGACCGATCTCGATGTGCTCGTCCATCATGCCTTGCCGGGCCGCCTTGGTCAGCAGGTACCACTCTCGCGTTTTCACGAAGGGATAGACGAAAATGTATTTGCTCTTGCCGGGAATGACTTGCAGCCGTTTGCTTTCCTGTCCTTCGTGCACATGATGGTCCACATAGATCGAGCGTTTCGTCATCGAGAGATAAGAATACGGTGTGGTGAGATATTTCCCCAGCCCCGTGGCCAGCAGCTTGGACATCATCTCCTGAAACAGCTCCAGCTCGTAGCAGATCCGCCACAGCATGAAGTCGCAATCTCCTCGGATCCCGACCAGAGTATAGGGGATGACAATCACTTTTGCTGTATACTCTTCCGCGACCCTGAGGAACTCCTGCTTGCCTCGGCTTCGCTCCTCTTCCGGCAGCCTGCGCCAAGCAGGATCCACCTTATGAAAGCTGAAGTTCACGAATTGACGCCTGGCGGACTGCTCAGCGTTGGCCATTGCCCCCTCCCTCATCCCAGAGCATAAACATTACAACAAGAAGTTCGTTTCCTATCACTTCCCTCCATCGTTTGTCAACACGGGAATTGGCCCTGTGCTGACGTTGGATGGCCGGCCACAATCCTGTGAGACGTTGACAGGACTCAACTGATCTGCTATCGCCTCACGCCATGCGCACAGGGTCGTTTCTGCTGAGAAAATGGGCGAGTCTGGAGGCGAGTATCAAGACGGTTTTCTGGGTCTGCGCGGGTGTCTCCGTTTGGCCAGGGACAGGCTGGGCCATCGAAGATCACCCCACTCAGTCCCAGATTGAAGCGGCTCTTGCGAGAGGAAAAGCCGCAGCGGCCGCTCGCATCCCGCCGGACCGTCTCTATGCATGGTTTGGCTCCGCCAACAAGCTGGAACCTCGCGGATTTCTGATGACCAAGATGGCCGGTCTCACGGTGATGTCGGCCCATTTCGCACTGCGGTCCGAGACTCCCGCCGAAGCCGATATTAGTCAGATTCTTGAAGAGCGGTCGTTGTTGATCAGTGTCCTGATTTTCGGCGACCGTCCAAATTTCGCCGTGGACAGCTATCTGCTGCTGGCACAGGGACAACGTGTGATCAAGCCGATTAAGGTGCGGTTCGATGGCCACGCTTCACGCACCTCCGTCTGGCCGAATCCTCCCGCGTACCGGGCCAAGGTGGTGGCCTCCTTCTCCTACGCGGACCTCGATCTGCGTGCCAAAACCAGACTCTCGGTTTTTCCGGCTGGTGGCGGAGAAGTGTCGTTTGACCTGGACTTCGCGCAGATTGAATGACGCGGAATTGCCTCTCATGGTCCATTGGATTCTTGAGAGAATCGGTTGAGCAGCTCGTATGCGATGCGGAGAAATCATAGCAGTCGGGTCGGAGCTGCTCTTGGGCGGGCGGCTGGACACCAATTCATTGTTTCTCACGGAACGGCTGGGCCCAGTCGGGGTCGAGGTTCGGTTTAAATCGGTGGTGGGGGATGTCGAGGATGATATCGTCGCCGCGATTCGAACCGCCGCTCGCCGCGCCGATGTGGTGGTCCTGACCGGGGGACTGGGGCCGACCGTGGACGACCGCACGCGGCAGGCGGTGGCTCGTGCAACCGGGTGCCCGTTGAGCCGACGGCCCGAAGCTTTGGAAGGGATGCGCCGGCGTTTGGCAACGTGGGGAAGGCCTCCAACCGCTGCGCAACTTCGTCAGGCACTGATCCCGAAGGGAGCGGAGGTGCTCGCGAATCCGGTCGGCTCGGCGCCCGGTTTTCGTCTGTCGTGGAAGAGCTGTTTGATCGTGGCGTTGCCCGGAGTCCCTGCCGAAGCCGAGCAAATGTTCTTCCTTGCCGTCGCGCCCGAGTTGGCCGCGGAATCGGCTGCGCATGAACGCATTGAACGCCGGGTCCTTCATACGTTTGGCCTGCCTGAGTCCGATCTGGACGGGAAGCTTCAGGGAGTTGTTCGGGCGGGGCGCGGTGTTCGGCTCGGGCTGTTGGCGTCCCCCCTGGGAGTCACGGTGACCTTGACCGCCTGTGGCGCCCATCCAGGCACGCCAAAAGCGCCGAAAGCAGGCCGGAACGCTCGGGAGAGCGTACTCGACCGTCTGACAAGGATCGTACGAAGACGGATTGGGCGATACGTCTATGCCGAGGGGGCTGAAACAATGGAAGAGGTGGTCGGCCGGTATCTGGCCGATCAGGGGCTCAGGCTCGCGGTGGCCGAGTCGTGCACCGGCGGCTTGATCGGGCATCGGTTGACCCAGGTGCCGGGCAGTTCCACGTATCTGGACCGTGTCGCGGTCTGTTACAGCAATCAAGCCAAGATCGAGTTGCTCGGGGTCCCGGAGGACCTCATGCGTCAACATGGGGCGGTCAGTGCCGAGGTGGCAGCGGCAATGGCTAGAGGAATACGCATTCGAAGTCATGCCGGGGTCGGATTGAGTGTGACCGGTATTGCCGGTCCCGGCGGCGGAACGGTTATGAAGCCGGTCGGGCTGGTGTATGTGGGGCTGGATACGGGCGAGAACGATCGGAGCGTCACGCGGGAGTTTCGTTTCCATGGAGACCGCCAGGCGATCAAGATGCGGGCCTCACAGGCGGCGTTAGAGATGTTGCGGCGGTGGTTGGTGCGCACTGGCGCACGCGTGCGGTCATGATCAGGGCCTTTGTGGCGGTTGAAATCGATCTGGAGCTCCGGCAGCGGATCGCTCGGGCTCAAGAGCAGATCAAAGATCGGATCTGCCGGGAACTCCGTAGCCTCGGTCAGGATGTCCGCATCCAGTGGGTGAGGCCCGACTCGATCCACCTGACGCTCAAGTTCTTAGGCGATATTGACGAGCGGCTCGTCGGAGACATTCAACAAGCGCTTACCCTCGCGGCGGATGCGCAGCCTCGGTTCTCGGTTGAAGTGGGGGGGGCCGGGGCGTTCCCGGACTCCCGCGCGCCACGGGTACTGTGGCTGGGGCTGTCCGGCCACGTAGAGGCCCTTGTTCGCCTGGCCGCGGAAGTGGACCGAGCCCTCACTGCGTTGGGATTTCCTGCTGAGGCGAAGCCGTACAGTCCCCACCTGACGCTGGCCAGGATCAAGGAACGTTCTCGAGAGTTGGGGAAGGTGTTGAGCGGGAGCGGGGTATTGGCGCACGCGGCACAACTGGGTTCTCTCGAAGTGCGCGCGGTTGCCCTGATGAAAAGCGACTTACACCCGTCCGGAGCCGTCTATACCCGACTCGTGGAGATTCCGTTGAAGGAGCCACAGCGTGGCGAATGAGGCTATGCAGCATGAGGTGAGTCGGGTATAATGAGCAAACTTCGTAGCCCAAAGGAGACCCCATGGCCGAGCGAACAATCGAAAAGGACGAGAAAAAACGCGCGCTGGATTTGGCCCTTTCCCAGATAGAAAAGCAGTACGGAAAAGGGGCCATCATGAAACTTGGTATGGCCGAGGTGTTGGCGGACGTGCCGGCCATCTCGAGCGGGTCGTTGGGGCTGGATCTTGCGCTGGGCTTGGGCGGGCTTCCCCGCGGGCGGGTGATCGAAATCTTCGGCCCTGAGTCCTCGGGCAAGACCACGCTGTCGCTCCACGCGATCGCCGAGGCGCAAAAAGCAGGGGGGGTCGCGGCGTTCATCGATGCCGAGCACGCGTTGGACCTTGGGTACGCAAAAAAATTGGGGGTCAACACGGACGATCTGCTGGTCTCACAGCCGGATACGGGAGAGCAAGCGCTCGAAATCGCCGAAACGCTGGTCCGGAGCGGGGCGGTGGATATCATTGTCGTGGACTCCGTGGCGGCGCTGGTGCCCAGGGCCGAGATCGAGGGAGAGATGGGCGACGCCCACATGGGCCTTCAGGCACGGTTGATGTCCCAGGCGCTCCGTAAGCTCACCGCGGCCATCTCCAAGTCACAAACCACGGTGGTTTTTATCAATCAGATCCGGATGAAGTTGGGGGTCATGTTCGGGAACCCCGAGACCACCACGGGGGGCAACGCGCTGAAATTTTACTCGTCGGTCCGTTTGGATATCCGGCGGATCGAGTCGATCAAGGAAGGTCAGGATGTCACGGGGAGCCGGGTTCGAGTCAAGGTGGTCAAGAACAAGATGGCGCCGCCCTTCAAGCAGGCGGAGTTCGATATTCTGTTTGCGGAGGGAATTTCCAAGGCCGGCGAACTGGTGGACCTTGGCGTGGAAAAACGTGTGCTGGAGAAGTCTGGAGCCTGGTATTCCTATAAGGGTGAGCGGCTTGGCCAGGGGCGAGAAGCGGTGAGGGACTACCTGAAGGCGAACCTGCCAGTGGCCAAGGAAATCGAGGCCCGCTTGCGCGAGATGGCGGGGCTCCCGAGTCGGCCAGCCGAGAAGCGGCCTGACGCACGTCCGGAAGACAAGCGTTCGGATGCTCGCGCCGATGACAAGCGACCCCATACAGGACGTGCAGTGTCCTGAATTGAAGACCCGAGGCGAGGGGCAAGGGGCAATAGGTGCTTAATCTCCCTATAGCCTATAGCCTCTCGCCCCGTGCCTGTTCAGATCGCGAGGGCACTGTGCCTCCCTGCAAGCCTAGACGGTCTCCTGTCCCCTCCGCTATCCTCATCGAGCAGTCGGCCCTTCGGTACCTTGCCCGGCGGGACCGAACCGAAGCCCAGATGAGGGCGTACCTGAGCCGAGGGGGGGCATCATCGGCTCAAATCCAGAACGTGATCTCGCGTCTCCGGGAGCGGGGGTATCTCAACGATGAGGCCTACGCGTTGCGGTGGGCTCAGGCAAGGCTGGCGCGGCGCCCCGTGGGGCGGGATCGTCTGGAAGCCGAGTTGTTGGGGCAGGGGGTTGACCGTGTGATCGCGGCGCGCGCGGTGGAGCAGGTGTATCGCGAACTGAGCGAATGCGCGCTCGCACGCACGCTGCTGGAGCAGAGGCTGGGTGTCGGGAATTCATGGAGTCGCTCTCGGGGAGAGAGCCTGCTGAGGCGCCACGGGTTCAGCGAAGAGACGATCGAGGAGACGTTGGAGAGAGTCAGGCCGGTATGAGCCAGAGCGCGTTCGAGCTTCGCCAAGGCTTCATTCGCTATTTTGCCGAGCACGGGCACACGGCTGTGCCCAGCTCGCCCCTGATTCCCCAGGCGGACCCCACGCTCCTGTTCACCAATGCCGGCATGAATCAGTTCAAACGGGTGTTTCTGGGGGAAGACCGGCTCCCGTACAAGCGAGCCGCCACGGTGCAGAAATGCATGCGGGCGGGTGGCAAGCATAATGACCTGGAGAACGTGGGGTATACCGGCCGCCACCACACCTTTTTCGAGATGCTCGGGAACTTCTCCTTCGGTGACTACTTTAAGGAGGATGCGATCAAGTTCGGGTGGGACTATCTCACCAACGTCGTCGGCCTGCCGAAAGAGAAGCTCTGGGTCACGATCTTTCGGGATGATGACGAGGCCTTTGAACTCTGGAGAAAGATCGGGATGCCTGCTGCGCGCATCGTGCGCTGCGGTGAGGAGGACAATTTCTGGCAGATGGGTGATACCGGACCCTGTGGGCCCTGCTCCGAGATCCACTATGACCAAGGGCCCGCTGTGCCTGGCGATGCCGTTCCGAATGGGGCGGGCGACCGAGTCATCGAGATCTGGAACCTCGTCTTCATGCAGTACGACCGCGACGCCGGCGGGACGCTCAGGCCGCTCCCCAAGCCGAGCATCGATACCGGGATGGGCTTGGAACGACTGGCGGCGATGGCGCAAGGGGTGCACAGCAACTACGACAGCGATCTCTTCAAGCCGATCCTGGCCTCAATCGGAAACCGAACCGGGCGTCGCTACGGGAAGGATTCCATCGGTGATCGTTCCATGCGGGTGATTGCGGACCATCTCCGGGCCATTACGTTTTTGATCGCCGACGGTGTGCTTCCATCCAACGAGGGACGAGGGTACGTCTTGCGGCGCATCCTCCGGAGAGCCGCCAGGCACGGCCGCCTGCTGGGGATTGCCGAACCATTCCTGCATGAGATGACGGGGACTGTCGTCGAGCTGATGAACGCGGCGTATCCCGAGCTGCAAACTGCGAAAGGCACGATCGGAGAGGTCACGCAGAGGGAAGAGGAACGGTTCATCTCCACGCTGGATCAGGGTCTGCCGATCCTCAACGAGATGGTGGCCAAAGCTCGGGCCTCAGGTCAGGCTGTGCTCGCCGGCACCGATGTCTTCAAGCTGTACGACACGTACGGATTTCCCCTGGATCTGATCGAGGAAGCCTGTCGGGAGCAGGCGATCCGGCTCGACGAAGCCGGGTTTCAACGTGCGCTCGAGGAGCAGCGGGACCGAGCCAGAAAAACAGCCGGTTTCGAAGTCGCCGCGGCCAAGCCGCTCATTGCCGAGGTGGCGAGCCGGATTCGAAGCAGTCGCTTTGTCGGATATGAGCAGTTTGCAGGGGAGGGCGTCGTCCAGGCCATTCTCAAAGGCGACCGATTGGTCAAGGAAGCCGTCGAGGGTGAGGAGGTTGAACTGGCGCTTGACGTGACGCCGTTCTATCCGGAGGGGGGAGGGCAGGTCGGCGACCGGGGTGTACTCAACGGGCCGGGGGGTCGTATCGAGATTCTTGACACCACGAAGCCGTTGCCGAACCTGATCCTGCACAAAGGTATTGTGCGGGTAGGCCGAGTCCGCGAGGGGGAGCGTCTGGAGGCTTCGGTGAACGTAGCGACTCGCCAGGATGCGGCCCGGAACCATACCGCCACACATCTTGTGCATGCCGCCTTGCGGGAGATCTTAGGCCCCCACGTCAAACAATACGGATCTCTCGTGGCGCCCAACCGTTTGCGTTTCGACTTCGCGCATTTCAAGCCGCTCACCTCGCGGGACATCGACGAGATCGAATCCCTGGTGAACGAACGGGTCCGTCGAGACGATGCGGTCCGAAGCGACGTCATGGGTGTGCAGGAAGCGGTGGCATCCGGGGCGTTGGCCTTTTTCGGAGACAAATACGGAGAGCAGGTGCGGGTCGTCAGCATCGACTCCTTCAGCAAGGAACTGTGCGGGGGCACCCACTGCCGTCACACGGGAGAGATCGGTGTGTTTCGGGTGGTGTCGGAGACCGGCGTCGCGGCCGGGGTCCGGCGGATCGAGGCTCTGACTGGCGGCGGAGCGCTGGCGGAGCTCAAGCGGCTTGAGGCTGACGTACGCGAGTTGTCGGAGCTGCTCAAGGTGGGTCCGTCAGAACTTGTCGCAAAAACACGAAAATTGATGGCCCTGCTGAAAGAGAAAGAACGCGAGCTGGAACAGGTCAAACTCCGGTTGGCCAGTGGCACGAAGGAAGAAGCCTTTGTTCGCACCGTGCAGGGCATCCAGGTGCACGCGCAACGCGTCGACGGGATGGACGTGGCCGAACTTCGCGCGCTCGCGGACAGGCTGCGGGATAAACTGAAAAGCGGCGTGATTGCGTTAGGGGCGGTGAATGACGGCAAAGTCTCCCTTCTTGTGGTGGTCACGAAGGATTTGGTGTCGCGAGTGCGCGCCGGTGATCTGATCCGCGACATGGCCGCTGAGGTGGGTGGGACCGGTGGTGGGCGGCCGGAGATGGCCCAAGCCGGCGGAAAGAACCCGGAGCGATTAGGCGCCGCGCTGGAAAAAGTGTTTGAACTGGTGGAACGGACCGTCGGACGGTGAACCTATGAGCGGCATGCGAATCTTGGCTGTCGATCCCGGGAGTAAGCGCCTTGGCTTTGCGCTCAGCGATGAGCTCGGATGGTTCGCTCAACCGCTGGAAACGTACGAGCGTCGGTCGATTGACTCGGATGTGGCGCACATTCAGCAGTTGGTGCGCCAGCACGATGTCCGCGAAGTGGTGATGGGGATGCCGCTCCGGCTGGACGGCCGCGTGGGGCCGGAAGCCGAAAGTGTACAGCGGCTCATTGAAACGCTGGAACGTTCCTTGAGCGTTCCGGTCATCGCGTGGGACGAGCGGCTGACGACCAGGTCCGCAGAAGACCTGCTGATCACGGCCAATGTGAGCCGGAAGAAGCGCAAAGGAGCGGTGGACCGCGTCGCGGCTGCGCTGCTGCTCCAAAGCTATCTCGAAAGCCTGTCGCGCGAGACGCAAGAGGCGGACTCGGAGGGGCGAGCGAGCATCGCCTCGGAGGGAGCGGCGGGCGAGGGATGTCCAGGAGGTCCATGAAGCGTGGACTGGCGCCGTGGCTGATCATCGCCATGGTGTGCGTCGCAGGTGGGGTAGGGTATTGGGGTGTGCGGGTGATGGTGGAGCCGCTTGCGACTCCGACGGGTCACAATTTGACTCGGACAATCGATATTCCGGAAGGGACGACGCTCAGGCAAGTGGCGACTCTTTTGGAGAACGAGCGTCTCATTGCAAGCCGTTGGGGATTCCTGCTGCTGGGCAAGTTGACCTGGGCTGATCGGCGCATTCTGGCTGGTGAATACGCCTTGCACGCCGGCATGCGTCCCACCGAGATCCTTTCGGAAATCGTCAACGGGCGTGTGGTCCACTATCCTGTCACCGTTCCGGAAGGGTACACCGCTGCCCAGATTGCCGACCTGCTGGGGGAGAAGGGGCTGGCTGACCCGGCGGAGTTTCTCCGGCTCGTCCATGACCGGGACTTCATCCGCACGCTGACTCTCGACGTGGCACACCTGGAGGGGTATCTGTTTCCGGACACCTATCAGTTTGCACGTCGCATGAAGACCACAGACATCATCGGTGCGATGGTGTCGAATTTGTGGCAAGCGGTTACGCCGGAACTCCGTGCGCGAGCCTCGGAACTGAACATGAGCCTGCACCAAGTCCTGACGCTAGCCTCGGTGATTGAGAAGGAGACGAGCGTGGAAGCCGAGCGAGACATTATCTCAGGGGTATTTCACAACCGCTTGCGACGGCGGATCCCGTTGCAGAGCGATCCCACCGTGATCTACGGGCTCAGCAAGTTTGATGGGAATCTGAGGAAACGCGATCTCTCGGTGGCTAGTCCGTATAACACGTACCGTGTCGTGGGGCTCCCCCCTGGACCTATCGCGAGTCCCGGGGCCGGGTCGATCCGGGCCGCCTTGTATCCGGTGCCGAGCACCTACCTGTATTTTGTGTCCCGCAATGATGGGACCCACCAGTTTTCTTCGACTTTGGCGGAGCACAATCGGGCCGTGGACAAATACCAGCGACGACCTGCCAGACGGCTCTCCTGACTGAGGAGTGGATCATGCATTCCGATTGGCCTGCCGATCTTATTGCGCGGATTGATCACACGCTGCTGCGACCCGATGCGACCAAGACCGAGGTGCGGCGTCTGTGCGAAGAAGCCAGACAGTACGGCTTCGGCGTGGTGTTTGTCCCGCCTTGTTACCTTGAGGAGGCGTTGGCGGTGTTGGGCGGGACATCGATCCGGGTGGGTGTCCCCATCGGGTTTCCTCTGGGCTCGCAGACGACGAGGACGAAAGTAAGCGAAGCGGTCGAGGCGTGCGAGAAGGGAGCAGCAGAGCTGGATATGGTCATCAATATCGGCCGACTGAAGTCCGGCGATTATGATGCGGTCGAGACGGACATTGCGGCCGTGGTCCAAGCGACGCCTGGCGTCGGTCATAAGGCGATCATTGAGTGCTGCTTTCTGGCGCAGCAGGAAAAGACCGTTGCCTGCCGTCTGGCTGTGGAAGCCGGCGTGGACTATGTCAAAACCTCCACCGGATTCGGCCCCGGCGGCGCCACCGCGGAAGATGTTCGGTTGATAAGAGCGTCGGTGGCGGGCCGAGCGAAGGTCAAAGCTTCCGGAGGAATCAGAGACCTGAAGGCGGCCCTCGCGCTTCTGGAGGCGGGTGCGGACCGGATTGGGACCAGTGCCGGCGTGCAGATTGTGGAAGAGTGGATAGCGAACCAACCAAGGGGGAGGTGCCGCATGCATGTCCCACCCTCGACCGTGTGACCGGCGTGCTACGGCTCATCATCAATACGCTCTGCAGGCTGATCAACTCGCTTCACAAGCCTGCCGACCCCACCGACTCGGTGCTCCCCCTAGTACCCGCAACTCCAACGAACATTGACTTTGACGGATTCACCAAAGGGATTGATAACGTCCATATCGATGTTCGTCTCAGTCCGCAATTTATGAGCCAAGCCAAAGGCATCGTCGCGAGCATTCTGGATCAGCAAACAGGCCGCGCGGGAGGGAAGTCTTCAGGACCTACGACGAAAGAATGGGAGGAGTTCAGAACCACCTATGCCCATATGCTGGAAGCGGCCATCCATCGTGCCAAAAGCGCAGGCCAGTTGTCCCTGGTTCAACTGGTGCAGCTCGCCGCGGTGAAATTCCTTTTGCGGCAGGTTCAAACCGAGTTGGATGCGCTGAGGCAGAACTTGCGGGCCGCTGTGGCTTCCTTTGGCTCGACCTCCGATACCAAAAAAATCCAACTCAATGAGTGGCTGAGCTGGTTGGCGCGAAACCGGACGAAGTTGCGATACAAAGTGACCCATCAAGTGTTTGAGCAGCTCTTCAAGATTGAGTCAGGAGCGATTGCGGAGCTGCGCTACTCCCTCTTAGGGGAACGGTGGCCGGTACCTCAGGAAATGCTCTTTAACCCTCTACTCCAGGCCGAGAATCCGCTTGACGATGAGATCATGATGAAACAATACGTCTTGCTGGGGCAGGATCTGGATGATGTGTACAGTTTCGCGTCGATCGATAGCTTTCTCCCGTATCTGTTCCGAAGGCGCCGGCCAACGAACGAGCGCGAGATGACCCTCGTCCGCGCAGAACAAGCGCATCAGCATCTCGTGACCGAGCTGGACCGTGTGCGAAGAAAACACGAGCGTGGCGGTTCGTTCCCCGCGGTGACGGCGCGTCTCAACGAGCTGGAAGAACAGGCCAACAAGTCGAATGCCGAGCTTGAACAGGCGCGCGCGGATTATCTCAAGGACAGCTTCGCGTGGGCGGATCTCCCTGCCAATGCCGACATCCTATTTAACGAGGAGCTCACTCAGGAGCACATCCGTGCGGCGAAAAAAGCAAAAGATCGTAAGCACGTCGCCAAACTGAAAGCGCACATCAAAGTACAACGGCGACTGCTGGGTGTCGCCGAACGACGTTTTCGGACCGCCGGACTGTTGCCGCAGATCGTGGCCGCTTACGAAATGTTGCCGTTTAGCCGAGACTCTACCGCCGTCCTCAACCCGCAGCAACTCCGTCAATTCCTGAGCGGCGGTGCCCAACGCAAAGCGATCTGGCATACCCTCAAGGACAAACAACTCTTAGCCAGTAAAGCCCCGTCGATCGAGCCGCTGGTTCAAGCGGCTCGCCGGGTGGATCGGCTCTCATGCCGCCAACAACGACGCTATCTGATGCGTTTCTTGAGGGACTTTGTGACGTTCAGGCGCGATCTGAGCCATTACCATCTCGCACACAAGCTGATGAACAGCATTCAACTCCAGGATGACGCCAAGAATATCCGGCTGTCGCGCGCGAATAACACGCTCTATGAATTCCTGGTATCCAAAGAAGAAGAGGTGATCGCGCAAACGATCCTGAGCCACGTCGTTCTCAAGGCGGATGTGCGCGGGTCCACCACGATGGTCGCGGAACTTCGAAATCGAGGGCTGAATCCGGCCTCTCACTTCAGTCTGAACTTTTTTGCCCCTCTGAACGAGCTGCTTGGCACCTACGGGGCGACCAAGGTGTTTGTGGAGGGCGATGCCGTCATTCTGGCTCTTCTCGAATATCAGGAAGCCGCCGCGCATCGGCTGAGCGTGGCGCGTGCGTGCGGTCTGGCGAAGAGGCTGCTGAACGTGGTGTATGCCCAGAACGCGCTGTCAAAAAAGAGCGGACTTCCCGAGTTGGAATTGGGCATCGGACTTGTGTACGCCGAAGAGCCCCCTGCCTTCCTCTATGATGGGGAGAACCAGATCATGATCTCATCCGCCATCAGCAAAGCGGACCGACTGTCTTCGTGCTCCTGGCAGTTACGGAAGCATTTGAGTCAGCGTCACAATTCCTGCACAAATGTGGAGATTTATGAAGTTCCGGAGGGCAATCCGCTGCGAGGGGAGAAAGGCCAAATCCACCTTCGGTACAATGTCAACGGCATCGAGCTGGATAGCGCGGGCTTTACGAAACTCCGGTCGGAAATCACCTTGCAACGGATTGAACTGGTGGTGCCGGGCGATGATTGCCCGACGACGTTCAATGTCGGGCGCTACCCTGACCTCAAGGGCGCTCTACATCATGTGGTGATTCGCGAGGGCCGCATCCGTCTCTACGACGTGCAGGCACCGCACTTCGGCCACCTCACTTCTGGTCCCTTCTACGAGGTCGTCACCAATCAAGCTTTGCTGGACCAGGTCAATGCGGCGATGAAGGCAGGATAGTACAGAGGCGATGATCAGCCGGGTGACACTCGTGGTACTGGATGGGGTGGGGGTCGGCGAACTGCCGGATGCGGCGGATTATGGGGACACCGGGGCCAATACGCTGGCGCATGTGGCGACGGCGGTCGGGGGGCTCCAGCTGCCGAACCTGGAGGCGTTGGGGTTGGGGCATATCGGTGAGTTCGCCGGCATACGCCGGATGGGTCACCCCGACGGATGTTTCGGGAAGATGGGGGAGCTGTCCAGAGGCAAGGACTCGACCACGGGGCATTGGGAGATGAGCGGCTTCGTGCTGGAAACGCCCTTTCCGACTTACCCATCCGGATTTCCACGCGAGGTGATCGAACCGTTCCAGCAGATCATTGGCCGTCTGGTGCTGGGGAATCGGCCTGCTTCCGGCACGGCAGTCATTCAGGAGTTTGGCGAGGAACACCTCAAGACCGGGGCGCTGATTGTTTACACCAGCGCAGACAGCGTATTTCAGATTGCGGCGCATGAGCAGGTGATTCCGGTCGAGGAACTCTACCGGATATGCCGGGAGGCCAGGAAATTGTTGCGGCCACCGCATCAAGTGGCGCGAGTGATTGCACGTCCATTTATCGGTGAGCCGGGTGCCTTCGTGCGGACGGCGCGGCGGCGTGATTTTTCCGTAGAGCCCCCGGGGCAGACCTTGCTCGATGTCCTCAAGGCTTCCGGTCAGCCGGTCGTAGGCATCGGCAAGATTGATGATCTCTTCAACGGTCGTGGGTTGACGCGCGCAATCCATACGGGCAACAATGCGACCGGAATTGACGAAACGACCCGTATGCTCACGATGATCCCCCGCGGGTTAATCTTCACGAACCTTGTGGATTTTGACATGGGGTATGGCCACCGAAAGGATACCCCAGGCTATGCGATGGCGCTGGAGGAGTTTGACGCCAGGCTTCCTGAGCTGCTGGGCGCGATGCGGCAGGACGATCTGCTCTGTCTGACGAGCGACCACGGCAATGATCCGACGACACCGGGCACCGACCATTCTCGAGAATACGTGCCACTGCTGGTGTACGGACCTCGTCTCGCGCGAGGGGTGAAGCTCGGGACGCGTCAGACTTTCGCCGATCTCGGTCAGACGATCGCGGATGCGCTGGGCGCCAAGCGGTTGGCCTGGGGACAGAGTTTCTTGCACGCCCTCATGGCGGGATAAGCGAACCCAGCAACCCATGTCTTTTGAGAAGAAACTGACCCTCCTTGGCATCGAGTTGCCACCCCCGCCAAAGCCGGTGGCCACCTATGTCCCGGCTGTGCGGGTCGGCGATCTGCTCTTCTTGAGCGGCGTCGTCCCCTTTCGCAACGGAAAGCTGGCCCTTGAGGGGAAGCTCGGTGAAGATTTGACGGTGGAGCAAGGTTATGAAGCGGCTCGGATTGCCCTGCTCAACGCCCTGTCCATCGCGCGCAGCGAGATAGGGACACTCGATCGCGTCAAGCGGGTCGTCCGTCTGGTCGGGTATGTGGCCTCGGCTGAAGGGTTCGTGCAACAGCCCGCGGTCATCAACGGGGCGTCCGATCTGCTCGTCAAGATTTTCGAGGATGCGGGACGTCACGCACGCGTGGCCGTGGGCGCGGCCGAGTTACCGCTCAATTCGCCGATCGAGCTAGAGTTTATTTTGCAGGTCATCTAGGGATCCCTGAACCACGCGCATCGGCCGTTTCGCCCTGGCGGCGCAGGGCCGCCTGTCGAGCTTGCCTTGACAATAAAAAAGAGCGCTTGTTATAGTCCACTCATCCCTTCGCTTTAAGCGGGCCCCCGTTCCGACCTTCAAGTTTCCTGCGGCGTGGGGTGTATTGGCCACGCGCAGAGCAAATTCGTGTTTAAGAATAAGAAGCCAGGAGAGTTAACAATGTGGCTGGTCGCCTCTTTCTGGATGGGACTGTCAGTTGTCGGCTTGATCGCTCCTGCCTGGGCTGATACCGCGCTGGTTCCCGACACGGCTCCACCAGGGGCGACAGTGACCATCACCGGCAAAGGGTTCGGCAATTTCAAGTCCACGCGGGACAATAAGGTCTTGTTCAGCGGGATGCCGGCGCTTATCCAACGGTGGGAGCGGGACCTGGTGACGGTGAAGGTCCCACTCCGTGCCGTGAGCGGGCCGGTTGAGGTCGTGAAGGGGAAGAAAAAGATTGTCGTGGCGCAGTTTACGGTTCAGCGCCCCATAATTCAGTCCCTGAACCCGGGCCAAGCGGAGCCCGGGTCGGTTTTACAGATCGCAGGTAAGTCTTTTGGGGACACGGCCGGGTCCAAGGACCCCAATACGATGTTCGGCGTGAATGACGTCTTGGTCAGCGGGATTCCCGCGCGGGTCCGGAGATGGCGGGATGACAAGATCGAAGTGGAAGTTCCTGCCAATGCGGCGTCAGGCGATGTGGTCGTCCGGCTCGCATCGTCCGATCCCTTGCCGGACGGATCCTGCTGCGCCCCGGTGGAATACAGCGTCAGCAACGCCATGCCGGTCAAGATATTGCCGTCCATCCGTGTGGACCCGACGAGTGGACCGGTCGGCACCAAGGTGGTGTTGTTCGGCAAAGGATTCGGCGCCCGCACGGCATCCGAAGACGCGGTCTTGTTTAACGGTCGTCCTGCCACGGTGGCGCAATGGACCGATGTGCTCATTGTGGTTCATGTGCCGCTGAACGCGACCAGCGGTCCCCTGGTGCTGAAGCGAGGCGAGGCGGAGCGAACGTTGGGAAACTTTACCGTCCGCATACCCAAGGCGACCGGTTTGTCCCTAACGAGCGCCCCTATCGGAAGTCTGGTCAGAATTACAGGGGAGAATTTCGGGTTTTTTTCTGAGAGCGGGTCCACTCCTTTCGCGTTCGCTGATTTTGACAGGGGAGAGAACAGGGTAGAAATTGGAGGCGTTCCGGCCATTGTCTTCCGGTGGCATGACAACAAAATCGATGTCTGGGTTCCCTACAGCGCCAAGAGCGGACCGGTTGTTGTGCGGCGCGGGGCCACGATTCCGAGAGCTGACGGCTCATGCTGCGCCGAGCGGGGCTTAGTGGACACGGAGGCGGGCACTTTCACGGTCACAACGCCCACGGTCGAGTCATTTTCACCGCCCTCCGCTGGTCTGGATGAGATCGTGACAATCAAGGGCTCTAATTTCGGCCACTTCCTCAAGACAGCGGAAGCCACACAACCGGGCCTCAACGAAGGTGGGCACGACTTTCTGCCGATCAAACTGGGGGAGGATGTCGCCCGCAGCGAAGTCCTCTTCAACGGGGTGGCAGGTCTGGTGGTCTCCTGGAGCGACACCGAGATCAAGGTGCGGGTTCCACGACGGCATGTGTTCGGGATACCCAAACCGAACGAGTTTATTCTGGATCCCACCACCGGTCCACTGGTGGTGCGGCGGGGGTCGTGGGATTTACTGCCTGATGGGAGTTGCTGTACCCCGAAGCGATGGGTGAGCGTAGAGGCCGGGCAGTTCACGATTCAGGCAAAAGGATTGCCGGATCAAGGCTATTTCGACGACAACGCACCTGGTCGTGATTGATTCGGCATGGTCATGAGGCCACAACGGCTGATGAGGGTCGTGATCTGGCTGGCTGTCGCAGTTCTACTTGGCCTGATCCCTCATCACATGGCCGATGCGGCTGACCTCAAATCGGTCTCGATCCCGCAGAGGAGCGGGACCGACGCCACCCTGTTAGGCGTGTATTTTCGAGATACTCGAACAGGGTGGACGGTCGGGGCTGGCGGGGTGATTCTGAAAAGCGTCGATGGCGGGAAACGGTGGAAACCGGTCAACAGTGGAACCAATGCGCTCCTTGCCGGTGTCTTTTTTGCCGATAATCTTCGGGGATGGGTGGTGGGGTCAAACGGGACCATTCTGCATTCGAAGGACGGCGGTGAGAAATGGGTACCCCAATCCAGCGGGACGCAATCGGCCCTCTACGGCGTATATTTCCTGACTCCCTCATCAGGGTGGACGGTCGGCGCAGGGGGAACCGTTCTCCACACCGAGGACGGCGGTGCACACTGGATGGACCAGACCAGCGGGACCAGCGCGATCCTCTACTCGATCCAGTTCGTGGATAAGGACCATGGGAACGCGGTCGGAGCGTTGGGGACGATCCTTTCCACGGACGATGGAGGGCTGACCTGGGTCACGCAGGAGACCCAGAGTTCAGCCACATTCTTCGACGTGTTTTTCACCGATCCGCTGACTGGGTGGGCGGTCGGTAACGCGGGCGCGATGTTTCAGACGATCAACGGAGGGAAGCAATGGATCGATCGGACATTGGCCTGCGTCCAGACCTGTTCGAAACCGATCGATCTGCTCAGGATCCGATTCACAGATTCAAAAGTCGGCTGGGTCGTCGGGGACCGGGGCGCAATCTTTCGGACAGCTGATGCCGGGTTTAGCTGGATCGAGCAAGTCAACGGGACAAAGACTTCCCTTTACGGCCTCACGTTCCCTGACGCGGCCCATGGTTGGGCCAGCGGGGATCGGGGCACCATTCTCCATATCTCTGCCGGCCAGCCGTAAGAGCGTTCATCCCAGTTCTCCGAGGCGACTCTGAAGGACGCTCAAGGCAGCCAGCGTCGCCGTTTCAGCTCGCAGGATTCGATTCCCCAGTGTGACGGGCAAAAAGCCGCATTCCAGCGCTTGAGCCAGTTCTTCAGAGGTCCAGCCTCCCTCGGGCCCCACTGCGATCACCACGAGGCTCTCGGGCCCACATGGCAGGGGAATCGACGCGAGAGTCTGGCCAGGACCCCGCGCGCTCAGGATCAATTTGAGGGCGGCGGGAGACTGTACCTTGAAAAACTTGGATGGTTCCCATGGGGCGCTCACGGTCGGGACCTCCCACCGTTCGGCCTGCTGAGCGGCTTCCAAGGCGATGCGCTGCCATCGTTCCTGCTGCGGCGCAAGCCGTATCGTCCGTGGCCGAACAACGGTATGGGCGGTCATCAGCGGGACGAGGGCGGCCACCCCGAGCTCGGTGGCTTTCTGGATCACCCAATCCATCCGATCGCCTTTCAATAAGGCCTGTCCAACCGTGACGGTCGGTCCGCTAGGCGTGGGGCCTTCCTGCGCCTCCAGCACACAGCCAGCCATGTCATGTCGGCCGATTCGAGTGACCTCGATCAGATAACGCCGTCGCCGCTCGTCACCAAGCCAAATTGTTTCACCGACCTGAATACGGAGACTCGTCCGCAGGTGGCCGAGCAGCGGGCCGGTGATCGTCACAGTCCCGTTCTGAACTTGCTG
The DNA here is from genome assembly GCA_016207025.1 of Nitrospirota bacterium. GTDB lineage: Bacteria > Nitrospirota > Nitrospiria > Nitrospirales > Nitrospiraceae > JACQQM01. Next base: position 16,163 of record JACQQM010000064.1, on the reverse strand, counting down.
TGCTGCGATGAAGAAGACCGGCATGTGCTGGGACTCAGAAGGGAGGGGAAACGGATGGGAGATAAGTCCGGGTCACTCGAAGAAGGTCTTCATTTTGTCGAAGAAGCCGTCCCCATCCGTATCCATGGTCATCCCGCTTTCTTTCGCGAATTCGGTCAGGAGCTCTTTCTGCTTAGCAGTCAGCTTGGCGGGAATTTGAACTTTGACTTTCAGGATCTGGTCCCCGGTCTGGTGCCCCTTTAAACTGGGGATTCCCAGTCCCCGCAAGCGGAGGGCCTTATCGTGCTGGGTTCCCGGAGGGACCTTGATCACCGTCGCGCCTTTGAGGGTCGGCACCTCGACCTTGCCGCCGAGCGCGGCCGTCACGAAGCTGATGGGTACATCGCAGACGATGTCATTCCCCTTCCGGGTAAACACGGGATGGGGCTTGACGCTGATGGCCACGTACAGGTCGCCCGGCGGGCCGCCGTTGAGCCCGTGCTCGCCCTCGTTGGCCAGGCGCAGCCGCATGCCCGATTCGATGCCGGCCGGAATGTTCACGGACAGCAACCGTTCGCGATAGACCCTCTTGCGGCCACGGCAGGTGCCACAGGGCTCTGTGATGATCTGGCCGGTTCCTTCACACTGGTTGCAAGGTCGGCTGACACTGAAGAAGCCTTGCTGGAAACGAAGCTGCCCGGCTCCTTTGCAACTGGGGCAGATTTTCAGCGCGGCGGCCGAACGCGCGCCCATTCCCTTACAGTCCTGGCAGAGTTCCCACCGAGGGATCTTGAGCTTGGCCTCCTTGCCGTACACCGCCTCTTCGAAAGATAGCTCCAGGTTGTACTGCAGATCGGATCCACGTTCAGCCCGCTCCCGGCCACGCCCACCACCTCCGAAAAAATCTTCGAAGATGTCATTGAAGACATCGCCGAACCCCCCGCGGCCGAAATCGAATCCCTCAAACCCGCTCCCGCCAGGCTGTGCACCGGCATGCCCGAGCATGTCGTACCGCCGGCGCTTTTCCTGGTCACTCAAGACCTCGTAGGCTTCATTAATCTCTTTAAATTTCTCTTCGGCAGACTTTTTCTGCTGGTCACCGACCTGTAAATCGGGATGGTGCTGGCGGGCAAGCTTGCGGAAGGCTTTCTTGATCTCGTCGTCCGAGGCGTTCCGGTCAACTCCGAGTGTTTCGTAGTAATCGCGTTTTGCCACGTGGGCCATGAAGGGGCGGTTGAAATCAAAACCGGGTCATGCTGAAGCATGACCCGGCGCTTCGGCATGGTGTTGGAACTTACTTTTTGTCCTTATCCACTTCCTCGAACTCGGCATCGACCACTTTGTCTTCGCCTTTTGCAGACCCTCCGCCGTTCCCGTGGCCTCCCGCACCGGCACCGGAGGCGCCGTGGTCCGTTGCCGCTGAGGCCGAGGCTTTCTTGTACATCTCCTCCGCCAGCTTGTGCGAGGCGGTGGTGAGAGTTTGCACGGCTGACTCGATCGTGGCCGGATCGTTGCCCTCCATGGCCTTCCGGACAGCCGCGATGGCGTCCTTGATCTTGTTCTTGTCGTCCTCACTGATTTTATCGCCGTGTTCGGTCAGGTTCTTTTCAGTGCCGTAGATCAGGTTGTCGGCCTGGTTGCGGGCTTCGGCCAGTTTCCGTCGCTGCTTGTCTTCCTCCGTGTGGGCCTGTGCCTCCTTCACCATCCGCTCAATTTCTTCCTTGCTGAGCCCGCTGGAAGCGGTGATCTTGATGGACTGTTCTTTCTGCGTGCCCAGGTCCTTCGCCGACACGTGAACAATCCCGTTGGCGTCGATGTCGAACGCCACTTCGATCTGCGGCACGCCACGGGGGGCGGGCGGAATGCCAACGAGGTCAAACTGGCCAAGCAATTTGTTGTCATTGGCCATCTCGCGCTCACCCTGGAAGACCCGGATGGTGACCGCGCTTTGGTTGTCGGCCGCGGTGGAAAAGATCTGGCTCTTTTTGGTGGGGATGGTGGTATTGCGCTCGATGAGGTGCGTGAAAATCCCCCCTAACGTCTCGATGCCGAGTGTGAGCGGGGTGACGTCCAGGAGCAATACGTCCTTAACCTCGCCCTTCAGCACGCCGCCCTGAATGCCGGCCCCGACCGCCACCACCTCGTCCGGGTTGACGCCTTTGTGCGGCTCTTTGCCGAAAAACTCGCGAACCACCTGGATCACTTTCGGCATCCTGGTCATGCCGCCGACCAGCACGACTTCGTTGATATCGCGCGCCGTGACGCTGGCGTCGGCCAGCGCTTTTCGGCACGGCTCGATGGTCCGCTGGATGAGATCATCCACCAGTTGCTCCAGCTTCGCGCGGGTCAATTTCATGACCAGGTGTTTCGGCCCGTTCGCGTCCGCGGTGATGAAGGGGAGGTTGATCTCGCTCTCCTGGGAAGAAGACAACTCGATCTTGGCCCGTTCGGCCGCTTCCTTGAGGCGCTGCAGGGCCATCCTGTCCTTGCGGAGGTCAATGCCCTGGTCCTTTTTAAACTCGTCCACCAGCCAGTCCATGATGCGGAGGTCAAAGTCGTCTCCCCCGAGAAACGTGTCGCCGTTAGTAGATTTCACCTCAAACACGCCCTCGCCGATCTCAAGAATCGAAATGTCAAAGGTGCCGCCACCGAGGTCATAGACCGCAATTCGTTCATCTTTCTTTTTATCCAGCCCGTAAGCCAATGACGCCGCAGTGGGCTCGTTGATGATACGCAGCACGTTCAGGCCAGAAATTTGCCCTGCATCCTTGGTGGCCTGCCGCTGGCTGTCATCGAAGTAGGCCGGCACGGTGATGACGGCTTCGGTGACCTTTTCGCCAAGATAGTCCTCCGCGGTCTGCTTCATCTTCTGGAGGATCATCGCCGAAATCTCAGCCGGGCTGTAACGTTTGCCGCGAATCTCGACATGTGCGTCGCCGTTATTGGCCTCGACGATCTTGTAGGGGAGGCGCTTGATTGCTTCCTGGACTTGGCGGCTGGGATACTTCCGGCCAATGAGTCGTTTGATTGAATAGATGGTGTTTTCAGGGTTCGTGATCGCTTGGCGCTTGGCGATCTGGCCGACCAGCCGTTCACCCTTGTCCGTGATCGCAACGACCGAGGGGGTCGTCCGGCTTCCTTCGGCGTTGGCGATGACGACGGGGTCCCCTCCGCTCATGATGGAGACGCACGAGTTCGTCGTGCCCAGATCAATCCCTATGACCTTTCCCATGTGTTGTCTCCTTCCTCATTAATTCGCTGCGTCAATCGGTGCCTCATCGGATCCCTGGGAGGACTCAGCCGCATCAGGGGTCACCGCTGCCGGGGTGCCGGTAACCGTGACCATCGCCGGTCGTAAAATCCGCTCATGCAGCAGGTATCCTTTTTGATGCTCTTCGGCCACGGTGTTATCCGGAGCGGTCGTTGATTCCACTCGTGCCACTGCCTGGTGCCGGCCGGGATCAAAGGTTTCTCCGACGCTGGCGATTTGCCGCACGCCAAACTTCGCCAGGGCTTCCAAGAATTGCTTGAGAGTGAGTTCGACGCCTTGGATGAACCCGTCACGACCCTGGTCGTCCTTTGAACACCGGAGCGCTCGTTCCAGATTGTCCACAATCGGCAATAGTTCCTTGAGGATGCTCTCATTCGCGAAACGGGAGTACTCGCGTTGATCACGCTGCGCCAGCTTCTTATAGTTTTCGAACTCGGCGGCCAACCGAAGGTATTTGTCTTGAAGCGTCTGGGCTTCGTCCGTCTTGGCGGCCAAGGCCCGCTTGACCTCATCTAAGGACTCAGGCTTTGTCTCTTGGGAGCCTTGCCCTTCCTTTGATTCAGAGTCCAACTCACTGATTGTATTAAGCTTTTCGTCTTTTTTGTTCACAATTCAAACCTATACGGGCCTGTGATAGCCACCGGGAGTTCTAAAGTCAACCGGTTGGAGCACTTTTGTTTCAAGCTGCGTAGTTGGCAATGACAGGGAATCGGAATCGGGGGCAAGCGAAGCCTTGCAGAGATTCCTAACCTGTGCCTCGCGTCCGCCGGTAGAGAAATTCCAATCCCTCCAGTGTCAGGAAGGGATTTACCTCCTGGATCGTACGGGATTCAGGCGCGATCACCGACACGAGGCCTCCGGTGGCGATCACCACCGCCTTTAGTCCAAGCTCACCCTGCATGCGGGTGACGATTTCATCCACCAGTCCGGCATAGCCGAAGATGAGTCCTGACTGGATGCTGCTGGCTGTGTCCCTACCGATGACCGTCTTGGGGCGAACCAGGTCGACTTTGGGCAATTTGGCCGTTCGGGCAAAGAGGGCATCGGCGGCAATGCCGAGCCCTGGCGCAATAACGCCCCCAAGGTACTCGCCGGCCTGGGTCACTGCGCAGAATGTGGTGGCCGTTCCGAAGTCTATGATGATGAGCGGCTTCTTGTACCGCGCATAGGCCACGGCGGCGTTCGCTAACCGGTCGCTTCCGAGCTCGCGGGGATTGGTGTAAGAGAGCTTGAGGCCGGTATCGAGGTCGGGCGAGACCACCATCGGCAGACGGTGAAAGTATTTTTCAGACATTTGCTCGATGGTGGGGGTCAGGAGAGGGACCACACTGGAGAGGATGACACCCGTGATCTGACCCGGTTCGTTCCCTGAAGCGCGGAGCAGATTCAGAAAGAGATTCCCGAACTCGTCGGAGGTCTTGGATAGATCGGTGCCCAGGCGCCAGTGGTGTTTCAAGGTCTGGTTCTCGAAAATTCCCCAGACCACATTGGAGTTTCCAATGTCGATGGCGAGAAGCATGGGGCTGATTCCGATTATTGGTCGTGTGTTTGACGGTTCGCGTTTCTTAGCGCAGGTGGATCACGTCCCCGGCTCGAACTTCAAGCATCGTCTCAGTGTTCGCTCCGTCCTTTTTTATTCGAAGTGAGCCATCCATCCCAATAGAGTCTGCCCATCCCTCCACGCTCTCGCCCCCGGCCAGATTGACCCGGACCCGGCGGCCCACTGTCGAGCACAGTGCGGTGTACACGTGGACAAACGTCGTGGGCTTTCCCATGAGGAGAGATTCGGCCGTCGCTTCCAGTTCGGCCAGAAGAGCAGCCAGCAACGCGGCTCGGTCAAAGGAATGGCCGGCCTCTGCCGCAAGCGAGGTGGCGATCTCTCGCAGATCATCCGGAAAATTTTCCCGTTTGGTGTTCACGTTGAGACCGATGCCGACCACCACAAACGTGCCGTGCGCGTGAGAGCCGTTACTCTCGCAGAGTACCCCGCCCAGCTTGCGGTGGCCGACCAGGATGTCATTGGGCCATTTGAGTAAAGGATGCAGGCCGGACACGGCCTGGACGGCGCGAGCAGTTGCGACCGCCGAGAGGAGCGGTGCCCATGAGAGCCACTCTGCTATTCGATCGGGAGCCGGTGTCGGTCTCAGAATCACCGAACAGTAGAGATTTTCTCCGGGAGGCGAAAACCATCGCCGTCCGAGCCGCCCACGCCCGGCGGTCTGCCTCTCTGCCACCACCACCGTGCCGTCTTCCGCTCCCTTCTGAGCCAGAGCGAGCGCGGCAGTATTGGTCGACGGGGTCTCTTCCAAGATATGGAGTGTCTGACCGAGCTTTCGAGTGCGCAGGACGGCGCGGACGGACTCTGGAGTCAGAGCCTGAAAATCGGTGGGCGGCGACACGGGATTACCTCGTGTGTGATCGTCTCCGGCGAACCGGGACGATATCCATGCTCAGGTTGGCGGCTGGAGCCGAGTGGGTCAGCGCTCCGATGGAAATGAGGTCTGGCCCTGCGGCGGCGATCTCTCGGACATTGGCTAACGTGACCCCCCCGGAGACTTCGATCAATGCTCGCCCCTTGACCAGATCGACGGCCCGTCGGATCGTTGGCACGTCCATGTTGTCCAGCAGAATCATGTCCGCCTTTCCCTCGATCGCGGCGCGCACGTCTTCCAGGGTGCTGGATTCAACCTCGATCTTGAGGCGATGAGGAGCCCGTTCTCTGGCTAACCGGCAAGCCTGTGCCACATGGTGACTCGTTGCGGCCGAACCGGTTCCTGCGGACAGAGCCAGGTGATTATCCTTGATCAGGACGCCATCCCCAAGACTCTGCCGATGGTTAGTCCCTCCACCGAGCGTCACGGCCCACTTTTCCAGCGCTCGCATCCCGGGCGTCGTCTTCCTGGTGTCCACGATTTTCACGTGATAGCCCTTCACGGCGTTGCAGAATTTTGCTGTCAGCGTTGCGATTCCAGAGAGCCGTTGAAGAAAATTCAACGCCGCCCGTTCGGCCCTCAACATCGAACGGCCGTCTCCTCTGACGGTGAGAATCACAATGCCGTTGGCGGCTCGATCACCGTCCTTCAGTGAGAGCGTGCATTTCAGGGCCGGATCGACCTGCGCGAAAACTTCCACGGCAACGGCAAGGCCGGCCACGACGAGTCCCTCTGGCTCCTCGGCCACGATCGTCCCTCTGGCCGGAACAGCTGCAGGAAAGAGTGCATCAGTGGTAACGTCGCCCTCGGCAAGATCTTCGGCCAGCGCTCGGACGACGAGCTCGCGGATCAGAGAGAAAGGCGGGGGTAGGCTCACGGCTGGGCTCTCAGGAGTTGGAGTTCCTGGGACAGTTTCTCGTGTTCCAACCGGGATTCTTCGAGCCGCTTCCGAGTTTTTTCGAGCACTTCTGGCGGCGCCTTGGAGACGAAATCGGGATTGGAGAGCTTCTTCTGGTCCTGCTCGATCTGCGCGGCAAGCTCGCTTAAACGTTTCTCCTTCCGGCTCTTACTGCGCTCTTTGGCGGCCTCCATCGTGCCGGCCGGCAGGGCGATGGAGAACTCAATAAGTTGACCGTGGCTCAACACGAGGGACCCAATGATGGCGTGAACTGGATACTTGATCGCCATGTCCCCGACAGTAAGATTGCTCAGACCGGCCTGCTTGATAATGGTGTCACGGTGCTTCTCTACTAGCTGCCGGGCTTCATCCTCGGCCGCTCGAATCACCCCTTGCAGCTTCATGGACGGCGGGATTCCCTGCACGCTGCGGCCGTCACGCATGCCTGTGATGACCTTCTGAACGTCCCCGATCTCTCGTTCGATGGCGTCGTCGAACGCGGCCTCGTTCGCAGTCGGATAAGGGGCGACCATGATGCTGTCGCCGGTGTGGGGGAGCGCCTGCCAGATCTCCTCGGTCAGGAACGGCATGAACGGGTGGAGCAGCCGCAACAGGGTCTCGAACGTCTCCACGAGGGTGGCGCGGGTGTGCGCTGCCTGGGCGGACCCCTTGTCGGCTAGGGCGGGCTTGGAAAGCTCGAGATACCAGTCGCAGTACTCGTGCCAGATGAACTGGTACAGCGCATTGGCTGCCTCGTCGAACCGGTACAGGTCGAGGTGGCGGTTGACCGAGTCGATACACCGGTGGAGCCGGCTGGTGATCCATCGGTCAGTCAAGGATCGTTCGCGCAGAGGGGCCTCACTTCGCGGGCCTTCCAGATTTATCAGGATGAACCGCGCGGCGTTCCAGATTTTGTTGGCGAAGTTCCGGTACCCTTCGATCCGCTCGGTGGCCAGCTTGATGTCGCGGCCCGGGGAGGCCATGGAAGCCAGTGTGAACCGGAGCGCGTCGGTCCCGTACCGGTCCATCACGCTCAGCGGGTCGATGACGTTCCCCTTCGACTTGCTCATCTTCTGCCCCTCGACATCACGCACGAGGGCATGGATGTAGACGTCGCGGAACGGCACCTGGCCGGTAAACTTGAGCCCCATCATGACCATCCGGGCCACCCAGAAGAACAGGATATCCAGCCCGGTGACAAGCGTGGAGGTGGGATAGAAGACCTTGAGCTCCGGCGTCTGCTCGGGCCAGCCCAGCGTTGAAAAAGGCCAGAGGGCGGAGGAGAACCAGGTGTCCAACACATCCGGGTCGCGGATAAAGTCGCCCATGCTGCAGTCCGGGCAATGGGCCGGCGTCGTTCGCGCCACAATGGGCTTTGCTTCCGGCGGGATGATCACGGTCCCATCGGGCTTTGTGGCGTGTAGCAGATCTGCATGGCAGTTCCTGCAATACCAGGCCGGAATCTGATGACCCCACCAGATCTGGCGGGAGATGCACCAGTCTTTGATGTCCCGCAGCCAGCCCAGGTAGTTGTTCGTCCAGCTCTCCGGGATCAGGCGGATGCGGCCGTCCTCCACCGCCTTGACGGCGGGTTCCGCGAGGGGCTTGATCTTCACAAACCATTGAGGCGAAAGATACGGCTCCACCACGGTCTTGCAGCGGTAGCACTTGCCGAGCGCCATTTTGTGAGGTTCCACGCCGGCGAGGAAGCCGCGCGCCTCCAGCTCCTGCACGACAAGGGCACGGGCTGCAGGCACCGACAGCATGACAAGCCTTCCCCGAACTCCCTCTTCAACTTCAGCGTTTTGCAGGCCAGTAGGGGAGAGCTGGGCATGCTCGTTGAAGATCGCGACGCGCGGCAGGCGATGACGCTCGCCGGCCTCGAAGTCGTTGAAGTCGTGCGCGGGAGTGATCTTGACGGCGCCCGTGCCGAATTCGCGATCCACCAGGATCGGATCGCCGACGACAGGGATCTGACGATGCGTCAAGGGCAGTGAGACTTTCCGCCCGATCAGACGGTTGTAGCGCGGGTCTTCGGGATGGACGGCGACGGCGGTGTCGCCCAGCATCGTCTCCGGTCTGGTGGTGGCGACAAGCAAGACAATGGACGGGTCATCCGCCAGCGGATAGCGGATGTGATAGAGCTTCCCCTGGATCTCCTCATGCTCCACCTCGATGTCCGAGAGGGCAGTGAGGCAGCGCGGGCACCAGTTGATCAGCCGCTTGCCCCGGTAGATGAGTCCATCCTCGTGCAGGCGGACGAACACCTCCCGGACCGCCCTGGACAGGCCCTCATCCATCGTGAAGCGGAGCCGGTCCCAGTCGCAGGAGGCGCCGAGCCGCTTGAGTTGCTGGACGATGATGTCCCCGTACTCGGCCTTCCATTCCCAGACGCGCTCGACGAATTTCTGGCGGCCGAGCGCCTCGCGTGTGGTCCCCTCCGCTATCAACTGGCGTTCCACCACGATCTGGGTCGCAATCCCGGCGTGATCGGTGCCGGGCATCCACAGGGTGTTGCGCCCCTGCATGCGCCGCCAGCGGATCAGGATGTCCTGCAGGGAGTTGTTCAGGGCGTGGCCGATGTGTAGCGACCCGGTCACGTTGGGGGGCGGGATCACGATCGAATAGGGCGGTGCCTGGCTGTTGACAGAGGCATGGAAATATCCTTTGGTGGTCCAGAATTGATACCACCGTTCTTCGACCTGCTCAGGATCATATGTCTTCTCTAACTGCTGGCGTGGCATGGTCTGGGATTTGGATTTTTGCACAAAATTGGGAAGGTATGGTAACACGCGGTCTTTCACCCCGCAAGGCGCGGGGAATCCTGTTGGACCGGTGATGCGCTTGTGCAGGTGAGAACGGGTATGCTATACATTCGCGCCGCCACACGTCATGGCTGCTCGGTAAGGCGATCATGCGCGAATAGTAATACGGAAGGAGAGGATCGGATCATGGCACGAGGACGGGAGAAAGACCGAAAAGTCCGCAAGAAACACCGAAAAAATATCGAGCGGATGAAAGCGTTAGCGAAGAGCAGGCGGTTGGCGGGAATGAAACGCGGGAAGAAGTAGGGCGCGCCGCCCTTGTTCACATCAAGCGGTCAACCGCTCGATCTCTTTCTTCACTTCGGCTTCAGCCAGATCCGGAACGACTTTCCGCGCAACTTTTTCGATGATCTCCTTCGCGGCCTCGCGAACGACACCTTCGGCTGCCTGATGAGCATGCTGTGAGGCAGCTTCTTCCACTGCCTCCTTGACCAGCTTGTCGGTCGGACCAAGATGCTGCTTCAGCGCATCCGGCAGATGCTTCCTGACCGTCGGTTCAACGATCTCTTTGACGAGATTTTCGGTCATCTCCCTGACCATGCGGCCGGCCGTGTCGGCAAGGCTCTGCCGCATTTTCGCTTCCATGCCGGACAGGTGCTGCGAAACGATGTCCTGAACGATCCGGCTGAGACGAGTGCCAACCTTCTGGGTGACCAGGTCCGGCAGGAGCTGGGAAGTGGTTCGCTCCGCCTGTTCCGTGATGGATCGGAGAAGCTGATCTAGAAGGCCACGCATGGCCTCCTCGACAGAAACGTCCGGCTGAATCGGGCCGGATTGACGGCTTCTACCGGAGGATCCTTCTTTTTCGGACGGGAGATTCTTGACCAGGCTCATGAGATCCGTGGCCTGAAAGGGTTTTTCAAGAAATGCTTTCACTCCAAGGGAGTGCAGATACTTTTCGTCCGGCCGGTCCGATGAGCTGATTAACGAGATGATGGGTGTCTGCGCGAGATGCTCATTTTTCTTCAGTTGCTTACAAAAGTCAGGAAAGGGGATATCTTCAAGATGAAAATCGGCGATCACAATCTCAGGGTTGAGGCGTTTCGCGCCATCGAGGGCAGCGGTACCGTCCTTGAAAGCCGAGACTTCGTAGCCTTCCGTGCTGAACGCTTGTTCGACCAAGCGCAGGACGGCCGGACTGCTGTCGACGATAAAGAGGTGAGATGTCATGTAAGTTCACAATTTTGTTAAGCTCTTGCGAAAAGTAGCAAAGGTGTCCGCCTTTGTCAAGAAAACGGGGGTCACCTGCAATCATTTTGACATCAGGCGGCGAGGCTGACTACAATTCTTCTCCTGATCAAGGAGGTTGCCCGGTGGATAGAGTCGAGCTGGAGAGGGACGAGGGCGGAGTCGTCCGGCTGCGAGGGCACACGTTGCTGTGTCTCCAGGGATTTCGGGGCAAAGGGTACAGCCCCGGTTTTATCGATAACCTTGCGCAGATCCATCGCGATCTGTTTGTTCACCCGGAACGATGGGTAGAGGTGGTGGATGCGCCGGACGCGGTCTGCGGCGCCTGCCCGCACCGGGCGCTATCCGGCTGCACACTCAACGGGGAGACCTCCGAAGAAGGCATGCAGGCCCAAGACAGACACGTCTTGGCTTTGCTCGGCCTTCAGGTGAGAACCCGAATGCGTTGGGGCCAGATCCTGGATCGGATTCGCGCTTCGGTGACAGGCGACATGCTGCCCACCATCTGCGGCCAGTGCCGCTGGCTGCCGTTGAGATACTGCCGTGATGGAATCGAGCAATTGCGAAGAGGCGGCGGTCATGATCCCGCTGAACTGATTTCGATCCAGGAACTCCGCCCCGGGAAATCATCATGAGCCGAATCCAGGTCGTGTTCTTTGACGCGGCCGGCACCTTGTTCCACGTGAAAGGCTCGGTCGCCGAGATTTATCTCAGCTTCGCCGAAAAATACGGGGTGAAACGGGCGCCGGAGTCGCTCGAGGCGATCAACGGGGCGTTCAGGCGCGCGTTTCGCGATGCTCCGCCTCCGGTGTTTGCGGTCAGCGATCCCGCCGAGGTCAAGCGATGCGAACGGCTGTGGTGGTTCGACATCGTGCACAACGTGTTCTATCGGGTCGGGATGTTCGAGCGGTTCGATGACTACTTCGATGAGGTCTTTCACGCCTTCGACGGACCGCATTACTGGACGCTTTATCCGGAAACGCTGGGCGTTCTCAAGGAGTTGAAGGGACGGGGCGTGGAGCTCGGCATCATCTCGAACTTCGACACGCGGCTCTTCAACGTGCTTCGCGGACTCGGCATTGCCGAGCTCTTCGATACGGTGACAATCTCAAGCCTGGCTCATGCGGCCAAACCAGCCCCTCAGATTTTCTCGTCCGCTCTGGAGAAGCACGCGGTTGATCCTGAAGAGGCGGCGCATGTCGGCGACAGCCTCCGCGACGACGTCGAAGGGGCCCGCCAGGCTCATCTCTCCGGCATCTTGATTGATCGTGAGTCCTCGCATGCGCCAGAACTAGCACGCTCGACTTCTCCGATTCCGAAGATCCGGACGCTGGAAGAACTCCCTGGCATCCTCGGCAGTCTGTAACCGCGATCCGCAAATTATTTGCTTTCTTCAGAAAAGCTATGGTATCGTCGTACAACTCCATTACGTGGGGTCTGGTAGTGGAGGGAGAAACAGCAGGACCCCGAACTTGATGTTGTTTTGCCCCGGGAATCTGATCGGAAGTCAGACCAAGCCGCCCGTGTTCGCGTCTTCGGCCCGTTCCTTCCCTTCGTTTCTTTCTCGAGTCCAAGACAATATCACTAGCTAGGAGGAACCTCATGGGTTCGAAGATTTATGTGGGCGGCTTGCCGTATTCCGCAACCGAGCAGCAGCTCAGTGAGCTGTTCGCACCATACGGCACCGTTGAGTCGGCACGTGTGATCACGGACAAGTTCACGGGGCAGTCGAGAGGCTTCGGGTTTGTGGAAATGTCCACGGCGGAGGAGGCCAAGAAAGCCATTGCGGCTCTCAACGCCACCCAAATGGACGGCCGGACATTGACCGTGAACGAGGCGAGGCCTCAGGAGCCGCGTTCGGGTGGCGGTGGAAGCCGTGGTGGCTTCGGCGGCGGCAAGCGAGACCGCTGGTAACACCGGGCCTGCCCTTCAAGACGGGGCTGGCATCACCGATGCCAGCCCCGTGTTTATTTCCGGACCAGTTTATTGGTTCAGGCCTCAGGACCCGGCGGCCCAGCCGGTGGAGCCCCCGCTGAACGCCCGCGTTATTCCACGAGCGCCGGGAGAATATCTTTCGCGCGGCCCTGCAAGGACGCATCGAGCGTCTCTGAATAAGGGGCGGGATCGAGGGTGATCTCGGCAACGAATGCGCCGGCCGCTTTGGCGGCCGGCGCGAACGAGGCGGCCGGGTAGACGACCCCGGACGTCCCAATGATGAGCATGACCTCACACGACTCCACCGCCTCATAGCTTCTGCTCAGGTCCTCAGCATCAAGCGATTCCCCGAACCAGACGATGTGCGGCCGCAGCAATCCGCTGCAGGCCGGACAAGCGGGGAGGAGGGCAATCGGCACGTCCCGGTTCTCAGCGATCTGTCCGCACGCGGTACAGCGCACCTTCCAGATGTTGCCGTGGATCTCCGACAGCTTCCGAGAGCCGGCGGCCCGGTGCAGACCGTCCACGTTCTGGGTGATCAACCAGAAACGCTCGCAGCGTCGTTCCAAGATCACGAGCGCATAGTGGGCCGGATTAGGCTTCTTCGTCACGATGATCTCGCGTCGCCAGTTGTACCATTCCCACACCAGTCTCGGATCCCGCGCGAACGCCTCGGGCGTGGCTAAGTCCTCGGCTCGAAAGTTTCTCCAGAGGCCGTCGGCTCCTCGAAACGTGGGCACTCCGCTGTCGGCTGAGATGCCGGCTCCGGTCAGGACGGTAACGGCCCGGGCGTTCGCCAGCCTGGCTCTGACCTCTTGAATACCGACTTGAGGCTGCATGGCCCCTCCGTGCGCGGCGGTGAAACGGGACTGTTGCCGGTCGAAATCGACGTGCTATAGTACCGGGAGTCTTCAGCGGTCAGCAATCAGCCGTCAGCTTCACCCTCACCTTCCCCTCCCCCTTCTAGGGGGAGGGATTGAGGGAGGGGGGAGCGGATTGCTGATAGCTGATAGCGTTTTTCAGAGGTCTTCAATGCAACAAGTGATGATGGTCGGGGCCGGTTCTGTCGGCGGTTTCTTCGGCGCGCACCTGGCCAGAAAGAACCCCAACGTTTCGTTTTTACTGCGTCCGCGGACGCTCAAGGCGGTCCGTGAATACGGCCTGATGATTCGCAGTGCGTCCGGCCACTTCACGGTCCGGCCGATGGCCGCCTCCGACCCGAAAGACCTTCCCACCCCGGATCTCATCATCCTCTCGGTCAAGGCGTACGATGTGGATGAAGTCCTGACACAGATCGAACCCGTGATGACCGACCGCACCGTGTTGTTGACCCTGCAGAACGGGGTCGATACTGAAGACCGGATTCTGGCCAGGTTCCATCGCGACTGTGTGGTGGGCGGGGTGGCCTTTATCTATTCCAAGATCGTGGAGCCGGGGGTCATCGAGCATTACAAAAGCGGATCGGTCGCTGTCGGGGAACTGATGGGGCACAAGAGCCCGCGGGTGCTGCAGATCGCCGACCTGTTCACCAGGGCCGGTCTGTCCTGCCAGGTGGTAGGGGATATCCGCCGCAGCAAATGGGAGAAGATGTGTTGGAACTGCGTCTTCAACCCCTTGACGGTCCTGATCAACGACCGCGTGGCCAAGGCGCTTGATCATCCTGAAATGCTGCGCGTCATCCATCAGATCGTGGGCGAAGTGGCTGCCGTCGCAGCGGGCATGAAAGTGCCGCTGGAGGCGGATATGGCCGACAAGGTGCTGCGCTGGTCTCAGGAGATTCGAGACATCCATACCTCCATGTACGATGATTGGAAAGCCGGCCGTCCGACCGAAATTGACTACTTGAACGGATACATTGTGAAACAGGGTCAGGAGCTGGGGATTCCCACCCCGCTCAACGAGGCGTTGACCGCGGTGGTCAAGGTCATCACCGAGCGGGAGAGAAGCGGGCCGGGGATTTTGAGAATTGACGGGGCGGTGATCCAGCCGATCGCGCTGGATCGCGGGGCGCTGGCCAAGTTGCCTGACGAGCATCAGGTTCCTGATGTGGGAGCGCTGCTGCCGGGCGTGCGGGGAAGAGGCATTCGCGTGAAGGGCCTGTTGGAGATGCCCGCGCTGGAGATCGGTGCGGACCACGCCACGTTCCATTCCCAGGACGGCCAGTTTGCTGCCAGTCTGACCGTTAAACAGGCTGTCGAACACGGCATCGTGATCTATCAGTTGGACGGCGAGCCGCTTCCAGAACAAAAAGGAGGTCCGTTCAGGCTGGTCACGCCCGGCTTGGGCGATCTATGCGCGAATGTGAAAGGAGTCACGCGCATCGAGCTCACCAAAGGACCTGGAAAGGACACGCGACCATCACAACAAGGCAAAATGCAAAGTTAAAAATGCAAAAACTGGATTGCTTGGTCGTCTCTCTGCACTTTTTCATTTTGCATTGATCCAGGTCGTCGAATGACCTGGATCACCCGCCACCGTCCCGTACAGCAGCACGAGCTTGGCATAGACCAGTCTCTGGCCATATGGTCGTGCGAGAGGACCTAGCGTGAAAATCCGGTACCTATCCTCCAAACGGTATCATCGCACAACGATCACGGACGCGTTCGATACGTTCGAACACGGCGAGACGACTGTTTCGCATGTTTTCAGGAGAAGGCATCCCTTTCTGCGCAACCGGAGTTTCGGTGAAGCCTTTTTCCACGCCGTCCGGAAATATTGCCGGATGAGCACGTTCCGCAATATCTTGGAGATCGGGGGAGGCCGGGGCGATTTCGCTCGGGATTTCATTAAGGCCTGGACCAAGACGGACACCGGCGGCGCGAAGTCCTACACAATCCTGGACCTTTCTAGCGCCTTGCTCCGATCGCAAAAAGACATCGTCGCGCGCAGCCAGGCCGGAGTGCGATTCGTTCAGACGGACGTGGAGCATCTCCCATTGCGAAGCGGGGGCTTCAACGGGTTGGTGATTGCCAATGAAATGATCGCCGATCTGGATGCGTGGGAGATTATCGGGAAGGCGGATGAGAACGGGCCTAAGAAGATCAGGATGGGCAAAATTGGGCCTCGTCATTGTGCAGGGAAACGGAACGCGCATTTCTCACCGACACTCGTGCGCCAATACCTCAGGCGTTACGGAGGCGAGCCGTTACTCGAACATCGTTCCACGATTTTCCCTTTTGGACTGGCCCTCTTGCTGGAAGAGCTGTCTCGGGTGGTGCGAGAGGGATCCACAATCGTCATGACAGAGTATGTTGACCTCGACGGAGGTGGGTCGGTCATCAAGTTGCGCAAGCATTCAGAATGCAAGTTAAGCCTGACCCTGGTGTGCCACCTTGCCCGACAGATGGGTTTCGGTATCCGAACCATGTCCCTCGCTGATTTTCTGGACCTTCGTATTACCGTCCCTGTCGCGACCCGGCCCTTCCTCCTGCTGGCACGGGATGAACTGGGGTACGACCTCTCTGTCACCCTCCCATACGGGATGGAGCAACTGCACCGGCTTCTCGGAATATCCGGCAACAGCTCCTGTGACGGGTTCTTTTCGCGCGCCAACTTGCAACACTTCGTTACCGATTTTCACGTTCTGATCCTGCAAGAGCGCAGAAAACTGTCCCGAACGGATTTTCACGAACATC
>JACQQM010000061.1 GCA_016207025.1 Nitrospirota bacterium | reverse complement strand
GGGCTGCCGCTGCGCACACCAGCCGGGCTCGCCCGCCAAGTCGCTCGCCCTCGCCCCGGCGCCCTCTGGGGGTGCACAGCATGGACGCCGAGGCTGGAAGGGATGGGCCCGGAGGGCTGTCGCCCTGGCGGGCATGAGTCCCCAGGAGGCCAGACCCGGTGCCGTCGCGCCGGCATGTGGCCCCAGGGGCCAAGCCTCAGAGGCGCGGCGGCCAACCGAACCGTGGAGAAGAGCTGCTGGACGCTCACGCATCAGGGCGAAGCCCGAAGCGGCCCGCCCTTCGTCAGCCGAAGGCGGCTCAACCCACACAAAAGCCGGAAGAGCCTTTAAAAGAGAATACGGAGGGATCGTCAGGGAATGTCAAGGAGCGAGGACTCGATCTCCGGCAGCGGCGGGAGTTCCCGAGGGGGAGATGGGATGACAGTGGGCGATGAGAACAGTTGCACGGTTCCTGTGCCACCGGAGAAGAAGGCCTGGTTTGCACCGGCGATCAAGCCTACGGTCAAGCGCGGCCCGAGCGTCATCATACTCCCGCTCCAGGCAGGCCCGTTGGGGGTCCGGAAGTTGAAGGATTCGAACGTGCCGGCACTGTACATGTAGCCCTGAGTGCCTTGAACATCGGTGTAGAAGCTGCCCGTCGGGCCGGTGAGACTGTGCAAGGCCCCGACCCCGCCGCTGATGCCGCGGACGCCGGACACGGCTTGACCCCAGGCGGGGGCATCCATCGCCACAATTACCACTGCGAGGAGCAGGGCCCGCTTCATGACGCTCACATTCATAGAGAGATATTCGATGACAGACAACCGAACCTCAGCTAATATACTCTTTCCGGAATCCTACATCAAGGAGATCCCTATGTGTATTCAATCTCGACGACCGACATCATTGATCGGAGCAGCCATTGTGATGGCCGCGTTGCTGCCCCTTGCCAGCGCCTGGAGCCTGGATCAGCCGCAGCAGGCGCCAGCGGAACGCCGGGAAGCGGTCTCACTGGCGGATGCCGTGCTTCGCGCGCTGCAGTACAACCTGGACATCAACATCAGCCGCCAGACCAAAGAAAGCCGGCTCACCGACATTATCTTCGAGCAGGCCAAGTTCGACCCGCTGTTGAGCCTCAACGGGCAGTACAACCGGTCGGTCTCACCGTTGAACCGACCGGTGTTCGGCTTCTCCGGCGGCATCACCACCGGCCGTCTCAATGAAATCGAGAGATTTGATCAGAACTCGTCGCAGGTGACGGCCGACCTCACGCAAAACCTGCTGACAGGCGCGAATTATGATCTCAACTTCAGCCCCTCGCGCGCCTTTGTCACAGGACAGACCGGCTTCTTGTTCAATCCCGGCTATCAGTCTGGCTTAGCCCTGACCGTGACCCAGCCTTTGCTGCGCAACTTCGGGACGGACGTGAACCGGACCTTCATCCGGATCGCGCAGAACAATGCCAAGGTTGAGGAACAAGTGTTTTTCGATCGCGTGCTCACCGTGACCTCCACGGTCGAACAGACCTATTGGGAACTGGTCTTTGCGAACGAAACCCTGAAGGTCGCGGAATCAGCCCTGAAGGCGGCACAGGAACTGCTGGCCAGCAACCGGGCCAAAGCCAAAGCTGGCGTCATGGCGATCGTGGAAGTGCTGCAGGCGGAATCCGGAGTGGCGTCCAGGATGGAACAAGTCCTCGTCGCCGAAAAGTCGATCCGGGACCAGGAGGATCAGCTCCGGCGGCTCTTGAACCCGGCCGAACAGGACCTCCGCCAAGACATGCGGTTGGTCCCGATTGACAAGCCGGTCCAGGTCCTCGAGGCCATCAGCTTCGAAGAGGCCATCGACATGGCCATCGCGCGGCGGCCCGAGGTGCTGCAGGCGAGCAAGAACATCGATACGAGCGAGCTGAACGTGAAGTTCGCCAAGAATCAGCTCCTTCCCAACCTCTCCTTTCAGGGCACCACGGGCGTGGCCGGGCTCGGGGGGGACGACGGGGAAATGCTCAAGCGAAACTTCAGCGGAGACTTCTACAACTATGGGGCGGGTCTGGTCCTGAGTTTTCCCCTGGGCAACCGCTCGGCGTGGAGCCAGTACAACAAGCGCCAGCTCGAGGCCAAGAACGCCCAGGCGTCGTTGCAAAGCATCCGCCAACAAGTTATAGTCGGGGTCAAGGAAGCGGTGCGCCGCGTTCAGACGGACTTCAAGCGGATTGAGACCACGCGGTCCGCGCGCATCCTGGCGGAAAAGCAGCTTCAGGCCGAGCAGGAGCGGCTCAACGTGGGACTGAGCACCACCCGCTTCGTGCTGGATTTCCAGCGTGACTTGGCGACCGCCCGTGGGAACGAGCTGCGGGCGATTGTGGACTTCAACAGGTCTCTCTCCAACTTGGCTCGGCATAAGGCGACGACGCTCGAACAGTACCATATCGAACTCCAATAGCCGTCTCTGGGGTTCGCGCGATGAGACGAAGCCTGCTCATCATTCTGCTCTGCGCTGCGGCGCTGGCTGGCGGCGCCGCTTTGCTGTTCTCCCCCACCACCGGCAACGAGAGCAAGCCCAAGGACGAGCCCCGCATCATTGCGGTGAAACGGGGGTCGGTTCAAACCCGGGTGGCCGAGACCGGAACGCTTGAGCCGGCTCTGACCATTGACATCAAATCCCAGGTCTCCGGCGAGGTCCGCCAGCTTCACGTCTCAGAGGGAGATCGCGTCGCCCCCAACCAGCCGTTGGCGGTGATCCGGCAGGAGCCGGGCCAGGCTCGCCAGGTCGCCCAGGTGCGCGCGGCGCTTGAAGAGGAGCGGGTCAACGTCGAACACGCGAAACGCGCTCTCACCCGGATGGAGACCTTGCTCCAACAGGGTTTCGTCTCCAGCAAAGACGTGGAGGCGGCCGAACAGGATTACAAACGGGCCAAGGTCCGGCTGGAGCTGGCCGAGCGGCAGTTGCTGCTGGCATTAGGCGGCAATCGGGAGCTGTACCGTCGCGCCCTTGAGCGGCAGTTGCTGTCAGACCAGCCGGAGGAATTCCTCGTGCTGTCCCCCTCCGCCGGGACGATCATCGAGCTGAAGGTGCATCCCGGCGAGATCATCACCTCCGGGACGGCGACGGTGGGCGGCGGCACGGTGCTCATGAGCCTCGCGGACCTGACTCGCATGGTGGTCAAGGCCAAGATCAATGAGGTGAACATCGGCCGGGTCTCGATCGGCCAGCCGGTCGAAGTCCGGCTCGACGCGCTGCCCGGCCACGGCTTCCACGGCACGGTGACCGCGATCACGCCGCGCGGCGAAAAGGTGAACGGCATCGTGACGTACCAGGTCAGGATCGAGATCGACAACAAGGACCAGACGCTCCGCCCCCTGATGACCGCCAATGTGGACATCCTGACGGACGTTCTGAAGGACGTGATCACGATACCCCTCGAGGCCTTGCGGACCGAACACGGCGACGACATGGTCTATGTGATGGTCAACGGCGGCCGGCTGGCCCGCAAGGTCCGGGTCGGGCTCCGCACCGAATCGCTCGCCGTCATCGTGCACGGCCTCCAGGAAGGCGACACGGTCGTCATTCCCTCCTTTTCTGAAAAACCGAGCTGATACCCCACGCCCGCTTCACATCCATGTTGATCCAACTCCAGCAGGTCGGCAAAACCTACCACACGGGTGCAGTAGCCGTTCGGGCGCTGCACGGCGTTGACCTGGCCATCGAGCGGGGCGAGTTTGTGGCCATTCTCGGGCAGTCCGGCAGCGGGAAAACCACGCTCCTGGACATCCTCGGCTGCCTCAGCCGCCCTACGGAGGGCGAGTACCGGCTGGATGAACGGCCAGTCGGCTCCTTGAGCGACCCGGAGCTGGCCTCCATCCGCAACCGGCGGATCGGCTTCATTTTCCAGTCGTTTCACCTCCTGCCACGAAAGACCGCGCTGCATAACGTCGAGCTGCCGCTTCAGTACGCGGGCGTCACAGCCGAGGAACGGCGACGGCGCGCGCTCGAGACCCTTCGGATGGTCGGGCTCGAGGACCGGGTGGACCATTTCCCGAACCAGCTTTCCGGCGGCCAGCAGCAGCGGGTGGCCATCGCGAGAGCGCTGGTCAATCAGCCGAGTCTTCTGCTGGCGGACGAGCCAACCGGCAGCCTCGACAGTCGGTCGGGGCAAGAGATTCTGGACCTCCTGCATACGCTGCACGGTCAGGGGCAGACCATCCTGCTCGTCACCCACGCGCGCGAGTTGACCACAAGGGCTGGACGCGTGGTGACCCTGCATGATGGCCAGATCATCTCGGATGAGCGTGCCGACGAACAGGGCCCACACGCCGGCACGGCGGGCCTAGCACTACCGTATGAGAGTGTGGCAGGATCACAGCGTGAGCGCTAAGCGGGGTGCGTGATGAACTTCCGTGACACGTTCGTGGATGCCTTCAAGAACCTGTCCGCCAACACCCTCCGGTCCGGCCTGACCATGCTGGGCATCATCATCGGCGTGGCCGCCGTCATTTCGATGGCCGCGATCGTCGAGGGCGGCCAGCGGAAGCTGGTCCAGTCCATCGAGCGCCTGGGGACGAACCTCTTGTTTGTCTTCCACAAGACCCTGACTCCCGAAGAGCAGCGGAAATTCGCGGGGCGATCCACCGGCCAGCGCTATGGCGACGCCCTGGCCATCCTCACGCTCAGGCCTGACCTCCGAGTGGCGCCGATCCTCCAGTTCAATCAGCAACTCAAGGCCGGGGATCGGGACTTCAGCGGCCAGGTCACCGGGACCCTGCCGGAGTACCAGGTGGTGCGCAATTTCCGGCCCGCCGTGGGACGGTTCCTGATCCAGCAGGATACTGACGAGTGGAGACGCGTGGTGGTGTTGGGTAAGGACGTGGCGGCGAAACTCTTCGGCAGTGAGTCTGCGCTGCATCGGGACGTCAAGATCGGCGACGAGCGCTTCGTGGTGGTCGGAGTGATGGAACCCAAAGGGGACGTGTACGGAACCAACTTTGACGAGCTGATCTTCATCCCGGTGACCACCGCGATTCGGCGGTTTACGGGGGACGACAAGATCACATTCATGGTCGTGCATGTTCCGAACCGCGAGGAGATGGTGGCAGTGACGCAGCAGATTCACTCCCTGCTGATCCAGCGGCACGACGGTGTCGATGATACGAAAATCCACAACCAGGGAGAGTTTCTGAAGGCGATGGATCGGACCATCTGGACCTTCCGGGTTGTGCTGGGCGGGGTCGCGCTGGTGGCGCTGCTGGTAGGCGGCATCGGGATCATGAATATCATGCTCGTCACCGTCACCGAGCGGACCAGCGAAATCGGGTTGCGCAAAGCGATCGGCGCCCGGCGCAGCGACATCCTCAAGCAGTTTCTAATCGAGTCGGTGTCGATCAGCCTGGTGGGAGGCCTCATCGGCGTGATCGTCGGCGTGGGCGTGGCGTACGGGTTCGGCGACCTGGTCGCCAAGGCCATGCCGGGGGGCGGCGACTGGGGAGCGGTCGTGCAGCCTTCGGCGATTTTCGTCGCCTTTCTCTTCGCCCTCACCGTGGGCGTCTCATTCGGCCTCTACCCGGCCATCAAGGCTTCGAAGCTCGATCCGGCCGACGCGCTCCGCTATCAATAGACTACGGCTGTCTGTGAACACGATGAGTCCTTCCGGTCTTCATGCCCAGCCAATAGCCGGTCGGTCGGATGGCATGGACTCCGAACGCCTGGCCGCACTGGCACTGGCGCCGGTGCTGACCACCGGCCTCTTCTACGCGCTTCCTCCCCGCCTCCAGAATCAGCCCGCGATCCTGTTCCTTCCCCAGATCCTGGCCTATCTCGGGTTGGCGGCTTGGGCCAGCCAAAATGTCGACTGTTTGGCGAGGATGGGCCTGAAGCTCCGACTCCTTCGACAGGGTCTTCAATGGGGGCTCCCGACCGGTCTTGTCCTGGGGTTCCTGAACGTGGCGGTCATCCTCCGGCTGGTCCCGCTACTGGGGGGGGACATCGAGTTTTTACGGGAGACCCCGCACGCGCGTGCACCCGCGGCGCTGATGCTGCCATGGGGGATCTTGCTGATCGCGATCGCCGTGGAGCTGAACTTCCGCGGGTTCCTCCTGGGGCGGTTGTTGGCTCTCTGCCAGCGCGCCTGGCTGAGCCGCTACCCTCGTGTCGGGCCGGTCCTGGCACCGGCGGTGGCCATCGCAGGGGCTTCAACGGTGTTCGCCTTCGATCCCTTCATGGTGACCACCTTCAAGCACCTGCACTGGATCGCGATCTGGGACGGTCTCGTCTGGGGGATGATCTGGTGGCGCCTTCGAAACCTCTACGCCCCGATCATCGCCCACGCGGTCGAAGTGATGGTGATGTACTCGATCATCAAGGTCGTCCTGCCATGACGCCGTCCTTCTCCAGCTATCTGGTCAACGAGCCGTTCGGCGACCCCGGCCTGTACGTCGAGATCAAGTGGGCGCGACGCGCGCTGCTGTTCGACCTCGGCCACAACGACGCGCTGGGGCCGACGCGCCTGCTGAGAGCCGGCGAGATTTTCGTGTCTCACACGCACATGGACCATTTCATCGGGTTTGACAAAATCCTCCGGATTGCGTTGGGGCGCGGAAAGACCCTGAGACTGTTCGGGCCGCCGGGACTGATCGCCAACGTCACCGGCAAGCTGCGCGGCTACACCTGGAACCTCGTGGACGGCTATCCTCTGACCATTGAGGTCCGCGAGTTTCACCCCCATGAAATACGGTCGGCCACGTTTCTTGCCAGCGAGAGCTTTGAACCGCGTGAAGCGCCGCCGCGTTCCCGTCATGCTCTCTCGCCGTTCCCGGTGCTGGAAGACCCGATGTTCACGGTGCGGGCCATCGCGCTCAATCACCGGATCCCCTCGTTCGGCTATGTCCTCCAAGAGCAGTGTCACATCAACGTCAACAAGGAAAAACTGCGAGCCGCGGGCCTGCCGGTCGGATCGTGGTTGAAGGACCTCAAACAACTCATCTGGCAGGGCCAGCCGGACGACTTCCGGTTCACCGCCACCTTGTACTTTGAGCATCGCCGGGAGGAGCGGGAGTTTCAGCTCGGTGAGGTCCGGGACCGGTTCGTCACGATCACACGCGGCCAGAAAATCGCCTACGTGGTAGATGCCCGCTACGATGAGGAGAACGAAGCCAAGATCGTGGACCTGGCCCGCGGGGCGGACGTCTTCTATTGCGAGGCGCCCTACCTCGAACGCGACGCCGACAAGGCCCGGGAGCGGTACCACCTCACCGCGCGCCAGGCCGGCCTCATGGCGGCTAAGGCGGACGTCCGCCAGTTGGTGGTGTTTCACTTCTCGCCCCGCTACACGGGGCAGGGCGAGATGATCGTGCAGGAAGCGATGCAGGCATTTGAGGGAAGGCAGTAAGTGATTGACGTTGGGTGTGACCAGACCCTCCGCTCCCGCGCCTCTCGGAGCGACCCTTCCGGACTCTGCTGGGCAGCAGCCTTCGGAAATTCCCTCGAAGACTCGGTCAGTTTCCGTTTTCCTTCCCAGCAGAGTCTCGGTGGGTGCCCCGCTCCTCCAGCGAAGTCCGCTCCTGGTCTGGTCACACCCGAAGGGCTTTGAATGGTGGCTCAAATGCGAGAAAGGGGAGGAAGCAGATGAGTGAGTGGATGAAGTATGCGCTGTACTTCACGATCGGTGGGGTGATGGTGAGCGTGTCCACGTACCTGGGGGCGATGGGACGGGGCTTCCTGGCCGCCTTCGCTAGCACCTTTCCGGCCATCACCGGCGTCACGATCGTGCTGATCTATCTCAACGGCGGGAGCGAGCACGCCTACACCTACGCCAAGCATCTGCTCTGGCTGCTCCCCGCCTGGGTGGTCTACGTCGCCTTTCTCATTCTGACGCTCAACCGCCTCGGCTTCTGGTTCTCGATGATCGGCGCGCTCACGCTCTACATGGGCGTCGTTGCGCTCATCAAGCTGGCGCTGCGGTAGAACCAGACTCGCCTGCCGCTCCGCTTGCGTTATCCTGAAAGACCGGATAGCTTATGTACATGCCATGTACACAAAAGGAGGGCCGATGGCAGCCGGTACACTCAAGCACAAACACCTCAAGTTAGACCAGCGGAAGATTGACCTGGCTAAACGGTACTTTGGGGTCACCTCGGAGCAGGAGGCGATTGATCGGGCGCTGTCGCTCCTCATTGAAGAACAGCACCTGACCAAAGCCTTGAAACCTCTCAAAGGGGTTTTGAAAGGCGACGAGCGCCCATGGCCTTACCGGTAGGCCGGAAGGTCCTGCTCGATACGAACGTCTTGATCGACTTCCTGCGGGCGGGGCTTCACACAGACTGGCTGCTTGGCCGGGATGGCAGGATTATCCGGTTCGTGTCCGCCGTCGTATTTCTGGAATTGCGCCTGGGCGCCGATTCACCCAAACGCAACAAAGCGGTGGACAGGATTGAGAAGGCATTCCCTCCTGGTCGTGTTCTCGTCCCCACTCCCCCGTTGTTCGATCAGGCTGGCCGGTTGTTCCGATCACTCCATGGGGATGGCTCCGGCCTGGCAGATCGGTTAAGTCCGATCAACGACCTGCTCATCGCTTTGTCGGCGAGGCAGATCGGTGCAGCCGTGGTCACGAGCAACGTGCTGGAATATCGCCGGATCGCCGCGAAGCTGCCTGGGCTGCGCGTCATCGCACCGGCCTCTAACTAGGCGCCACTCCTTCAATCCAGCCTTTCTGATAAAATTATTGCTTACGGCCTTACCGCCTACGAGCCCGATCGCGAGGAATGGGAAGCTGACTGGAGGATACGAAGAAGGAAGCAGCAGCCATGAGGGCATCCTGCTATTTCTGTAAGGGGAAGGTCGTCGAACCTGTCGCCAGCGTGGATTTCTGGTGGGGCGACGACCTCAAGATTATCGAAACCGTGCCGCCTGGAATCTGCCAGCAATGCGGCGAGAAATACTTCTCACCCGAAGTGTACAAAGAAATGGAACGGCTGGCGAAGAGTCCAGGACGTGCAGTTTCCCGTCTCTCAGTAGATGTCCTCCGCTATTCACCTGCTTAGCGTCGGTTATCTTAAGTAGCTCGAAGGTGTAGCTCGGCGGCCTGGCCGTCCATATGGGCTGCGTGGCGCTGCGGTAGGCCCGTGCTCGTGAAAGATCCTATATAGCGATGCCCCCAGACTGTTTCCGTACTGCATTAACACCTCACCCGGTTACATATTTTATGATCTACAACCTGACCTCTTCCTCTACGCACTGACATCCTTTTCTAATTTCTCATCTTGATCCAGAGTTGTGGACGGCCGTACGATCTTGAGCAAGATAAATCCATTTATGTGAGCCGAGATTATGAGCAGAAGAACGGGCCAGATTGCTGATGTATTGGAGTTACTTCCAAATTGAAGAACCGCGAGAACTAATGCCGTGATAGACCAAGGAAGGCCAATTATCAAGACAAGAACAAAGGCCCAGGCGACGTTTCCAGAAAAGGTATCAGCAAAGACTATGGCTAGAAAGACACTGGTGGGAATGCTAAGGATGAGCCCTCTCAACAAGAACTCTGTATATTTCCTATCCATTCTGCTTGTTGTCATGTCTGAAAAGCGCAGAACAGCCTTAGTTACTTCGCGCACTTCAAGTAACCGCGCACTAGAAGTGCGTGCGATTATAAAACCGACCTCTGAGCCTGTCGAACCAAGGAACCACGTATTGCAGTCCGTTGGCGCCGCTTGCTAGGATGTATGTATTTTCCTCCGCGTCCGGATGTGCCGTGGCAAACACTATGACCTCTTCCCAGCATTCCGGCGACCTCATCGTTGAGGGCGCACGGCAGAACAACCTCAAGAACATCACCCTCCGCATCCCGCACAACGCCGTCACAGCGATCACGGGGGTTTCCGGGTCCGGCAAGTCCTCCTTGGCCTTCGACACCTTGTTCGCCGAGGGACAGTGGCGCTACGTGGAATCGCTCAGCACCTACGCCCGGATGTTCCTCGAGCGGCTGGACCGCCCTGATGTGGACAGGCTGGTCAACATCCGACCGGCCATCGCCATCGAGCAGAAGAACCCGGTCAGGACCGCCCGCTCCACTGTCGCCACCGCCACCGAGATCGCGGACCTCCTGCGGTTGCTCTTTGCGA
The DNA here is from genome assembly GCA_016207025.1 of Nitrospirota bacterium. Classification (GTDB taxonomy): domain Bacteria; phylum Nitrospirota; class Nitrospiria; order Nitrospirales; family Nitrospiraceae; genus JACQQM01. The sequence continues at coordinate 9,651 of JACQQM010000061.1, read as the reverse complement.
AGGTGGGTCGTCCGGTTTGTCCCGACTGCCAGGAAGAGGCGCGGGGTTACCATCCCGGCTCGGTGGTGGACGATCTGCTCGCCCGATTCGACCAGGCGCGCGCGATGATCCTGTTTCCGATCAAGGACCCCGGACCGGGGCACGACCGCGCTCTCGTCGAGTCGCTGCTCACGCGCGGATTCGTGCGGCTCAAATGCGGCGATGATGTTGTGGAGCTTCACGCCGGCACCCCGCTTCCGAGAACAAGCCGGGCTGAGCTCTCGGTTGTCCTGGACCGTCTGGTGCTTCGACCGGACAACCGGGGGCGCCTGATCGAAGCCGTGGAGACCGCGTTTCGGGAAGGAGACGGCGTCTGCCACGCGGAGGTGATTGGCCATGGAATGCAAACCTACGGCATGCGCTTCCGGTGCCAGCGGTGCGGACGGTCCTTCGAGCCGACTCGGCCGGTGCTGTTTTCGTTCAATCACCCGTTAGGCGCCTGTCCAGCCTGCAAGGGCTTCGGCAACATTCTGCGGTACGACGAGGACCTGGTCGTCCCCGACCGCAACCGCTCACTGGCTGGGGGCGCCATCGAACCCTGGACCAAGCCCGGGACGGACTGGTGGCAGAAGCAGATGCTGTTGGCGATGAAACGCCGAGGGGTCAGTCTTGCCACGCCCTATGCCCGCCTCTCCGACAAGGAGCGGGAGCTGCTCTGGAAGGGCGACCGGCAGTTCGAGGGCATTCAGCAGTTCTTCGAGTACCTCGAGCAGAAACGATACAAGCTGCACGTGCGGGTCTTTCTCAGCCGGTACCGCAGCCCGTTCCCCTGCCTCACCTGTCACGGCACCCGGCTCCGCCCGGAAGCGCTCTACGTGAAGGTTGGCGGTCGCAACATCCATCAGGTATCGGAACTCACGATTCAGGATGCGACCGAGTGGCTGGCTTCCCTCACACTCACGGATTTCGAAGCCCAAGTGGCTCGGGACATCCTCCGCCAACTCCGCATGAAGCTGGGATTTCTGCTCCGGGTCGGATTGGGCTACCTGACCCTTTTGCGCCAGACCCGCACCCTGTCCGGCGGGGAGGCGCAGCGGATCTCGCTGGCCAACCAGCTCGGCGCCCGGCTGGTGGGAACGTTGTACGTCCTGGACGAGCCGACCATCGGGCTTCACGCCCGCGACACCGCCACGCTGGCGGCCATCCTGCGAGACCTGGCCGAAACCGGCAACACGGTGGTCGTAGTGGAGCACGACTGCCACATGATTCTAGCGGCCGACCATGTGGTGGAGTTGGGCCCGTGGGCGGGCGAAAAAGGCGGCGAGGTGGTCTGCGCGGCGCCCCGTGAGGAGTTCCTGACTGACAGCCGCTCCCTCACAGCCCGCTATCTTCGAGGCGATGAAACCATTCTGGTGCCGCGGGTCCGTCGCCGGGGAAACGGCCATGTGCTGATCCTGGCCGGCGCCCGCGAACACAACCTGAAGGACCTGACGGTGCGGTTCCCGCTCGGGATGTTGATCTGTGTCACCGGCGTCTCCGGCTCTGGAAAAAGCACGCTGGTGCAGGACACCCTGTATCGGGCCGTGGCCCGGGCATTTCGGGGACCCGTTGCTGGGCGGCGTGCAACGGGTGATGAGTCACTTCCCATGGGTCGCTTCGCCGCGATCAAGGGGCTGGAACACCTCCGCGGGGTGCGCTTGATCGATCAGCAACCGATCGGCCGGACGCCACGATCCAATCCAGTCACCTATCTCAAGTTGTTCGATGACATTCGCCGGATTTTCGCCGCCGTGCCCGAGGCAACACGGCGTCGCCTGACCGCGGCGCATTTCTCATTCAACACGCCGGGCGGCCGGTGCGAACGGTGCCAAGGCAATGGCTACGAAAAACTGGAGATGTATTTCTTCGAGGACATTTACGCCACATGTGAAGAGTGCGGCGGCCGGCGCTTCGGGCCGGAGGTGCTCCAGGTCCGCTTCCGCGGGAAGACGATCCACGACGTGCTCGGCATGACGATCAACGAAGCCCAGTCGTTTTTCTCCGCTTCCATGCGGCTGAGCGAAAAGCTGCACTTGCTCGCGTCCATCGGGCTCGGGTACGTCCGGCTCGGACAGCCGGCCACGACTCTCTCCGGTGGGGAGGCGCAGCGCCTGAAGATTGCGGCGGAACTCAAGGATCACGTGGCCCGTGACCTGCTCTATCTCATGGACGAGCCCACGACGGGGCTCCATCTTGAGGACATCAAGAAGCTGTTGGCGGTGATCGGCAAGTTGGTGGACGCCGGCAACACCGTGGTGGTGGTGGAGCACAACCTCGACGTGATCAAGAGCGCCGACTGGATTATTGACCTTGGGCCGGAAGGGGGTGCGGAGGGAGGGCGGATCGTGGCGGAAGGCCGTCCTGAGCAGGTGGCGGAGGTCACTGCCTCCCACACAGGCCGGTTCCTGCGCCCGTTACTCTCGGCGAGCCATTGAATTCACCGCCAGGGAGGGTCAATTCAAATGCGGGTCAAACGGCATGTCGGCATACACGTCGTACGGCTTTCCGAGCGACCGGAGAATGTCGGGCCAGATTCGCGATGGGTCTTTCTCGAATACGACGACAGGGTCGGCAGGCAACGTGATCCACGAACCGGTCTTCATCTCGTTCTCAAGCTGGCCCGGCCCCCAGCCCGAATAGCCGATATACGCCCGAAACGTCTCGGTCCCCGCCGGCGTCGTCAGTACCCGCTCCAGCGATTTGATATCGCCGCCCAGGTACACCCCATCGAACACGTGGTGGGTGTCGGCCGGCTCCTGCATCAGCCGATACAGCAGCAACACGTGATTCGGCTGCACCGGGCCGCCTGAGTAAAGCACGTGGCGCTGGCCCTCAAGAACCGGAACCTGGGGCAGCACTTCCGAGGCGTGCATGGCGGTCGGACGATTCACGACCACTCCCAGCGCGCCTTCCGGCCCGTGCTCGCAGAGCAACACGACGGTCTGCCGGAAATTCGGGTCCCGCAACGCGGGACTTGCGACCAGGAAGATGCCCTTGCCGAGCGATGACGCCATGCTTGTATCCTACCTCCTGACCGCAACGTCGATCAAGAGAGGCTCGACCCGAACAGAGCCAAGAAGGGTCATAACCCGTACAGATGGGGCCGGAGGTCCCGGAGGAGATCGTTATACTGGTTCAGGGATTTGTCGCGGGCTTCTGTCGGATCGATGTCGAGGATGGTCAGTTCTTCCTGATCCGCTGGTGCGCGGCGGAGAACGCGTCCGCCCGGGGTCACGATTTCGCTGTGTCCGATGTAGGTCAGTCTCTGCTTGCCGCCTCTTTCCTCGGACCCGATGCGATTCGCCGTGACGCTGAAGACGTGGTTCTCCAGGCACCGCGTCACCATCGCGTCCGGGCAGTGCGGCAGCACGAGATTCGAGGGATGACAGAGGATATCGGCACCTTTGAGCGCCAGCGTCCTCGCCGCTTCGGGGTAGAACCAGTCGAAGCAGACCATGACCCCGACTTTCGCCGATCCGATGTCCCAGACCTGGAATCCGGTGTCGCCCGGGGAGAAGAACAGCGTCTCTTCATAAAAGAGATGGACCTTGCGGTAGACGCCGAGAAACCCTGATGGCCCCGCCATCACCGCGGAGTTGTAACACCGGTTCCCGCTGCGCTCTGGGAGGCCGGCCACAATGTGCATGGCCCGCTCTCGCGCGAGCTCGAGGAGCCGCTGCGTCGTCGGCCCGCCAGGGACCGGTTCGGCCACCGAATCGACTTCTTCTTTCGAGATGAACTGATACCCAGTCGCGAATAGCTCCGGCAGCACCATCAGATCGCAGCGGACCTGGGCGAGGCGTGCGGCGACGCTGTCCAGGTTGCGCTTCACCTCACCGAACGCCGGATTGCTCTGGTAAAACCCTACACGCACGCAATGCTCCCGCTCAAATGAAAACGGGCAGGGGTCGCCTGCCCGTTCGTCATGCTTTATGGAGACCGGTTACTTCACTTCGGAGAGATGCATGACGGCGCTGTCTGCGTGCTTGGTGGCGATGTCTGCGTGACCGGCTTTGCCGTGCTCGACCGCGTCCTTCAGCGCTTTGACGCCCTCGTCGAGGTGCGGGCTCTTCACGTCCTTTTGAGCGGCCTGGGCATGCTCCAGCGCAGTTGACGCATGCTTCACCAGCACGTCGGCATGTCCCTGCTTCCCATGCGACACGGCTTCCTTGGCATGCTCCACCGCTTCGGCGACATGCTTGTTGCCGGCCGCCAGCACACTCGAGTGCAGGAAGGACATGCTCACCAACGATGCGATTGCGCCCAGTACCACAGTTCCCAGAAGAACTCTTGCGCCCATGGCCCACCTCCTGTTTGGGTTCGGTTTCTGATGCGCCCGGGCGAGGATCTTCCGGGAACATCGGCTCGTGAACGGACCATACCACGTGGATTTTTCTAGTGTCAAGACGGCTTGGCTTCCTCCCGCCCGATAATCTTGTGCAGCAATTTGGCGTCCGTCTCGACCGGCGCGGAAAAGTCACGGCTCCATTCCCACCACGAACCTGGGTAATTCCTCACCTTCTGATAACTAACCAGTTTGAGCACAAAGTAGAGCCAGGCGGAACGGACGCCGCCGGTGCAGTAACAGATCACTTCCTGGTTCTCGTGGAGGTCTTTTTCCTCCAAACTCGCTTTGATGATGTTCGGGTCCTTGACGGTGGCGTCCGGATTCAAAAAGGTGTTCCACGGGACGCTGATCGCCGACGGGATGTGGCCGGGCCTGGGAATGCCCAGCACCTCCTTCCCGGCATACTCTTCCAGACTGCGCGCATCGGCAATGACGGTCTCGGGATGCGGGCGCTTCACCAGTTGCTTCAGCTCCTCCTTCATCACGATGAACTCGGGTTTCGGCGACGCGCTGAACTCGCCCGGTTTCGGACTGACGGTCCCGTGCTCGAACCGTCGCTTCTCCCCAACCCACTTCACCCAGCCCCCGTCCAGAATCCTGAGCTTGGTGTGCCCCAGGTACTGGAGCATCCAGAACATGCGTCCCTCGTCCCCCCAGTTATCGAAGGGGTTCGAGTAGATGACGATGTCGCTGTCGTTGCTGATCCCGAGCGCCCGAATCTTCTGTTCGAGTCGGGACACGTTGGGGTCCAGCAATCCCTTGGCGGTCGCATCAGGATCGCTGAACTCATGCCAGGTCGCATGCACCGCGCCGGGTATGTGTCCGCCGAACGCATAGGCCGCCTTGCCGCGGACATCGATTACCACTAGATCGGAGCGGCCCAAATTCTGGTCAAGTGTAACGGTGTCAACCAAATACGGATGGATCATGAGTAGTCCCTCGCATTCAGCTTTCAGCTTTCAGCACACAGCTTCCCCCTCCCCGAGACCCTCCCCCTTGAAGGGGGAGGGGAGGGTGGGGGTGAAACTGACCGCTGACGGCTGATGGCTGATCGCTCTCTTTGTTCAATGCGGCGGCTAGTTCGCTGGAGAGCGGGAAATCCCGCTCGTAAATCGTGAAGGCATACGGGTCATCGGCAGTGAGCCCATACTTGCTCTTCAGCATCTCGTGCTGACCGTCCGTCAGGATATGGTAGCGCACCCGGGTCTTCAGCGTGAGCCCGGCTGGGCGGTCCGGGAGCCGATATGCGAACGTGTACTCCCGGCTGGCCAGTGGCAACAGCCGATTGTCGAGCACCTCCAGGATGACGGGCTGCCACATGATCCAGCGCCCCATCGTATCCGTCTGGTGATCCAGCACCTTGTTGTGACCGTCTTGCACCAGAAATTCCACGGTGAAGTGGCGATCCGGGTCGCCGGTCGGGATCTTGTGCCCGGCCCCCGCATTGATCAACGTCAATGCAAACCGGACTTCTTCCCCGGGCTTCGGCGCCGGCGGATCGGCTTGCACCTGTACCGCCACCGCCCGCTTGATCATCTCGGGATCGTGGCCGCCCTGCCAGAGATGCCGCCGTCCTTGCCGGATCGGCCCGCCCGCCGCCACCGGGCGTTCCACCTCCGGCATGTGGCAACTCTGGCAGATCATCCCCTTTTCCTTCATGAAGTACTTGCCCTCGTATTCCGCATACGTCCCGCAGGGTCCGACATGGTAAAACTGGGCCGGCCCCGAGACCACGTTGTGGCAGCGATAGCAGACCTGGGCGGTGCGGAAGGCCGGATCAAACTTGGTGGGATGCGGGGCCACTGAGTCGTCGAACGGTCCCAGGATCATGCCGTCTCGGACGTGACAGGCGGCGCAGGTAATGGACTCTTTTTGGTACGCCGGATCGTAGCGCGGGTTGGGCTCCTCGACCGCCTTTTCCACCCGACCCCGCGGAATCTCTTTGATCAACGTCGGCTGCTGGTTCTCCAGCGGCGTATGGCAGTTCAGGCAGACCCAAATATTACCGTCCTTTTTCCAGTAGGCCTGGAAGAATGGGTCATCGTAGGCGTGCGCGTGAATGCTGTCCTTCCATTCCTCATAGATCTCACGATGGCAGGTTCCGCAGGACTCAGCCTGCAGGCTGTCAATTCCCGCAGGTACATTCTGATAAGGGATGGCCCGGGCATAATCGGATCGGAGACCGAAAATCACCACCGGCTTGACCTCGGTATAGTAGAGATAGACCAGGCCCACGGCCACCACGGCGCCGAGAAGAATTTTCACTGACCGTTTCATCCCGTCTTCAAGTTGTATTCTCTGCGCCAGCCTCACGCAGCCAACAATGCGAGCAGGTGCCGTTCCACGGACGCGGACAGCGCGTTGAGGTTATAGCCCCCTTCCAGGCATGAGAGAATCCGCCCACGACTGTGGCGACGGGCGATTCCGGCTACGATGCCGCTTAAGGTCGCATAGCCGTCTTCGGTCAACCCCATGCCGGCCAGGGGGTCGTCTCGATGCGCATCAAACCCCGCCGAGATCAGCACGAAGTCTGGCCTGAACGCATCGGTGGCGGGCACCAGCACCCGCTCGAACACGTCGCGATAGTCTTCATCGCCCTGCCCGGACGACATCGGCACATTGATCGTCGTCCCCTCCCCTTTTCCTTCTCCGCGCTCCGTCGCGCGGCCGGTGCCTGGGTAATAAGGGTACTGGTGGGTGCTGAAAAAGAGCACGGACGGGTCGTCAGAAAAGGTATGCTGGGTGCCATTGCCATGGTGGACGTCCCAGTCCACAATCAACACTCGCTCAACTCCATGACGGCGCTGCAGATAGCGCGCGGCGATCGCCACGTTATTGAACAGACAGAACCCCATCGCCCGATCCCGCTCGGCATGATGCCCGGGCGGGCGCACCGCGCAGAAGGCGTTCTCCACTTTGCCCGCCATGATGGCGTCGGCGGCCGCCAGCGCTCCTCCGGCGGCCAGGTACGCAGCCGGTAGGGAACCGGGCGAGATCGAGGTGTCGGGGTCCAGCGAGACCCGCCCGCTCGAGGGGGAGCGGGCCTTCAGACCGGCCAGATAAGAGGGCGCATGCACTTGTGTGATCCACTCGTCCGAGGCCAGCACGGGTTCAATCCGAACCAGGCGGTCGAGCACGCCGCTTGCCTCCAACCGCAACACGATGGCGCGCAACCGCTCAGGCGATTCCGGATGCCCAAATCCCATGTCATGCTTCAAATAGTCCGGATGGTACACGAAGCCCGTGCGCGCCATGAGACCCTAGAGCGAATAGCCGATAGCATATGGCAGATGGCTCGGAGCTCTTCGCTATCAGCTATATGCCATTTGCTCTTGCGTGCTTGCAAACCCGCATCGTAACACGGCCGAAACGCAATAGACAACGACGAACGGGGCGTGTTACAGTGCCGCCAATCGCGTCGCGTCCGACGCAATTTATCAGGAAGGATCGGGCATGGCCAATCCCCGGATCGAGCCTCTCAAGAAAGTGCTGGCGATCGACCCGAATGACGAGGTGGCGTGGTTCGGGTTGGGGAAAGCTTACATGGAGGACTCGAATTTTGAGGAGGCGGTCACCGCTCTTGAAGGCTGCATCAGGGTGAAACCTACCTACTCAGCGGCCTACTACGCCCTCGCGCAATCACTGCACAAGTTGGGGCGGATCGAACAATGCCGGCAGGTCTGCGAGCAAGGCATTGAGGTGTCCACGAAGAATGGCGATGCGATGGTTACCAAAAACTTAAGCCTGCTCAAACAGAGCCTCGGATAGGCTTCACTCAGGCCGTTCACTTTCCTGTCACGCCACGTCTTGCCAAATCCCTTCAGAGGAGCCCTTTCAACGTCTCGATTTCCGCTCCGCAGAGCGGATACCCTGCGGCGGGATTGACAATCAGCAGCCGCACCCGTGGATAGGCGGTCTGCCGTGCCGGCCGCTCCACTGCATAGACGTTCGCCAGCCGTACCCCGGATCGCGCAGCCGACGGTTCGATGTCCCACAGCGAGAGCAACACCGCACTGACCTGGCGGACCAGCGGCAATAGCACGGTCGCGGCACCTGCCAGCCGCTTGAGGTCCAGCTCTTCCATCGCCTGACCTGCCCAGCGACCAGGACGCCGTTCGCGGGGTGGCACCGTGATCGCCAGCACCACCGGCGCGCAATAGTGGACGAGCTGTCGGGCCTTCTGCGCGATCCTGGCCAGAAGCCGGTTGATCAACGCCAGCCCACCGCCGCCGCCGCCCTCCCTATCTTCCAGCATGGTTCGGTGACGCACCGCCGAGTTTGGACGCGGGTGATGCGCGGAGCCGACCATTGCTGTCACCTCCACGAAGAACCGGTCCTGACCGAGAGAGCATTCCAGGTCGGCGGTTCTCGACTGGGACTCGGGAAGGAACCGGACCGAGAACCCGGCGCGTACCAGCAGGGTTGCCAGCTCCAGCTCGGCGAGCGCCGACTCCAGGGCTCCACGGTCGTTCCCGCCGAGCCGGTCAAGCAGGCGGGCGAGGCGGGTCCGGCTGGCTCGATCGGCGCAGACACGGTGCAGCGAGGTCCATTGCGCCTCGAGCGCTCGGGTCCATGATGCCGGCCATTCAGCGGGGTAGCCCGGTCGCTCCGTGCGCAGACGCGGGTCTCCTCGAACGATGGAACGGCCGAAGAACTTCCTACGACAGATCCGCCTCCAGGCCATCGAGGCCACCTCTTACCAGGCTCAAGACGACCGAGGATTCACCCAGGGAACCGAAGGCGACAAGCCGATGAAGCCCCCACCACACGCGGGCAGACCCAGACCTCGGGAAGAGGCAGGAGGCCTAACTGTCTGACTCTTTGAGTAAATCCGGATTCTCGCGGGAAATCGTTTCGTATAGTTCGTCCAGCCACCGGCCTGCGCACCCAAGCACTTCGCGGACTAGAGGCTCCGGCTGGCCCGTTCGCTTGATCGTCCAACGACAGACGTACTCGAACAGCACGTCCCGCCCAAACTGACGCGGTGCGGTGGTGGCCATGGCGGCCAGTTCCGCCAAGCCGGTCCTGATGATCTCGGACACAGTGTCGCGCCCATGGGATGTGCTGGCTGTCACATACTGCACCGCGCGGTTGATCTCGTTCTCGGTCACCAGCTTGCGCCCCCATGCCCGCAAGGATTCTAGCACCCTCGCAAGCACAGTCAATGCATTCCAACCCTCGCTTTTACCACTCCCACGATCATCATATCCCCGAGCTTTCTGCCTGGCTAAAAAATTATAACTTATTGATTAATAAAGTAATAATTAATTTTCTAGGGGTGCCTT
>JACQQM010000060.1 GCA_016207025.1 Nitrospirota bacterium | reverse complement strand
GAAGGGAGACCTGCTGAAGATCGAAGGAGAGTTCTATGTGGTCAAAGATGCCGCCGGAAAGGAAGTGCGCCTGCATGTGGACAATTCCACCAAGCTGGAAGGCAACATCAAGGCCGGAGACAAGATCGAGGCCCAGGCAACGGACAAGGGCCACGCCGTGTCTATTAAACCAGCGATGTAGACTCGGATTAGGGTCACCGATCCTCTGGTGCGGCTCCCCACTGATGGGGTAAGCCGCACCTCAAGAGAGGTTCACGCCTAACCCATGTAGCGGCTGACCGAATGATGAACCAGTTCCTCGGTTTGTTGGTGCTGACAGGGATACTGGGTTTTGGGACGGCAACGCCGGCCTCCGCAGTTGATCCGATGCCGGCCCCATCCAAGGATCCTCAGGGAGCGCCTGCAGCCCAGCCCATCAAGGGGGAGTTGCTGAGGATCGAGGGCGAGTTCTACGTCGTGAAGGATGTTGCCGGCAAAGAAGTACGCCTGCGCGTGAGCAAGGACACCTTGCTTGATGCTCGCCTCAAAGCTGGGGACAAGATTGACGCACAGGTGTCGCCGGATGGTCGTGTCATATCCATGTTCAAGGCCTTGCAGTAGGCCAGACTCCCTCAGTTCTAGCGTCGCTTTCCTAGAGCGGCCACCGGGCAAGGCAGGTCCGATGCGTTACCGGAGGAGCTGCACCAACACGGGGGAGCAGAGAAACCAACATCGCGAGGGGGTGAGGACCAATCGGTTCATGGGAGACAAAAAGGAGGAATCGAGATGATGACGAGAATCGGGCTGGCTGTGGCATCGTTCATGTTTGTGATGGGTCTCGCATTGAGCAGTATGGCCGCGCGAGAGGTTGTCGAGGGGTCGGTTGAGAAGGTGGACGCCATGAAGGGAACAGTCACCGTGAAATCGGCGGCGGGCCCGCGGGAATTCACCACTCGGACGCCGGAGAAGCTGAAGGATGTTAAGGTGGGTGACAAGATCAAGCTCACGATCCAAGAGGACGGGTCGATGGTCATCGAAAAGACAAAATAGTTTCAGACTCTTCGGTTGGTGCTCCTCGCGAAAGGATGGGGCCGGCGATCAACGGCTGGCCCCATGTAATTTCGTTCTCGCAGTTGCACAGTCAATAGGCAGCGTAACCCTGTCGCCGCCTCTCCCACATAAGGGTGAAGCTATTGGTTCAGTTGGTTGGGTGTGACACCGGCACGGCGGACCGAGCGCCAGCAGTTGCCGCCTTGAATTTGGCCACCTTTTCCTGCATTTTGCTTAGTAAACCGTCCGCATCGGGCATGGAACGAGCTGCCCCAAGAAACGATTCCCATATCCTAATGGCTTCCTGCCGTAGCCCTCTGGCTTCCAAGGCCAACCCGAGATTGTACGCGGCGGTGGCTGAGGTGGGCTCGCCGTCGAGTGCCCAGCGAAACTCCTGTATTGCGTCGTCCGATCTGCCCATCTCCAACAGGAGGGTGCCCAGATTGTTGTGTGCCTGCCAAAACCGCGGATTCATCCGGATAGCGGCTCGATAACACTCTGCGGCCTGCTCCTGCCGGCCTGTCCGCTGCCACGCAAGGCCAGCATCGGTGAGCAGTGTCGGGTCCTCTGGGGTCAACTCAAGGGCCTTACCATAGGCTTCTAGCGCCCGGTTCCATCGGCCAAGCCCTGCGTAGGCCAGCCCGAGATTCCGGGTGATCCATGGAGCGTCCGGCCTGAGCGCTGCGGCTGCCTCGTAATGCCGCAGGGCGAGGTTTATGACATCGGAGTCCTCATGAAGCACGATGGCGATGGTATGCAGGAGATGCCCGGTGGCGAACGACCGGGTGGCGTCCGGCTCGGCATCGCGCCGGGAGGTCGCCACAGAACTTGGCAGCGTTGGCTCGAGCACCAAGCTGTTCGAGGCCAACCACTGACGAATCACCGGGGCTGGGATCGAGTAGCCGATGCCCGACTTCATCGTGACGCTGCCGATCGCAGCACCGCTGCGATCTCTCGCCCTTTCCAGGTAAGGCACAGTTTGGACCAACATGCCAGCCACCTCCCCGGAATCCGCGCACACGAGCGGTCCACCGCTATTTCCAAAGTTGAGGATACCGGTCGTTTGGATAAAGGTTACCGGCCGGCCGTTCGCTCTCGATCGACCTTCAGCGACACCGCCCACGGTCCCCGTCGAGATTGTAGGGTGCAGCGTAAAGCCCATTTGAAGGATATCCTGAATCCGGGGATAGCCGACAGTGACCATTTCGGTCCCCTCGGCGGGGATATCGGCCGACAGCGCGAGCGCCTCAACACGGGTCTGTCGGATACGGAGCGCTGCCAGATCCAAATCCGGATCCACCGCAACCACCTCCGGTGCACTGTACACGGCCCGGTCCCGGACATAGACATACAAGCGCTGACTCTCCTCGATAACATGGGCATTCGTGATGAGGAGGCCATTGGCATTGACAAAAAAGCCGCTTCCCAGCGATACGCTCTCTGTGGCATCATTCACCGCAACGATCAGGGCTGTCGCGGCCTTGGCGTGGCGGTAGACATCCCCGCGCGGCGCGGCGGTGGCGAGATTGGGTAAGATCAGGATCACTAAGATTGTGACCAGCCAGTGGAACATGGGTCAAGTCTAGCACCCCCACAATCGGTGTCAAACACTAGTGGGGCGGGAGGCTGACTGCACTGTTCCTTCGTTGTGTGCGCCATATGCATAAGGGAGGCATCCTTGAGCGGTCTTCTACCGAGGGCGGTGCCCGTTCTCATAGGTCTCCTCCTCATGACTCTCAGCGGCCCCAACCTAGGGTGGACCGCTTCGGCTGGTGACCCTCAAAATGGCAAAGCCCGGTACGAACAGTACTGCGCTGTGTGTCACGGTCCCCGAGGGCTGGGGGATGGACCCATGGCGAAGGCCACGACTCCTCCTGCAACAAGGCTGACAGCCCCAGAGGTTCGCAACAAGACGGACCAGGACTTGCTGGCCTCAATTGCTGACGGGAAAGGCGGGACCATGCCAGCGTGGCGTGGTATTCTGACCGATCAGGAGCTGCTGGATGTCTTGGCGTATGTGCGCTCACTGCAAGGATCATGAGAGGATTGGTTCTGGCCGCGTTGTTGTGTAAAGATCAACAAACTTCTTTTCCGTACGAGAAGAGAATCGCCTTGACTCATACAAAATGATACTGGAGGGCACAGTCATGAAGATTAGAATGACGACACTCATCGTGATGGGCACTATCCTAGTTACCGGTTGTGTCACCAAGGGAACGCACACGCAGACCCTCGCGGATCTGGAGGAGGCGCGCAAGGCAACGGCCAAGACCGCAGCGGACTTCGAAAGTTTCAAGAAACAGGCGGCCACCGACACGGACAGCCTTAAGAAACAACTGGAGGCGACCCAACAAGAACTCGGCAGCAGCAAGAAGGCGCTGGAGGACGCGACCACCCGCATCGCGGCGCTGGAAAAAGAAAAGGAGCAGACGACCGCTGCTCTGACCGAGTCCCGCGACCAGGCGAGGGACCTGACAACCAAGCTCGAGGCCGAAAAGTCGCAAGTGGCTTCGTTGCAGGAAGATAAGCAGCGACTTATGAGCGGGACCACGACGGCGCAGGAAGAAATCGCGCGGTTGCAGAAGCGTGCCGGCGAGCTCGAAACCGAGACCGCGCGGGCCAAAGACCTCGAGAAGCGGCTCGCGGAGCGGGACCAGGAGATCGGCAAGCTCAGGCAGGCTTCGGCCGATCGAGAGTCGCTGGCGGCCAAAGTGGCCGCGCTCACCGGCGCGCTGCAGGGTCAGGAAGAACGGCTCAAAGCCGAAGAGGCGGAAAAGGCCCGTCTGGAACAGGAGCGTGCCGCCAAGGAAGCGGAGATCCAGCGCCTGACCAAGACCCACGAGGACCTGACCAAATCGTTGGAAGCCGAGATTGCCAAAGGGGACATCAAGATCAAACAGGTGCGCGACCGGCTGACGATTAACATGGTTGAGAAAGTCCTTTTCGACTCGGGCCAGGCCAAGGTGAAGCCGGCCGGCCTTACAGTACTGAAGCAGGTGAGCGATATTCTTAAGAACGTGACCGACAAGCAGATCCGGATCGAGGGGCACACCGACAACGTGCCGATCGGCGTGAAGCTCAAGGAGCGGTTCCCGACCAACTGGGAACTCTCCACCGCTCGCGCCACCAGCGTGGTGCGTTATCTCATTGAAGAAGGCGGCGTGAACCGCGCCAACCTCTCGGCAGTCGGGTACTCGGACACTCGGCCGGTGGCCGGCAACGACACCGAAGAAGGGCGCACGTCGAACCGCCGGATCGAAATTACGCTGTACCCGAAAGACCTATCCGAAATCGCCAGTCAGATCACCAAGCCTTGACGAGGAAGGTCTGAACGGGCCGGTCTCGCGGAAGGACGCCGTTCCTGACGACCTGGCGAGGGTGTCAGGGGATGAACATTCCCCTGACACCACTTCTCCATGGGACTTCCGGTTGACGAACGCTTGCGACGTGACTGTTACTCGACAGGTTTAGCAAAAAAGCGCGAAACCTTAACTTTGAGATTTTCGGCGTAGACATTCCATATCTTGAATCTCCTGTCGGCCTCTACGTCTGAATCCGCAAAGACCAACGCTCTGAAGGCCCTTTCTACGTCAGGAAAAATCTGCGCTAATCGTTCGACTTCCTTAAGACGGTCACGAGCCTCTCTCGCTTGAGGTTCTATGTTGACACGTTGAACCGTCAGCCCAATGCCTACCCAGATTGCACCAGCGATAGGAGCGGCAATCGCCGCCGTGGCAAAGACAACCCCAATGGAGGAAAAGCCAGCCAGGGCACCAACAATCGCATCAGCGATCGCATATTGCTTGCTGAGTTGCTCATTGACTTCGACGTTCCTTTCAAGAGCATCTGCATAGTCTGTCAGGCTCGTCTCAGCGCTGTGGAAATCATTGAGGAGCTTCTCGCCAAGTCGTTTCTTCTCGTCAGGAAGTTTTGCTGCTGCGAGCAGGTCAAGATCGACAGATATCCCCATGTCTGTCTGTGGAACTTGCCGATAGTAGTCGACTGCTTTTGGTACCGGCGTTGCGCAGGACAGAAGAAACCACGGCACGAATAGAATGATCGTAAAATGGTTCACTGTTCGGGAGGTGTTGGTTGAGAAGAAGTGAAGAGATTGGTGCCGAAGGCGGGACTCGAACCCGCATGGGTTGCCCCACACGCCCCTCAAACGTGCGTGTCTACCAGTTCCACCACTTCGGCGCCGCGGGCATTATAGAAGCGCCGTAAAATACTTGTCAATGAAGGGTTCGTTCGGTAGAATCGCATCCGAAGCGCGCGTGATGCTTCTGACTTGCCGTCCTCGCATCGCTGACTTCCTGAGGTGGAATGATCTCCCCGGTCCAGGCATCTGAAGTCTCGACCTGCGCGCGAGTCCGCGTGGGGGCTTTCTTTGACGTGGACAACACGTTAATCCCGGGTTCTGCCATTGAAGTGCGATTTTTCCGTTACCTCTGGCGGCACAGGCTGGTGGGACTCAGCGAAGCCGTGTCCAGTTTGAGAGTCTTGCTTCAACACCTGCCGCCGGTGTCCTTGCAACCGCTGCGCGAGCGGAAACCCTACCTCGTCGGCAAGCAAGCGTCGCTCATTGAGTCACAGGCGGAGGAGTTCATCCGGGCCGAGGTCCTCCCGCGGTTATCCCCGGATGGTCTCGCTGCGATGGAGGCGCACCGGCGCGCCGGCCATCATCTCGTGTTACTCACTGGCTCGTTGGATTTCCTGGTCGCGCCGCTCGCGCGTGACCTGGGCATCAAGTCCGTCCTGGCAGCCAGACCCGAGCGAACAGGGGAGGGCTATACGGGACGCCTTCTCCCTCCACTCCCGTACGGGGAAGGCAAGCGCCGTTTGGTCGAGTCCTTTGCCATTCAACAAGGACTGGACCTGCTGTACAGTTATGCCTACGGGGACAGTCCAGGCGATGTTGAGCTTCTCCAGGCGGTTGGCCATCCAATGGTCGTGAATCCGATCAGGGGCATGGCACGTACTGCCAGCCACCAGGGATGGCCGGTTGTGAAGTGGGAATGATGAACGATGAGCGATGAATGCTGAACGCAGAACGATGAACACGTAAGACTGAATACGGCCTGACCCTCAACATTCATCATTCATCATTCCGCATTCACCGTTCTTTATGAGCTATGCGAATAACTGAAATCTTTCACAGCATCCAAGGGGAATCCAGTTACGCCGGACGGCCCTGCGTCTTCGTCCGGCTGACAGGATGCCCCCTGCGGTGTACGTGGTGTTTTGAAGGGGCCACTCGTGTATTGATGGCGGACTGGTCCTGGTGCCCCATCAGCAATGTTCGCATCGGGGATGTAGTGGTTGGGTTCACCCAGACCAAGCCAGGCGGACGGTTTAAGTTGTCTCCTGCTCCTGTGTCCAATGTGCTGACCAGGAGGTCATCCCTCATACGCCTCATCACTGAACGAGCTGAAATGTCTTGCACGCCGAACCATAAGTTCCTTGAGGTAACGCATCGAAACTTTTGGAAACAGGCCCGCAGCTTTCAACGCGGGGATTGGATACGATACGTTGGCGATCCTGAACATTGCGCAAAGAGCCCAGAGTACCTGCGCGGGTGGATGGCTGGGATGGCTGCAGGGGATGGCAGCTTCTGGACGCTACGCCAGGCAGGAAAGGAGTATCGACGCTTCAGGCTCGCGCTAACGGACTCTGAGCCCCTTCGCTCGTTTTCCGACTACGCGGCGAAAGCGGGATATTCCCTCTACTGGGGAACCCACAGCAGAACCGGATTCAGTGGCAAGCCGGAGACGATGAAGGCGTTGTGGCTTACTCGAGATGGTGAAACCCGCTCGCTTGAGCATTTTCTGCAGAGGGACAATGATGATCCTGACTTTCGCCGTGGCTGGTTGGCAGGATTCTTCGATGCAGAGGGCTCCTGGACCGGATATGTCTCCTTCGCTCAAGACAGAGATTCTCGCCACCTCTCGCGACTAACGTCTTACCTTTCCCATGAGGGCTTCCAAGCGGTGTCAACGGGGCGTGGCGTGCGTATTGGGAGCTCAATACATGAATCTCTCAAATTCTTCTCGCGTTGTGCTCCGGTACTAACGCGGAAGATGGTCGGTCTTTTTGGTGTGGCTCCGAACCGCTCTGTCGAGGTGCTGGCCGTAAATGCTGATCGTACTGACAGCATAGTTTACAACCTTACGACATCCACTGGGAACTATGTCGCTGAGGGGCTTGCGGTCAAGAACTGCGACAGCGAATACACGTTCCAGGGTGGGACCGAGATGACGATTCCGGAAGTGCTGAACAGAGTCCAGGGATATCACTGCCTCCTCGTGGAGGTCACCGGCGGGGAGCCGCTTCACCAAAAAGAAGCGTTTCCCCTCATTGAGGCGCTCTGCTCACACGGCTACGAAGTGCTCATCGAGACCAGCGGGGCCATTGATATCTCACCGGTGGACAAGCGCGCCCACCTGATCCTCGATGTGAAATGCCCCGGCAGCGGCATGGTGGATCGCATGGATTGGGGCAACCTCAACCGGGTGACCGACAAGGACGAGGTCAAGTTTGTCATCAAGGACCGCGCGGATTACGAATGGGCACGCTCGATCCTGAAGCAGTACGCCCTGGAGAAGCGCTGCATGATCCTGTTCGGACCGGTCTTCGGCGAACTCGAACCTCGTCAGTTGGCCGAATGGATCCTGGCGGACCGGCTACCGGTCCGGTTTCAGCTCCAACTGCACAAGTATGTGTGGGACCCGAACATGCGGGGCGTGTAAAGGCGTCATCGGGCACCCGTCAATGGCAGGTGGTTAGTGGTCAGGGGTTAGGGGTCAGTGAAAAAGGACTCTCCCGGACTTGCTCCATCACTTCCCACTGACCACCGCCCCCGGACCCCTGACCACTTGGAGTGGCGCCGAGACGAAGATGAAAAGGAAGGAGGTCGCCCAACTAGATGGACGTGAAGGTTAAGCAAGGCAGAATCGAGCGGGAGCCCGCCGAGGTATTGGTGCTCACCCACCACGAAGGCGAGGCCGCGCTTAATGAAGACGCGATCGCTGTGGACCGCGCGCTTCATGGCGCACTACGCGACCTGCTCAAGAGCGAAGAGTTCCAGGGCAAGAGCAACCAGACAGTGCTGCTTCACACCCATCGTAGGATTCAGGCCAAACGTGTCCTGCTGGTGGGGCTAGGGAAAAAGAAGGACGCCCGTCTGGACACAATCCGTCAAGCGATGGCGACTGCCGCCAAACGGGCACGACAAGCCGGAGCTCGGTCCTTTGTCACACCGATCCATGGCCGGACGCTGCCTCGCGCCTCCACCATCGAGCTCGCCCAGGTCATGACGGAGGGCGCGATCCTGGGCAACTATGAGTTCACCGTCTATCGGAGTAACCACGCCGACGAGATGAAAGCCCTGCAACATTTCACGGTCGTGGAGCCCCACGCCGAGTCTGTCCCCGACATCACGCAAGGAGTCCGACAGGGTCGGGTCAGCGCGGAGGCTACCGCGTATGTGCGCGATCTCTGCAATCATCCCTCCAACGTGATGACGCCTGCGCGGATCGCGGCCGAGGCCAAAAAGATCGGCAAGGAGCGTGGGGTTCGCGTCAAGATCCTCGAACAGCGAGACGCGGAACAACTCGGGATGGGGGCGTTCTTGGGGGTCGCGCGCGGGAGTCACGAACCGCCGAAGTTCATCATCCTGGAGTATCAGGGCAATGGCCGCAAGGGAGGGAGCGACAGGAACGCCAAGCCGATCGTGCTGGTCGGCAAGACCATCACGTTCGACACCGGCGGCATCTCGCTGAAGCCGGCCGAGAATATGGAACAGATGAAAGCGGATATGACCGGGGGCGCGGAAGTCCTGGCAACCGTGCGAGCCGCCGCCCGGTTGCGTCTGCCTTTACACTTGATCGGGATCCTGCCGGCCACCGAGAACATGCCGGGTGGGCGGGCGATTAAACCGGGTGACATCGTCAAAACCCTTTCCGGGAAGACGGTCGAAGTGCAGAACACTGACGCCGAAGGACGGCTCATCCTTGCAGATGGGCTGGCCTACGCCACGCGCTATAAGCCGTCGGTGATCATTGACGTCGCCACCCTGACCGGGGCCTGCGCCGTCGCCCTGGGCCAATTCGCGATCGGCATGCTGGGGAACGACGACGCGGTCAAGAGCCGCATTGAGAAAGCCGGTCTCAAAGCTGGGGAGCGAGTCTGGGAAATGCCGCTCTGGGACGAATACTTTGAGCAACTCCGGAGCGACGTGGCCGACATGCGTAACATCGGCGGCCGGGGAGGCGGCATGATTACGGCCGCTCTGTTCCTCAGCAAGTTCGTAGGCGACTATCCGTGGGTCCACTTGGATATCGCGAGCACCGACTGGAGCGAACGCGAACGACCGTACATCGCCAAGGGCCCCACCGGCACCGGGACCCGATTGCTCGTGCAATATCTCCTGGACCAAGCTCACGCTCAGAGCCATTGAGAGGGTAGGCTTCCCGAAGACGCACTTCTTATGGAGCTACGCGACAAGATCGGCCAGGTCTTCATGCTGGGCTTTTCAGGCACGGCGGTCTCCAAGGAACTGGCCGCGTTCATGGCCGATTACAGGCCCGGCGGCCTGATCGTCTTTTCCCGGAACCTGGAATCGCCCGATCAGATCGTCACCCTCACCAACTCACTGCAGAAGCTGGTCCCCGAAACACCGTTGCTGATCTCGGTGGACCAGGAAGGCGGACGGGTCTCGCGGCTGCCTCCCGGCTTCACGATCTTTCCCCCCTGCGCGACGTTCGGGCAGTGCGACTCCACCGAACTGGCCTACGCGGCCGCCTCGGCGACCGCGGCTGAACTGCGGGCGGTCGGCCTCAACATGAACCTGGCCCCTGTCCTGGACCTCAACACCAACCCGGACAACCCCATCATCGGCAACCGCGCGTTCGGCTCCACTCCCACGCAGGTGTGCGGCTTGGGACTCGCGATGATCGCGGGGCTGCAGGACCACAAGGTGATCGCCTGCGGGAAGCATTTCCCTGGGCACGGCGACACGGCCGCCGACTCCCACAAAGAGCTCCCGGTAGTCACCGCATCCATCGAGCGGCTTCGCGAACTCGAATTGCGTCCCTTCCGTCACGCGATCGACAACGGGTTGGCCGCGATCATGACCGCGCACGTCCTGTACCCGGCCCTCGATGAGCACTGCCCCGCGACGCTGTCCTCGTCCATCCTCACCGGCCTGCTTCGCGACCAGTTGCACTTTCAGGGCGTGACCCTCACGGACGACCTCGAGATGCATGCCATCATCGACCACTACGGGATCGAGGAGGCGGCGATTCGGGCTTTCCAGGCCGGCGCCGATATGCTCGTGATCTGCCAGGACCGGGACCGCCAGGTGGCCGCGCTCGAAGCCGTTCACGGCGCCGTCAAGGACGGCACGATCCCCCAAGCGCGGCTTGATGCCTCGCGCAAGCGGATCGCGCGCCTCAAGGAGCGATTCCTCCATCCATACACCCCGGCGGATCCAGCCACGGCGAAACAGGTGGTGGGGAACCGGGAGCACAAGGCTCTGCTGGACACGATCCTCCAGGCCAGTGTAAAAGCCTCAGCGTGATCGCCGCGAACGGCAAGCCGGCCGGCCCCAGAGAACTCTGGGCCTGGTGCATGTACGACTTCGCCAACTCCTCCTTCACCACCCTTATTGTCACCGTCGCCTACAGCGTCTACTTCGTGCAGGTGGTGGCTCGCCACCTCAGCCAGGACGGCGCGGCCGAGCGCGTCTGGTTTTGGGGCTACGCGGTTTCCATGTTGGTGGCGGCGGTCCTCTCCCCCCCACTTGGCGCGCTGGCGGACGCGCGGGCTGCCAAACGCGCCTTCCTGATCGGTTCCACGCTGGTGTGCGTCGCCTGCACGGCGTTGCTCTCACTGGTCCAGGCCGGCGACGTCGTGCTGGGGTTGATCCTCTTCGGGGTGGCCAATATCGCGTTTGATCTCGGATTCCTGTTCTGCAGCGCGTTTCTCGTGGAGATCGCCACCCTGGCGACGATGGGGCGGATCTCCGGCTACGGATGGGGGCTGGGCTATGTTGGCGGGTTGCTGTCCCTGGCCATCGCGTACCCCCTCATCAGCGGCGGCTTTGCGGAAGCCAACCTGCCGCTCTACCGACTCAGCTTCGCGGTCACGGCCGGCTTCTTTCTTCTGGCCTCGCTCCCGACTTTTTTGCTGCTCCAGGAACGCGCGCTCCCTCAACCTGTCACCGCGGGAGAGTCCGCCTGGCGGCAAGGCTTCACCAGGCTGGCCACCACAGCCCGACAGTTTCGTCGCTACCGGGACCTCTTTGCCTACCTCATTGCTTACCTGATCTATACCGACGCCATCAACACGGTCATCGTCGCTTCCGCGATCTTCGCAAATAAAGTCCTGGACTTTTCGCCGGCCGATCTGATTATCTATTTCCTGATCACGCAGGTGACGGCGGGGCTGGGTGCCGTCGGATTCGGCGTGCTGGCTGATCGCATCGGCGCCAAGCGGACGATCAGCCTTACATTGCTGCTCTGGATCCTGCTGGCCGGCAGCGCCGCGTTCGTCCGCACCCATGCGCAGTTTTACGTGATCGGCCTCCTGGCCGGCGCCGCCCTCGGGGCCAATCAATCCGCCAGCCGGACGTTGCTCGGGCAGTTCACCCCGCTGGGTCGGCAGGCCGAGTTTTTCGGGTTCTTTTCCGTCACCGGCAAGTTCGCGGCCATCATTGGACCGGTGGTGTACGGCGAGGTGACCGCGTGGACCGGTAGCCAGCGGTGGGCCATCCTCTCGATGGCCGTTTTTTTTGTGGTCGGCCTGCTGGCCTTTCAAACGGTCAACGAAGATCGGGGGATTGCGACCGCGAAAAGAATTGAAGACTGATTCAATGACTCAATGCACAATTCTTATCCCAAAGACCCTATGGCTGTAAAAAAAGGCGACATCATCGACGAGCGGAAACGGCATCCAGACAGTTGCGGACTCGTGATTAAAATCATGGGCGGCGGCGGGGGATTTGAAAAGGTCGTCTGCTGTGATCACGAGTTGACCGAAGAAGACGTCGTGTTAAAGATGGGATCCCCGCTGGGACGGAAGAGGGGAGAGCTGCCACTGGCGGTCATCCTCGACGAGAAAAAGCTCTATCCCAATTCCTGCGGCCTCCGGGTCATGATCATGGACGGCGGAGCCGGATTCCGGGAAATCAGATGCTGCGGCCATTCGCTCACCTTGAGCTCGATGTGGGATCTCAAGCACGGACAGAGGCGCGGTGCTCCCCCCGCGCAATCCGGACCACAGACCGGACCACACGGGACGGCGTAAGCACTCACGAGGAACGCCCTGGAGGAGGTCTATGAGCACCCCGCCCGAAACGATGAAGCATTGGCCAGGCCGTGTAGTATCCTGGATGGAATGGCTTGACGTATGGGGCTACGTCACCGCGGGCTTCAGCTTGCTCATTTTGGGGATGCTGATCTTCGTCCAAAGCTGGTACGTGTTTATCACAGCGGCGACCCACACAGGCCTCTTGCCGGCCGGCTTAAGGCTTTTGAATGACCTGCTGTTGGTCATCATCCTGTTGGAGTTATATCGGACGGTTATCAGGTTCCTCCAGACCGGCCTCCTTTCTCTCGAGCCGTACTTGGCTGTCGGCATCATCGCGTGCACCAGACGGATCTTGACCGCCAGCGCCGAGCTCTCTCATCTCCCTGAAGTCACCTCCGAGCTCTTCAACCGGTACCTGATGGACGTTGGATTGAACGTGGCAGTCATCATGGTCCTGGTCTTTGCGGTGTTCACGGTTCGCAAGCGACCGGCCCAACCAACCGGAACGGCCACCGCAACCCCCTAACGGCGGCATCCACCCGCCAAGCGAACCCCGCTATGCGCCAAACCGCGGTCCAGGATTCCCTCACGGACGCGGACGAACGGGACGCGCGGCAAGGTCGGATCGCCCGCAGGAAACGGGTCGTGGGGCTCACGGTCGGACCGCTCGCGGGCGGGGTGGTGTACCTCGTCCCGCTTCCTGCCCTCTCGCCTGCCGCACATGCGCTGGCCGCGATCCTGATCTGGGTGGTCCTCTATTGGGTCACAGAGCCTATTCCGCTGCCGATCACCGCGCTGCTTGGCACCGCCTTGTGCGTCGTCGCTGGCCTCGGCTCTGCCAAGGACATCTTCGCCTCCTATGCGCATCCGATCATCTTCCTGTTCATCGGCAGCTTTTTTCTCGCGGAGGCCCTGGCGGTGCATCGGGTGGATCGGCGGTTTGCGATCTGGATGCTCGCCCTCCCCTGGGTGGGCGCCCGTCCATCCCGGATCCTCCTGGCGATCGGGACCGTCACCGCCGCTATCTCCATGTGGATCAGCAACACCGCCACCACCGCGCTGATGCTCCCGGTCGCGCTGGGCGTCCTCGCAACGCTCCACGGGTCGCCGACGAACGACCTCCACGGGCTCGAGATCGGCTTGATGCTCATGCTGTCCTACGCCGCGGCGGCCGGCGGGTTTGCCACGATCATCGGCACGCCGCCCAATTTGATCGGGGTCGGGTTCATCGCTCAGCGAGCCGGCGTGTCCATTTCGTTTTTGACCTGGATGGCGATTGGTCTCCCGTTGGCGCTTGTGTTGCTCCTCGTGAGCTGGAGCGTGTTGCGAGGGTTGCATCATCCTAGGACGACAACCGTGCCGGGTCTTGCGCGACATCTGGAAGAACAGCGGATGGCGCTCGGCCCGTGGACTAAGGGTCAAGTTAACGCCTGCACAGCTTTCAGCATCGCGGTCTGTCTGTGGGTCGGACCTGGCTTGATTGCGGCGGTCTGGGGACACGACAGCCATGTGGTGGTCTGGCTGGCCACTCATGTCCCGAACGAACTGGTGGCGATCCTGGCAACTGGGTTGCTGTTCTTGCTGCCCACGAATCTCAAGAACGGCGAGTTCACCCTGTCCTGGAAACAGGCCGCCGACATCAACTGGGGTGTCATCATTTTGTTCGGCGGCGGGTTGGCCTTCGGCCAGTTGATGGTCAAAACCGGCCTGTCGGAAGCGGTGGGACATGGGTTCGTGACCTTCTTAGGGGTGCAGACAGTCTGGAGCATCACGGCAGTCTCGATTGCGATTGCCGTGCTGGTCAGCGAGTTGGTTTCGAACACCGCCACAGCCAGCATGTTGATCCCGATCGTGATTGCGATCGCGCAGACTGCCGGTGTCTCGCCCGTTCCACCTGCACTTGGAGCCTGCCTGGGAGCGAGCTTCGGGTTTGCCCTCCCTGTATCCACGCCTCCCAACGCCATCGTGTACGGCACCGGCCTGATCCCGATCAGGAGCATGATCATGACTGGGCTTCTGGTCGATCTCCTGGGCGCCGTTATCATCTGGCTGACGCTCCGGTTGCTATGCCCGATCGTGGGATTGGTCTAGAT
>JACQQM010000062.1 GCA_016207025.1 Nitrospirota bacterium | reverse complement strand
GCGATCGGGGGCTCGTTCGGTTCCTCGTTGACTTCCACCGTCACATCCAACGACGCCTGTTTCCCTCTGTTCGCGACCGTGATGGTGGTGCGGCCGTTCCCGACGATCTGGAACAATCCCTGCGGCAAGATCTTGAGGACTTTCTCGTTGGACGACTGATACTTGGTTCCGGTGGAGAGGGAGCGAATGGGCCGAACCACGCCGTCGGCAAACTGGCCGACGACCGGAAGTTCGAAGATCTTGCCCAGCGAGTCCACTTGGCCGAAGGTGGCCGCTTGCCCCGCTCGTCCGAGGAGCAGCGGTTTGTCGGTTTCGAACTCGATGGAGGCCAGCTCCGCTTCCGGCTCCACCTGCACCACGATCTCGGCGAACTCCGACCGGGTGCCAAGCCGCCCGCGGGAGATGTCGGCGACCGCAAGCAGCCGCATGGGACCAATCGCCTCGGTGGGGACCTTCATCAGACCGCCGAAGGGCGGATTCTTGTCCGCGTTCGACACCAGCACCGGCAAGGCGACGATCGCGCCTCCTGACACGCTCTCTTTGGGGAAGATTTTTTCATCTCCAATCTTGCTCCCGGGCGGCCGACTTTCTGATGCGATCTCTTCCTGCTCCACGAGCGTCTCGTCCAGCTCGTTGTACCAATAGTAGCGGACCTTCACGATGCCGGGGTTTGACCCGACATCCACCTTCGCGGTCACGGTCTGCCCTGACTTGAGGCGACTGTGTTCGGCCGGCTCGAGAATCTTAAAGGCCCAGGCGTGCTCCGTCGCGACGAGGGTCATCGCCAGCAACATGCCCTGGATGCTCCGCATGCGAACGCTTCGACAGGTCAAGGCCATGGCGCTCTCCGTCTGGAAGGTTGCAATGGATTCTACCGCGGCGGTTCTCGGCAAGGCAATGTCTCAGGCCGCCGTCCCCGACATCCTCAGCGTCACCGCTCCAGGTGGAAGGGGACATCGGTCAGGATGACCCGTTCCTTGAACAGCAGGGCCGCCTTGAGCATCAACGCTCGCTGGTTGTGCAGGATGTTCTGCCACCACCGGGCCGGCAAGATCTCAGGCAAGACCACCGTCACCCAGCCGTCAGGGTCCTTCTCGAGCAGCTTTTCAATATAGTCCAGGAGCGATCCGACCACGGAGCGGTACGGGGACGGCAGCACGATCAGGTCGACGCCGCACCCCCATTGGGCCCACTGCATCTGGATCAGGGCCGTCTCTTCCTTATCCACGTTCACGTAAATGCCGCGGATGTCGGCTGCACGGCTGCGCGCGTAGTCCACGGCCCGAACCACGGCGCGATTGACCCCGCTGATCGGAATGATCACGGTGTTCCGCCGCGGCTGGGGAGGGCGGTGGTCCCGTTCCAGGGAGATCTGTTCGTCGACAGCGACATAATGGTTGTGGATGGCGCGGAACCAGAGAATGAGCAGAGGGAGCAGGACGATGACGATCCAGGCCCCGTGGATGAATTTGGTGCTGGCGATGATCAGGGTCGCGACGCCCGTCGCCACGGCCCCCACGCCATTGACCACCAGTTTTTTCCGCCAGTGCGGGCCCTTCTTGGTGAGCCAACGCCGGACCATTCCGCCCTGGGACAGCGTGAACGAGAGAAAGACGCCGACGGCGTACAAGGGGATCAACGCGTGGGTCTCGCCGTGGAACAGGACGATCAGGAAACACGCAAAGGTGCCCAGGATGATGATCCCGTTCGAAAAGACCAGCCGATCCCCCAGGATCGCCATTTGGTGCGGCATATAGCCGTCCTTGGCCAGGAGAGAGGCTAGACGCGGGAAGCCAGCGAAAGCACCATTGGCTGCCAGGAAGAGGATCAACATGGTCGCGGCCTGGACCAGGTAATAGATCGGTCCCTCTCCCAAGACGGTCCGCGCGATCTGGGAGACGACCGTCTCGTCTTCCCGTGGGAGCACCCCATACTGGTAGGCAAGCGCGCTGATGCCAAGGAACATCGCACCCAGGATGACGGCCATCACGGTCATGGTGATGGCCGCGTTTTGAGCCTCCGGGCGTCGGAATGCTGAGATGCCGTTCGAGATAGTCTCTATACCGGTCAGCGCCGTGCAACCGGAAGAAAAGGCGCGCAACAGCAGGAACAGCGTCAGGCCCTCGACCGGCCCAGGAGTGCCGCTCTTTCCCTGGACCGCCGGAACCGTCTGTCCCGTGAGAATTTGGACGAAACCGACACCCAGCATCAGCAGGATCGAGCCGATGAACACATACGTAGGGGCTGCGAAGATGCGCCCCGATTCACGGACCCCCCGGAGATTGATCATCACCAGCAGGAGGATCCCGAGGAGTCCCAGCACCTCCCGATGGGGAAACAGCGACGGCATGGCCGAAGTCAGCGCCGCCACGCCGGCGGCCACGCTGACCGAGACGGTGAGCACATAATCGATCATGAGCGCGGCTGCGGCCGTCAATCCAGGCAGGTCCCCCAGATTAGACTTGGCCACGATGTAGGCTCCACCTCCGGAAGGATACTCAAAGATAGTCTGCCGATACGAGATCGTGACAATCGTGAGCAGCAGAACAATCATGAGACTGATGGGGATGGACCAGGTCACGGCAACGGTGCCGGCCAAGATGAGGACCAGCAAGATTTCTTCGGTGGCGTAAGCGACGGAGGAAAGGGGGTCGGAGGCAAATACCGCCAGGGCAAGACGCTTCGATAATCGTTCGTGAACCGCCTGGGTCGTCTTGAGAGGGAGACCCACCAGCAGACGCTTCAGCAACATAGCTACATTATATCTCAATCTCCCACTAAAGGGGGAAGGGCAGGTGGCGACTCGGACGGCGTAGTAGTTTGGGATTTCGCGAACAGGAAAGCGAGCGTCGTATAACACAAGGTCATGCTGTGGTTCAATAGTCGGCGAGAGAAATAGAGATTGAATCCGGCAAGGATGGGGCGCTAGAAGGTGATAGTTATTCGAGATAAACGCCTGGATGAAGGTGGGTTCGTTGCTTGGCGTATGTGCGTGATTTTGGGGGTTGACAGAGGAAGCGGAGTTGAGTCATGCTATTGGTGTTTCGGGGGCGATAGTGTCCCCCGGAGTGAATGATCCGGACGCCAGGATGTTTTTCCAAGCCTGCCAGGACACGCAACACAATTCAACGGTTCAGGGTCACTTTATTTCCGCGTATTCCATTCTAAGGAGGCCGGTCCTATGTATCACCCCAAGGTATCTGTTCATCCGTTCTCTCGACTCCTCAGCTTGATGGCCGGTGGGGCCCTGTTGTGGCTCCCGCTTGCTGCGTCGGCTGAATCCTCCCTTTCCCAGACCACGCACACTGCCGGTCAGCACACGGCCATGACTCACCAGACGCCTGTCTGGGCTGAGAAGCTGAAGGGGCAGACCATCGTTGAAGACACGATGGAGGGGCGCCCGGAACGCGCGGCGATGGTGGAGCGGCAGCATGAGCGCATCATGATGCAGATGCAGCAAGACCCGCAGCTCCAGCAGGTCAGCGGGGGCATGTACAACAACATGTCCATGATGCACCAGTATGGTGCCGGTGGGCAGGACCTGTTGCTCATGTCGGACCCGCGGACGGAGCCGGTCGCGATGCAGGGCGGTCGCTGCCCAACCAGCGCGCCGGTCAGGAAGTATGACATCTCGGCGATCAACGTCGAGATTTCGATCAACCAGTGGTTGGATTACTATCCCGGCTACATGTACGTGTTGACCGAGAACATCGACAAGGTCCGTGAGGAGGAGGCCAAGAACAAGGCGGGGCGCGAGAAAGAAGGCCACGATCCGGGCGCCGTGGCCAACGGCCTTCAGAGCCAGTGGATTCAGCCCCTGGTCATCCGCGGGAATCAGGGCGACTGCATCAAGATCACGCTGCAGAACACGCTGGAAGGGGGCGAGGACGTCAGCCTGCACATCCATGGCTCCAGCATGGTGGTCGGCTCGACCGGCAAGGCGGCGACCACGACGAACCCGGACTCGATCGTGGCCCAGAACAAGAG
>JACQQM010000070.1 GCA_016207025.1 Nitrospirota bacterium | reverse complement strand
GGCCAAGAAGTATGATCAGCTCGCCTACGACTTCATCAAGATCAGCCTGACCGCCTACTCGTTGACCGCCATTCTGGGCGGGATCTTGATCTTCACGTTCCTGACGCTCTACCCCGCGTTTTTCGGCTATCTCTCCAGCATTTTCCGCCCGGTGATGCACATCTATGCGCTGCTGTTCGTGGCGGAGAGCGGCACCATCTATATCTACTACTATGGATGGGACAAGATGAAGGAGGGGCTGCTCAAGTGGTTGCACGTAAGCATGTCGGTCGTTCTGAACGTGATCGGCACAGTCTTGATGTTCCTGGCGAACTCCTGGATCGGATTCATGATGTCGCCGGCCGGCGTGGATGAGCAGGGCCGCTTTCTAGGGAACATCTGGCACGTGATCCATACCGCGCTGTGGAATCCGCTCAATGTCCACCGGCTCCTCGGCAATATGGCCTTCGGCGGTGGCGTGGTCGCAGCGTACGCGGCCTATCGATTCCTGGCCGCCAAGACCGATGAGGAGCGGGCCCATTACGACTGGATGGGCTATATCGCGATGGCGATCGGGGTGGCGTTCCTGATCCCGCTGCCGTTCGCCGGCTACTGGCTCATGCGGGAAGTCTATGCCTACCGGCAGCAGATGGGGATTACCCTGATGGGCGGGCTGCTGGCCTGGCTGTTCATCATCCAAGCCACCATGATCGGTATCCTCTTCCTGAGCTCTAACTACTACCTGTGGCAGGCGTTAGGGCGGATGAGGGGCGCCGAAAAGTATCAGCGCTACATCAAGTACATGGTGTTCGTGCTGGTGGTCGGCTTCCTGATCTTCATTACGCCGCACACCATGGTGATGACGCCGGCCGAGTTGAAGGCGATGGGCGGCCAGCAGCATCCCGTACTGGGCAACTATGGCGTGATGTCGGCCAAGAACGGCGGCATCAACGTCATTATTACCACGACCGTGCTGACCTTCATCTGGTATCAGCGGGGGAACAAGGTGCCGACGGTGAAGTGGGCCAAGTTCGGGAATATCTTCATGGGGTGTTTCTTCGCGTTGGCCTACGTGAACATCATCTGGCTGGCCATTTACGGCTATTACATCCCGGCGAACGTCCGAGTGGGACTGTCGGTGCCGCAAGTGGCGTCAACGCTCTCCTGCTTGTTCTTCATGACGGCCCTGAACCTCGTGATGCTGAAGGGGGCGAAGCTGAGCGGGCCGATTGAGTGGGGGAAGATTTCGGTCCGGTCGCAATACGCGCTGATCATGCTGGCGACGGCCTTTACCTGGATGATGGGGTTGATGGGGTACATCCGCTCCTCGGTCCGCCTGTTCTGGCACGTGAACGAGATCATGCGGGACAACTCCCCGTGGGCCTATACCCACACGACCGGGTTCGCGGCAAATATGATTTCGTTCAACGTGCTGTTCTTCTGGCTGACCATCCTGTTCGTCTTCTGGCTCGGGACGCTGGGCGCGAAGAAGGCGCCGGTGGAGGCGAAGGTGGCGGTCCCCGGAAGGGTGCCAGAGCCTGCGTAGGACACTAAATTATTACAGCTATCAAGGCTTGCACGGTCTCATCCTCGGCGTCACGCCGAGGATGAGACCAAGGAGGTTCGTCACGTGGCGGAGTTACTAGCGACGGCGTTTAGTTTGAGCTGGCCGGTACTGGCTCTTCTGGCCGGCTTGATCGTTTATTTTCAGGTGGCCATTAAGGACTCCGAGAAGAAGCGGCGGGCGAGTTTCAAGACTTTCATCGGAATGCTCGCTGCCGTCATGGCATTCATTGCGATCGCCAATTACAAGATCAACTTCTTCGGCGAATCGCGTCTCCTGCCGGTTTCCCTCGCCATGATCACCGCCCTCTCGTTCATGATGGCCTTGTACTTCTACAAGGTCAGCGCACTGTTCAAGATTGGCGGCACCATGTTCCTTGTAGCGGCAGCGCTCTCGGGCTATGGGAACTGGCTGCCTCAGGTAGAAGGCGGGTTTCCGCCCCCCGAGGTCAAATTGGACTTCGGGAGCATGTCGGCCCAGCAATTGGCGGACGAAGGGGAGAAGATCATCTTCGGAGGCATCGGGCAAAGCAAGGTTCAGGGTGCCATCGGCAAGGGACAATGTCCTCTCTGTCATGGATTCAATGAGGGGTTCCTGAGCGAACGGGCACCTAACCTCTTTGGTATCCCGGATCGGGCCAAGAAGCAACTCGAGGATCCCCGGTACCATAAGGGCAAACCTGGAGAGCGAGATACCGTTCAGAAGGAATCCTTCCCGGGAGCTGGGACCGCGGAGAGTGGGCAGGAATATATTTCCGAGTCTCATGCCTGTCCGAGTTGCTATGTGGTGGCGGGCTTCGGTGTGAAGGGCACCAATGACAAGGAAAGCCCGATGCCCTCGATCCATAAGCCGCCTATTTCGCTCACGCTAGGAGAACTTGCGGCGGTGGATACCTGGCTGTACATTCGTGAGGGGAAAGAGGCGCCTCCCTACGAGGAGATCATCAAGGCCTACGAGAAGTTTATTCCGGAGGCTGATCGGCCCAAGCCGCAGGAAGATAAGCCGGCAGCGGGCGGCGGCGGACTGTTGGCGGACGGCTCGGAACCGGTGGACCAGATTTTTGCAAAGGCCCAGTGTGTGGTCTGCCATACCATTCCCGGTATTCCGGGGGCAATGGGCACGGTGGGTCCCAAGTTGGTCGAGAAGACCAATGCGCCGACTCGTCTGAAGGACCAAGCTTACAAGGGCGGCGCGAAAACGGTCCGCGAGTACATCACGGAGTCGGTCATCTCCCCGGGCACCTACGTGGTCAAGCCTTTCCCGGATAACGTGATGCCGAAGGTGTTCGGACAAAAGCTGAGCGCGGGCGCTCTCAACAAGATCGTGGATTACCTCTCTCAGCTTGAGGAGGGGAAAGCACCCCCGAAGATCTGATAATGGCGGTCTAATTAATATGGATGGTCAGAGCCTAAGAAGGAGAGTCGTAAGATGACATGGCTTAAATTAGTCGAAGGCTATATGCCGATGCAGATGCTGTTCGAGCTGGCCTTCTGCGTGGGCGTGTTTGCCCTCATGAGCTATTTGCTCACAAAGAGCGGGATGGCCATTCCGCGTTTTTGGCAGGGGATCCTGTTCTGGGTCTTCATCCTCCTCTACCTGAAGTACCGGATCTATCCGCCGATCCCCTTCAGCGTGCGCGCGATGTACGGCACGGTGTCATTGGTCGCCGTCTTCATGTGGATGTCCAGCAACGAGGAGGATTGGAAGAAGTTCAAGCAGCCGATCCTCAATGTGCTGGATGCCGTGACGCCGTTCCACAAAGCGCTCAGGACCTTCTACCTGATTGCGCTTCCGGTGATCCTCTGGGGGTTTTCGTACACCTCCTTCCTTCCCAGTCTGGACGAGCCGATTGAGTTAAGGACGGTGCATCCGGCTCCGCCGGCCAGCACGAAAGTGCACGGGAAGACCTTCGTGCTCCAGACCGCAGCGAATCCGTACCGGGTGAATGCTGAAGGGAAATACGACCAAGAGTATACCAACAGACTCATCACCGAGCAGAGCATGGGGCGGCTTCTGAAACCCGATGCCAATCCCTGGGATCCCAAGGCGGAAGGCTACTTGAAGTATGTCAGAGAGGGCGGCGAGGTCTTCTTCCAGAATTGCCATTTCTGTCACGGGGATAATCTCAACGGCAGAGGGCTGCACGCGTTCGCCTTTAACCCGATTCCGGCTAATTTCACGGACCCCGGGACCATCGCCCAGTTGCAGGAGACGTTCATCTTCTGGCGGGTCGCGAAGGGCGGGATCGGTCTGCCGCGTGAGTCGTTCCCATGGGCGTCCGTGATGCCACCCTGGGAGCAGCATCTCACGACCGACGAAATCTGGAAAGTGGTCCTGTTCGAATACTGGCACACCGGCTATTATCCGAGGACCTGGGATTAATCCGATCTCTAATCAGTGAAAAGTGAAGGGGTACACTATGAAGGACCTTCGGTTTAAAAGCGTACGGCTTCTGCTTCTGGTCGCCGCCATAGGGATTGCCATGATCTCCGGCAGTGCCGCGGTCTGGACCTATGCCGAGGAGGGCGGCGGGAGCGGAGTCCCTGAGGGATTTAAGAAGTCCGATCTGCCGCCGATGCCCAAGGCGGAGGATATTGAGGCCGGCAAGCGAGTCTATTTTACCAAGTGCGTCTGGTGCCACGGGGTGGACGGGGCGGGGGACGGCCCGTCCGCTGACCGACTCTGGCCGAGGCCAAGGAATTTCAACCAGGGGACCTTTAAGATTCGGCACACGGCGAGCGGGGAGTTGCCGCTTCCGCAATTGGACCTGTTCCAGACGGTGACGCATGGGCTCCCGGGCTCGGCCATGCCGTCGTGGGAGGGGATCCTCACGGAGGACCAACGCCGTCAGGTCATCGCGTTTGTGACGACGCAACTGGTGAAGGATCGGAAGTTCGACGACAAGGAGACCGAAACATTCACAATTCTCCAGTTGGACAACATCAAGCCGATCTCGCCCTCGAAGGAAAGCCTTGAGAAGGGCGCCCAACTGGTCGTGGACAAGAAGTGCATCGAGTGCCACGGGGTGAATGGACGGGGAGACGGGAATGCGTTCAACCTGAAAGACGACTGGGGCTTCCCGATCCAGCCAGCGAGCTGGCACAAGTGCTGGAACTTCCGGGGGAGCCGCCAGGATCCGTACGATGTGAAGAACATTTTCCGAACGTTCTCCACCGGGGTCAACGGCACACCCATGCCGTCCTTTGCGGATAACACCACGATCGAGGAGCGGTGGCACATCGCGAACTTCGTGCAGTCGCTCTGCGAGCGGGGTCCGAATGGTGATCCGCTCGCGATTGATCCGTTAACCGACAAGCCGAAAATCAACTTTGTGATCCGGTCGGGCCCCATTGAAGGGGAGATCCCTGACGATCCGGAGAATGAGCTGTGGCAGAAGCGCGAGCGTCGCATCGTGCTCTTCGGCGGGCAGATCACGCACAAGCCACGGAACTTCGTCAACCGTATCGACGATGTCTGGGTGAAGTCGATTTACAACGATAAAAAAATCGCCTTTCTGTTTCAGTGGGAGGATCGGTCGAAGAGCGTAGCGGAGGGGAAACTGCCGTTCCAGCCGACCGAGGTCAACCTCGAGGATTACGGGATCAAGGAGCAGCCTCCGAAGACGGGAGAGCCCGACTCCATTGCAGCCAACCAGAACAAGTACACCATTTACAACGACGCGTTTGCCATCGAGTTCCCGGTCAAGTGGCAGGAGCTCCCGCCACCCGAGAAGCCACGCTTTTTCTGGGGCGACCAGAAGTATCCCGTGGATATCATGAAATGGGAGGCCGATGGTTCCCTGAAGGCGTTTACCGGGACCGGCTGGGATCAGGACTTTGAAGAGCGTGATGACTTCGAGGAGAAGATGAAGCTCCTCAAGGCCGAATGGAAAGACGGCCTGTGGACGCTGATCATCCAGCGGCCCCGGAAGGGAGATTACGACGAAGACACGTACTTCGAGGCGGGGAAGTACATCCCGACCGTCTTCTTTGCGTGGGATGGCCATAACGGCGACGTCGGTCGTAAAAACGCGGTCTCGGCGTTCTACTACACCATCCTGGAGCCACCCATTCCGAAGGAAACGTACATCTATCCGACCTTGATCGCAGTCGGCGTTGTGATCTTGGAAGGGTGGGTGCTGACTCGGCGAAAGAATAAAAAGAAGGGCAAGATTTAACCCTTCGCGGTACGATCGGTAGAAGAAAGGGGGTGGGGGTGGCCCACCCCCTTTTTTTATCTGAGCAACGCGTTCGAGCAAAGGCGATGAAGACCGTGACGACGGGCATGACGGGGGTATTGCTGGCCGGCGGGAAGAGCCGCCGGATGGGGCGCGACAAGCGGTTCCTCGAACTGGGCGGCCGCACCTTGCTGGACCGGGCGGTCTCGGCCTTAGAGTCGCTGTTTCCTGAACTTATCGTGGTTGTCGCCGAGCCGACTCCCCAGTTGGCCGGTCTGCGCCATCGGGTGGTAACCGATCTGATCCCCGATTGTGCGACACTGGGAGGGCTGTATACCGGCCTGGCGTACGCGACTCATCCCAGAATTTTCGCGGCAGCCTGCGACATGCCGTTTCTTAACCCCACAACGATCGAGTGGATGGCCGGGCTGGACCGGCATTCTGACGTGGTGATGGCGCAACTGTCTATCGGCCTCCAACCCATGCATGCCGTTTACGCCAAAGGCTGCCTGCCCCACCTCGAACGGATGGCCAAGGCTCACAATTTGAAAGTCCAGGACCTCTGTCAAGCTCCGGGACTCTCAGTCAGGCTGGTGTCGGAGGACGAGCTGCGAGCGGTGGATCCTCAATTTCTGTCTTTTCTGAACGTGAATACGCTCGCCGACCTGGAATTCGCGCGGAAACTGCTTGCCGGGCGGCCTGCGAATCACGGTGATGAGGCCTGAGCCCAAACCTACCCACACCATGGCGCGCACAATTCTGATCGTCCATCCTGGCGCCCTTGGGGACGTGCTTCTCGCGCTCCCGTCCATCCGAGCCGTTCAGGCGGGCTTCCCTACGCACGCACTCGGACTGGTCGCCGGTACGGAGGTGGGGAGTCTCTTGCACGCATGTGCTGAGATAGACACGGTATTTCCGCTTGAGACCGGTGCCTTGGCGGAGCTCTTGGCCGGTCCCGAGTCGGTGGAGCCGGTCCTGCGCGGATGGCTCCGTCGGTGCGATCTGGCTGTCTGCTGGATGAAGGATTCCGACGGCAAGCTTCATGCTGCACTGCGCGAGCTGGGGGCCGGCCGCGTGATCGTCCGTTCTCCTGTCTCGTCGGATTGCGAGGCAGTCCATCAGGTGGACCGTTTTCTGGAAACGGTCAGCGATGTGGTGCCGGTCAGAGCGTTCGAAAGAGGGCTTCGCCTGCCGCATTCGATACTGGCCGGCGGAAAGTCGCGCTTGGCGGGCCTTGGAGTTTTCAGGAATCAATCATTGGTTGCCATCCATCCTGGCAGCGGGAGTCGGCACAAGTGTTGCGAGCCGGCCCTATTCGCCGCCCTCGCTGAATGGTGCCGGGCCAACGACCTGCTTCCCCTGTTGTTGGGCGGACCGGCGGACGACGAGATGATCGCGCGAGTGTCCGAGTTATGCAAGCCGCAGCCTCTGATCCTCCAACGGTTGGACCTGCACTCGATCGCCGGTGGGCTAGCATGGGCGGATCTTTTTGTCGGCCATGACTCGGGCCTGACCCATCTGGCTGCGGCGCTCCTGCGACCGACGGTGGCGCTGTTCGGACCGACGGAGAGCCGACGGTGGGCCCCACGCGGCCCCCACGTCACGATCTTGACGGGGGATCCGTGCCGATGTCAGGGCCAGGGATGGCGGGCCGTGCAGGCCTGCACTGAGAAACCCTGCCTCCAGGTGCCGATCGAACGGCTGACCGGGGCATGTCGGCGCAGTCTTCAGCCGCAAGCGGTGTAGAACACTTTAGAGGTCAGGAACTTGCCTTGTCATGTTTAGTACGTTGTGCTAGATTGCCAACTTGGCATTTTTCGTTGCCAGGAAAAAGACTTAGGAGAGTTCGGGTGTCCGGGGACATCGTGCGGGAGAAGATTATTGATGCGCTCCAGAGCGCTCTGAAGCAAGCCAGGCAAAAGGGACAGTTGAGGACCGACTCTTTGCCGGCCGTCACCCTCGATCTACCCAAACGGCCTGAGTGGGGGGATCTGGCTTCCACCGTGGCCATGAGTTTAGCCTCCTCCGAACAACGCTCTCCGCAGGACGTGGCGCGGATCATCCTTGAAAACGTGGACCAGCGTGAAGTGCTCTTCGACCGAGTCGAGATCGCCCATCCTGGTTTTTTGAATATGACGGTCAAACGAGCCCTCTGGCTGGAGGTGCTCCCCCAGATTGAAGAGCAAGGCGAGGCATACGGCAGGGCCGATTTCGGCAAAGGCCGCAGGGTGTTGGTGGAATACGTCAGCGCCAACCCCACCGGTCCGTTGCATGTCGGTCACGGGCGTGGCGCCGCGGTCGGGCAAGCGATCTCGAATCTCTTGGCAGCGGCCGGCTACGACGTGTTGAAGGAATATTACATCAACGACGCCGGGAGGCAGATGAAACTGCTGGGCGCCTCGGTGTATGCCCGTTACCAGGAATTGTGCGGCCGCCCGGCCTCCTTTCCGGAGGAGGGGTATCGCGGCGCCTACATTGAAACGGTGGCCGGCCATGTGCGGGATCGCGTCGGCACGACGCTGCTGGACAGTCCAGCCGACCAGGCCGAGCAACGGTGCAGGGATCAGGCGTACGAGGAGCTGCTGGGCTTGATCCGCCAGGACCTTCGGTTGTTCGGAATCGAGTTCGACTCCTGGTTCAGCGAGGCCTCCCTGGCGTCGTCCGGGGGGGTGGAGCAGGTCTTGGAGGAGCTCAGGAAACGGGACTTGCTGTTCGAGCAGGATGGCGCCCTCTGGTTCCGTTCTTCCGCGTTCGGAGATGAGAAAGATCGCGTGGTGCGCAAACAGGAAGGAGAGTACACCTATCTGGCTTCCGATATCGCGTACCATCGCGACAAGCTGCGGCGCGGCTATGACCTGCTCATCGACGTCTGGGGGGCGGACCATCACGGCTATATTCCCAGAATGGAAGCCGTGGTCCAGGCCTACGGGTATCCCAAGGATCGCCTGCGGGTCGTCCTGGTTCAGATGGTGAACCTGATGAGGGGGGGGCGGAAAGTTGAAATGTCGAAGCGCGCTGGCGAATTTATCACGATGCGCGAGCTGATCGATGAGGTGGGAGCTGATGCCACAAAATTCTTCTTTCTGATGCGACGATCGGACACGCATTTGGACTTTGATCTGGAGCTGGCGAAGCAGCAATCGGCCGAAAACCCGGTTTATTACGTGCAGTATGCGCATGCGCGAATCTCAAGTCTCTTTCGGGTGGCCGAGGAGCGGGGGATTCCGGTCCCGAAGCCGCGCGAGACCGATCTGGACGTGTTGACGCACCCCGATGAGTTTGGTCTGATCCGGAAGCTGTCGGCCTATCCCTCGGTCGTCCATGCAAGCGCGGCGGCGCTGGAGCCGCATCGCATCACCTTCTACCTCCAAGAGCTGGCAGGCTTGCTTCACACGTTCTACTTTAAGCATCGGATCATGCCGCCGGCTGCCGATCTTGAAGCGCCCGACGCCGAACGCTTCGTCAAGGATGCGGATGCGTCCACCCGACAGCGTGAGCAGGTCACCCCGGGCCTCACGGCTGCGCGGTTGACCCTGATGCGTCAGGTTCAGAGAGTTATCCGGAACGGCCTCGGTCTTTTGGGGGTGTCCGCGCCGGATCGGATGTAGGGGCGGCGTTCGGATAACGAGAGCCTAATGCTGGATTTTTGGGTACGTCGGACGGATTCAGGCACTCAGGCGCGTCTCGGGACGCTGTCGACCGCGCACGGGGACGTTGATACGCCGGCCTTCATGCCGGTGGGCTCGCTTGGGGCGGTGAAGGGGATTGATCCGGTTGACCTCCAGGCGCTCGGCTTCCGGCTCATCCTGAACAATGCCTATCATCTCTACCTCCGCCCGGGGCACGAAGTGGTGGCCGAGCTGGGTGGGCTTCACGCCTTTGCGTCCTGGCCCGGGGCGATCCTGACCGACAGCGGGGGGTTTCAGGTCTTCAGTCTGGCGAAGTTGTGCAAGGTGACGGATGACGGGGTCACGTTTCAATCGCACTTGGACGGCTCGTTGCATCACGTCACGCCGGAGCGGGCGATCGAGATTCAGGAAGCGCTGGGAGCGGACATCATCATGGCGTTTGATGAATGCGTGGCGCTGCCTGCTTCTCTCGACCGGGTGAAGGAGGCGCTGCTCCGAACGAACCGATGGGCTCGCCGCTGTCAGGACGCCCGACGTCGAACGGATCAGGCCTTGTTCGGGATCGTGCAGGGCGGGCAGGATGCGGAGCTCCGAGCCCAGGCCGCAAGAGACATCGTCTCTATGGGTTTTGACGGCTATGCCGTGGGCGGGTTGTCTGTGGGAGAGGAGAAGTCGGTGATGCTCCGGATGCTGGAGGCGACCGTTCCGGAGCTTCCCGCAGGCCGCCCGCGCTACCTGATGGGGGCCGGGATGCCGGAAGACCTCGTGGAGGGCGTGGCGAGAGGTGTTGACCTGTTTGACTGCGTGGTGCCGACCCGGCACGGGCGCACCGGCTGGCTGTTTACCTCTTTCGGGCGGGTCCTTATCAAGAATGCTCGCTACGCGCGGGATGAGCGGCCGATTGATCCCGACTGCCAATGTCCGGTGTGCACCCGGCACTCTCGCGCCTATCTGCACCACCTGTTCACGGTCAAGGAAATGCTGGGAGTGCGTTTGAACACCCTGCACAATCTGCACTATTTCGCGGACCTGATGCGGCGCATTCGCCAGGCGATCCAGGGCGGAGTGTTCGCCGAGCTTCGGACTCAGTTCCATGCGCAGCAGGAGCAATGCGGCGTGGAGTGCGGGGATGGTTCGACGATGAAGATCAATGGGCTCCGAGGATGGATGCCCGGGGAGGAGGGACGGGTGTGACGGTCATGGCCTCACTCGCATGGGCGCAGGGCGCTACCGGAGGAGGCGGGGCGGGAGGAACGCTGCTTTCCCTGGTCCCGCTTGTGCTAATCCTCGTCATCTTTTATTTTCTGCTGATCCTGCCCCAGCAAAAGCGCCAGAAGAAGCTTCGGACGATGCTGGAGGCGTTGAAAAAAGGCGACAAGGTGGTCACCTCCTCCGGGATTTGGGGCACGATCACCAACATGGGCAAAGACACGGTGACGATTCAGATTGCCGACAACACGAAGGTCAAAATTCAGCGCGATCACATCGCACGGCTCCGGACCGACGATGAGGACTAGCGGCTGGAGGAGGCGTTGAGGGAGGCATGAAGAAAGTTGGTGGACGGTTCGCATTGCTCGGCCTGGTGGTGGTGCTCTCGATCGCGTTTTTCCTGCCGTCTTACCCGGCGTTGTACCAGTCGCTCCCTGGCTGGATGAAAAAAGTCCTGCCGTCGAAGGGGATCGCGCTGGGCCTAGACCTGCAGGGCGGCATTCACCTTGTGCTGGAAGTGGAAGAGGATCGAGCCGTCGAAATTTCGGTGGACCGGTCCGTCAACGCGATCCAGGATTTCCTCGTGGATAAAAAAATCCCGGTCGAATCCGTCAAGCGCACGGGGCCGGCCCAGGTGACGCTGGGGTTCCAGAATGAGGAATTGAAGTCGCAGATCCAAAAGGTGCTCGAGGAATTTCCCTCGTTCTTTGAGGTGGAACAAGCCGGGGCCGCGAACAGCCTGGTCTACGAGCTGCGCGAAGGGGAGATCAAGCGCATCAAAGACTCCGCGATCAACCAGGCCTTGGAAACGATCCGCAACCGGATCGACCAGTTCGGGGTAGCCGAACCGTTGATCCAGCGGCAGGGATTGAAGCAGATGGTCGTGCAGTTGCCGGGCATCAAAGAGCCGAAACGGGCGAAGGACCTGATCAAGGAAACGGCGCTGTTGGAATTTAAACTGCTCGATGAATCGAGCAAAGTGGCCTTGGATCTCCCACAGCGAGTGCCGAGGGGAAAAGAAGAGGAGGTCCTGAAGCAGTTCAACGGTCGGCTGCCGGAAGGCGACGAGATTCTGTTCGAGCGGATACTGGAAAAGGACAGCGGCCGGGAGTACCGCATTCCCTATCTGGTGAAAAAACGCGTGATGCTGGCCGGCGACGTCTTGAGCGATGCCCGTGTCTCGATCGGGCAGTTCAATGAGCCGTACGTCTCGGTGACGTTTGACGCCAAGGGCGCCCGCGAGTTCGACCGGGTTACGGCCGAGAATGTCAAGAAACGCATGGCCATCGTGCTGGACAACACCATCTATTCCGCCCCTGTCATCCAGGAACGTATCAGCGGCGGTCGGGCCCAGATCAGCGGGACGTTCACGATGCAAGAGGCCAACGATCTTGCGATCGTGCTTCGGGCCGGCGCGCTGCCAGCGCCGCTGAAGATCATTCAGGACCTCACGGTCGGCCCTTCGCTGGGGCGGGACTCGATCGAGAAGGGGATCCGGTCCACCCTCGTCGCCGGCGCGATGGTCGTGGTGTTCATGGTGATCTATTACCGGCTCTCCGGTGTCATTGCTGATTTTGCGTTGGCGCTGAATCTGGTCTGTCTCATTGGCGCACTGGCTGGGCTGAACGCGACCCTGACTCTGCCGGGCATCGCCGGGATCATCCTCACGATCGGCATGGGGGTGGACTCCAACGTGCTCATTTTCGAACGTATCCGAGAAGAACTCAGGCAGGGGAAGCCGGTTCGTCTGGCGGTGGATGGAGGGTACGATAAGGCGCTGCTGACGATCATTGACTCGCACGTGACCACCTTGATCACCGGTCTTGCCCTCTTTCTGTTCGGGACGGGACCGATAAAGGGGTTTGCGGTCACGCTGTGCCTGGGGATTGCCATCAACCTGTTCACCGCTCTGGTCGGCACGAAGGTGATCTTCGATACGGTCAACCAGCGGTGGAAGGTCGAGCGACTCAGCATCTAGCCGAAGCGGCTCGCGTGAATCGCCTGTGTAAAGGAGAACGCATGCTCGAGATCTTAGGGAAAACCAACATTGATTTCATGGGAAAACGCAACATTGCGTTTGTCTTTTCCGGCGTCCTGGTGCTGCTGGGGATCCTGGCCGTTATCCAGATCAGTCGGGGAACGGCGAACCTCGGCATTGATTTCGCAGGCGGCACGGCGGTGCTGTTGAAGTTTGAACAGTTGATTCGAATCGACGAAGCACGGAAGGCGCTGGAAACCCACGGGCTGGCCAATGCCGAACTGCAGGAGTTTGTGGAAGCGAACAAGATTCTGGTCAGAGTCAAGGCCGCCACCACCATCG
The DNA here is from genome assembly GCA_016207025.1 of Nitrospirota bacterium. Taxonomy (GTDB): domain Bacteria; phylum Nitrospirota; class Nitrospiria; order Nitrospirales; family Nitrospiraceae; genus JACQQM01. Next base: position 31,274 of record JACQQM010000070.1, on the reverse strand, counting down.
AGGAAAAGATCGCCGACCGGGTTGTGGCCGTCTTCAGCAAAGAATTCCCCGGCAATCGGTTTGTGGTGGAGTCCTCCACCGAGATCGGACCCACCATCGGACAGAAGCTGCAGGAGGACGCCTTGATCGCCATTCTGATCTCCTTCGCCGGCATAATCTTCTACATCGCGGCGCGGTTCGAGTTCCGGTTCGGCGTGGCGGCCGCGGTCTCGACGTTCCATGACGTGCTGGCGGTGTTAGGGGGATTTTACATCTTGGACAAGGAGATCACGCTTCTGGTCGTCACGGCCTTGCTGACGCTGGCTGGATATTCCCTGACCGATACGGTGGTGGTCTTCGACCGCATTCGGGAAAACCTGCGCGTTCGGCGTCGGGATAACATCGAAACGATCATCAACAGCGGCATCAACCAAGTTTTGAGCCGCACAATCGTGACAAGCCTCACCGTTGTGCTGGTGCTGATTCCTTTGACGCTGGCCGGGGGGGAAGTGCTGCATGATTTTTCACTGGCGCTGCTGTGGGGGGTCCTTGTCGGCACGTACTCATCGATCTTTGTTGCCAGTCCGCTGTTGGTGATTTGGCCGGGTGGCGAGGGGCGACTCTTAAAACGCGGCTAAGCCTTGCGCCTCTATTGCGTTACGCATCCTTGACATTCTTTAGAAACTGAATGAAAATGAACACTTAGAGAGCTCTCATTTGTTACCAAAATGAAACTCTGGAGTCGGTCACACAGTCTCCAGCGGAAGATCATCACGGCCATCGTGATGGTCGGCCTCCTGCCTCTCACGCTGTCCTTGATTCTCACCTACGTTGAAGAACGCCGCGCCCTCCGCGAGACCGTCGGGGCCAATTTCAAAGAAATTGCAGTTGATGCGGCCCGCGGGGTTGAAATGCAGATCACCCGTGGGATCAATGAGGCCCAGCAGCTGGCCACCACGCCGTTTCTCCGAACGGCCGTGGCGGAGGCGAATCGCAGCTATGTGGGGAAAAATGATCGAAGCATCCAGGCGATGATCCTGGACTGGCAAGGGCGATGGAGAACGAGGGAACGGCAGGATGAGTTTCCGTTGTTCATCAATCGCCTGGTCACCAATAACCTGATTCGATGGCACGACATCCGGAAGTCCGATTATATCGGGATCCTCGTGACGGATAATCAGGGTGCGCTCGTGATCAGCTCGATTCCGCAGGTGGAGTATTACTATGGAAAGAGCGCCTGGTGGCAGGCGGTGTCCAGCGGAGGACGCGGCCAAATCTACGTGAGCGATATCTACTTCGATCCCTCCTTCGGCACCCACGTCGTCAACGTATCCGTCCCGATCCTGGACGATGACCAACAGACCGCCATCGGAGCCGTCAGCGTGCTGCTGAGGCGTGACTCGTTGTTTCACTCGATCTCGGAAGTCACGATCGGCGCCACCGGTCATGCCATGCTGATGAGCTCGGACGGCACTCCTCTGATCTGTCCCATTCTCGCTCCCGAGGAGCATTCCGTGACTCAGGCCCTTGTGAGCGAGATCACACGCCCTCAAGCGGGATGGGTCGTGGCCGCCGACGATACGCACGGGGGCCGCGATGCGATTGTGGGCTTCGCGCCTGTGCGCTTAGGCGGTAAGCTTTCGGCGGACAGTCTGGGAGGGAAGCGATGGCTGACCTTCGTCCGGCAGAACCCGAGCGAGACCTACGCGCCTCTCAGCCAATTGCTGGTCAAAGTAGCGATGTATGGGGTCGTGGTTCTTGCCGTGCTCTGGGGAACCGGCGTGGTGGTGGCCCGGCGGATTGCCCGTCCGATTCGAGTTCTCCAGGAAGGTGCGCAACGCATTGGGGCCGGCAGGTTGGATCACCAGTTGACGCTCAGGACCGGGGATGAGATCGAACATCTGGCCGAAGCCTTCAACAAGATGGCTGTCAATCTGAAGCAGTCGTTCGGTCAGCTTGAGCAGCGGATGACCGACATTCGTAGGCTGGAGGAGCGCTATCGAGATCTGATCGAAAACTCGCCGGAAATGATCCACCAACTGGATAAAGCCGGGCAATTCGTGCACGTGAACAAGACTGAGCTGGAAAAGCTGGGGTACTCGAGTGAAGAGATGCTGAAGATGCACCTCTGGGACATCGTTCCCAAGGGGCGGGAACCAGAAATCCTGGCCTATCTGGAGCGTCTTGTGTCGCAAGAACGCACCACGATCGAGACGGTCTTTCTCACCCGAGACGGCAAACCTATTGATGTGGAGATCCACTCGACCGCTCTGTTGGATCCCGAAGGAGGAGGACTGGTTCACTCCCGGGCCTTCGTGCGCGATATCAGTCAGCGCAAGCTTCTGGAGCAGAAAATTCAGCGATACACGACGCAATTGGAGCAGGAGGTGGCCGCCCAGACGCAACAACTGTTTGAGTCCCAGGAGCGTTACAAGACGCTGTTTGATCTGGCGGCCGACTCGGTGTTTATGGTCGATCCGGACGGTCGTATCGCCGCGGTCAATAAACGCGAAGAGCAGGCGCTCGGATATTCCGAGGCTCAGGTTGTGGGAAGGCCTTTTCTCGATCACGTCCTCCCCAAACACCATGACGTGACGAGCGGGTTGATCGAAAAAATTGTGCGGGGCGAGAGCCAGGTGCCCACCCAGGAAATCGAGGTGTTGAATCGATACGGGAGACCCACTCCCGTCGAGATGGATCTGATACGAATCGAAGACAGGCCCACGGTGTCCGTGATGGTGCAACTCCGCGATATTACGGAACGCAAACGCTTGGAGCAACAGCTGCAGGAATACAGCGAGGAGCTGGAGGCCAAAGTCCGGGAGCGGACTCGCCAGATCGAGGAGACGAAGCAGTACCTCGAAAATCTGTTAGAGAACGCCAATGATGTCATCTACACGCTGGATACGGACCAACGCTTCACCTATGTCAACAGCAAGGTTGAAGCCTGGGGGTACCGCAAGCAAGATCTCATCGGTCGGCCGTATCTGTCCTTGCTCTCGAAGCGGCACCGCGGGCGTCGCCTGAAGAGCACCTTGGATATCGGCGCCAAGCAGGTCTACGAAGTCGAAGTCATCTGTCGAAACGGAGAGGCCAGAGCTGTCATGGTCAGCGTGTCGCCGCTCTTCGATCCGGAGGGAGGGATTCTGGGCGTGTTGGGCATCGCCCGCGACATCACGGAGACGAAGAAGCTGGAACAGCAGATCAGGAATTCCGAGAAACTGGTCTCGGTCGGGAAGCTGGCGGCTGGCGTCGCACACGAGATCAACAACCCGTTAGGAGGTATCCTGAATTGTCTGTACAACCTCCGTAAAGGAACCTTGCCGCTCGCGAGGCAAGAGGAGTACCTCCTCTCCATGGAGGATGGGCTGAGGCGTGTCCAGAGGATTGTTCGCCAGTTGTTGGACTTTTCACAGCAACACGAACCCGAACTCACCTCAACCGATATCAACACGATTGTCGAGCGGGTGCTGGTCCTGACGAATCACGCCTTTGTCGCGAATCACATCCGGCTGGAAAAGCAACTCCAGCCGAATCTGCCAATGTTGCTGGTGGATCGGCATATGATGGAGCAGGTGCTGATGAATCTGGTTCTCAATGCTGTCCAGGCGATCAGGGGCGGGGGAGTGGTCACGATTCGGACACGGGTCGCAAACGACACTTGCGCGATCGATGTCGAAGATACGGGCTGCGGCATCCCTCCCAACATTTTGCCCCGCATCTTTGACCCCTTCTTTACGACAAAAAGCACCGGGGAAGGGACCGGGCTTGGGTTGTCCGTGAGCCTTGGGATCGTCGAACGGCATGGAGGGCGGATCCTTGTTGACAGTGAGGTAGGGAAGGGGACGGTCTTCACCGTCTGCCTGCCGTTGACGCGGGAACGGGTCGCGGTCGGGAGGATGCCATGAAGCCTCCGTCGGTCTTGATCATCGATGACGAACCATTGATGCGCCTCTCCATGATAGATGCCCTCAAAGCGGTCGGCTACGAGGTGCGCGCTGCGGCGTCGGGACAGGAAGGTCTTCAGATCCTCAATAATCAAGATTCATTCGACATCGTCATTACCGATCTCCGCCTACCGGGTTCCGATGGTCTCGAGATCTTGCAGGTGTGTAAGCAGTACTCCCCGCGGACGGAGGTCATCGTGATCACCGCTCACGGGTCGGTCGAGACCGCTGTGGAGGCGATGAAACGGGGGGCCTACGACTACATCACGAAGCCGTTCTCGATGGAAGAACTCCTGTTGATTGTGGACCGTGTGTCGAAGGTCACGGCGCTTCGCCAAGAAAATATTCAGTTACGGGAAGAATTAGAGGGAAAATTCAGTTGCGAAGGGATCCACGGCAAGAACCACCGCATGCGGGAGGTCCTGGAAAAAATCAAGTTGGTCTCCGGAACGGACTCGACTGTGTTGATTATCGGAGAGAGCGGAACGGGCAAGGAGTTGGTGGCCAATGCCATTCACCGCAACAGCCCGCGTCGGGACCACGCACTGATCAAGGTCAGTTGCGCGGCCCTTCCGGAAACGTTGCTTGAGGCGGAGCTCTTCGGGCATGAAAAGGGGGCGTTCACCGGCGCGCTCCGGCAGCGGCGGGGCCGCTTTGAACTGGCCCACAAAGGCACGCTGTTTTTGGACGAGATCGGCGAGATCTCCCCGGTTGTGCAGGTCAAACTGCTCCGGGTCATCCAAGAACGACAGTTTGAACGTGTTGGAGGAAACGAGACGGTCGAAGTGGATGTCCGCCTGGTCTGCGCGACGCAGAAGGACCTGAAAAAGGAGGTCCAGCAAGGACGGTTCCGAGAGGATTTATACTATCGACTGAACGTGGTGCCCGTACTGCTCCCGCCACTGCGGGAGCGGCGGGAAGATATTATGGTGATCGCCGAATACATGCTCAAGACTCGGTCGTCTCGCACGAGCAAGCCATTAAAAGGATTTTCGCAGAGCGCGCAGGAGTTACTCTTGCGCTACTCGTTCCCCGGCAACGTCCGAGAACTGGAGAACATGGTGGAGCGTGCCGTGGCGCTGGGTCGGCCGAGCGAAGAGATTCAGGCGTGGGATCTCTGCGGATTCCCCTCCTGCCCGTATCTTGGTGGGACGCCACAGGACACCTGCGGGTTTTGCAGCGAAGGCCTCACCGGCAAGGGCCATCACGTGGCGAAGGTTGATTCCCTATCTGCCGCGCGGGAACAGTTTGAACGGCAGTATATCCTGTCCGTGCTCGATCGTGTTCAGGGAAGCAGGACCGAGGCCTCGAAGATTCTTGGCTTATCCAGAAAGTCGTTGTGGGAGAAATGCAAGCGCTACGGAATTGCGACCGGGAAATACGGACACGACGAGGAATAGCGTCACTCCGGAGGCTCTGATCCACCCTCCCAGAGCTTGACGGTCCGGTCCCACGAGGCGCTGGCAAGCCGCAGGCCGTCTGGAGAAAACGCCACGCATCGTACCGCGCCGGCGTGTCCCTTCAGCGTACTAAAGTGGCGCCCCGCGGCGATATCCCAGAGCTTGATCGTCTGGTCGTCGCTGGCGCTTGCCAGGACTTTGCCGTCAGGGGACATGGCCAGGGAACGCACCCAACCGGCGTGCCCTTTCAGCGTGCGGATCTCATTCGCCAGGGGCATCTCGAAGAATTTGATCGTGCAGTCGCGGCTGCCCGTGATCAGAATCTTTCCATCGGGCGTAAATGTCATCGCGCCGATCCAAGACTCCATCGGCGTCTGAAACGCGCTAGCCTCGTCCTCCACAAAGAACCCGCGATACTCGGTGGTGTCGTCTTCTATCACCTCCCGCCAGTGTCCGTCGGCGACAACTTTCTCATCACCGCTGGGGAGCACTTCCCAGATTTTGATCTTGCCTATATCGCTGCCGCTCGCCAGATGGATGCCGTCCGGTGAAAAGACGACACAGGGCGTCCAAAAATGATCGTACTGATCTTTGCCGAGCAACGTCATCAATTCGGTGCCGGTGGTGACCTCCCAAATCTTGATGTCCTTGTTGTGGCTCCCGCGAGCTAGCATGAGCCCATCCGGCGACAGTGAGAGGCTGGTGATGTTGTGGTCATAGCGAGTATACAATAATTTTGTCGGCTCGCCGGTTTTGGGATTCCAGAGCCGAATCGTGCGGTCCTCGCTTCCTGTGGCGAGGGACTGGCAGTCGGGCGTGAACACCGCTGCACGGATGTCGTGCGTGTGGCCGCGCAACGATTTGAGCAACCGCCCCGTCTCAATATCCCAGATCCGCACGAGTCGATCGACGCCGCCGCTCGCCAGGGTGAGCCCATCCGGGGCATAGGCGACGGTCCAGACCCCGTGCGTGTGGCCTCTGAAGGTCTTGACCTCTCGGCTTCCGGCCTTCCAATATTCAAGAAAGTCGACCTGTCTCGGTTGCGTCGCATCCCCGGGGACCGGACCGCAAGGGACGCCTGCAGAAGCTTCAGGAGTAAACGGCTCAGCCATACACGCATTCCTCTTTTCCAGGGAGGGGCGATACTCGCTCTGAACTCCCACGGCATTTGCAAATCGAGGTGTCGATCGCTATAATCAAACTCGTAACTCTGCTGAATGTTAAGAGAAGCCGAGGGAGTAAGTCAAGCCGCCGCTGACCGCGGTTGCCCGCTGGGTTCCCTGCAATGCCATCCACTCTCCGGATCAACTGGTTACTGCTCTAGAGCAAGCAGGAGACACGCATAATGGAGATCAGGTTTCAGCCCGCCCTCCTTCAGGAAGTCATCGACTCCTTCGTGGAGAAAACCGAACGGGAAGGCGACCCGACCTATTATAAAGAATTTCATGAGCTGGCCGACCCGATCTACGAGCGGTTTTCGTTGGACGACCGCGAGGGGGAGTTCAAGAAACTGTACCAGTACCTGTTTGGGATTTGGGGATTTTCGGACATCATCCGGGACGCGTTCGATGAATTCCCGACGGTCAAGGGGAAAATCGGCATCGTCTTGATCAAGGGGGTCTTGAAGGAGGACCAGGAAGGTGTCGATATTCTTCGAAGGTGGGGGTCGGTCGAGCATGAACTGGCCAAGCAGTTCGAGGAAAAGGGTCTCAAAGGGGTGGGCATCAAGTTGATTCCCCGGCGCTTCTATGATCCAGCTCTCACCCGATACTGCCGCCACGAACTCACCCACATCGCAGATATCCTGGACGAAAACTTCAACTATGATCCGGATACCAAAGTCGGGCAGAATCCCGGCGAGGAAACGCTCATCCTGCAGCGCTATCGTGTGCTATGGTGCATGAACATCGACAGTCGATTGATGCGGGCCGGCAAGGAAGCGATGTTGACGAAGGAGGATCGGTTCAAGGAGTTCCGATCGTGGTATCGAAAAATTCCCCCCGCGCAGCTCAAATCCGTCTTCGAAGGCTTGTGGCAAACGGAGTCGTTGACGCATTCCGAGTTGGTGGAAATGGCCAGCGATACGCTGCATGTGATGGACCGGGCGCTGTACGTCGAAGGCGGGGAGGTCCCGGCGACCCAGAACAAGATTATGCTGATGCCGGGGTTCCCCTGTCCGCTCTGCCGGTTCCCTACCTACGACTGGGTGGAAGATCTGGAGCATAAGTTGGAGAAGCACGTGCTCGAGTTTATTCGGGAAAATCATCCGGGATGGGATACGGAATTTGGCGCTTGTGACCGTTGCATCGAAGTGTACAAACTACGGGCGGATGGGGTCATGTAGTCGGGGAGGTGTATGGGCACTGAGCCGGAATACGGGCGGCGGCGGTTTCTTAAGGAATCCGTTCTTTCGCTGGCGAAGACGGCCCATGAGTTCGTCAAGCATAGGGATGCCCCGCCAGAGAAGGCTGAGCCGGCGCCCCGAGATGGTTGGCTGCGCCCGCCGGGTGCGGTGACGGAGACTCTGTTCCTGGAACGGTGCACCCAGTGCGGAGACTGCCTCAAAGCCTGCCCGTACGGAAGTATCAAAGTGGATCGGCGGTCCGGCACGCCGGTCATTTTCCCGGAGGAAGTCCCCTGCCAACTGTGCGAAGATTTCCCCTGCATCGCGGCCTGCGGCACCGAAGCGCTGCTTCCTGTCTTTGGCCGAGAAGAGGTCAAGATGGGCCTTGCCGTGGTGTCGCATCGTGATTGCACTGCCGGGCAGGGCTGTCACGCATGCGTGTCTCGGTGTCCGACCCAAGCCTTGCAGATGGATTTCGAGGCGTTCCGACTTGAGGTGGCCGCGGATCGCTGTGTGGGCTGCGGGATTTGCGAGCAGGTTTGTAAGACCGTGAACGATACCATTGCGATCAAGGTCACTCCGGTTCGGCTCTTCATTGCTGGCTAGTTCTGGCTCTTGGAGCCAGCTTCTCGTAGCTCAAAATCTCAGCCGGGAAGCCAGAGGAAACCGGTCTGGATGGCCTGTAAAATCAGATAGTTCAGGGATGGGTAGTTCGGGCTTGACTTCCCATTTCGCATTGCCTATCATACGCAAACCTGCACCGAAAGTTCGAGGTTTGGAATCGGGAGGCAATGAGCCGAGGAGGTGTCCGACGGGTTGCGAGCGTCGAACTGATGGAGGGTAGGAAATGAACACGAAAGAAAGTGAAAGGCGCCAGATGGCTCCCGTCGCCGCGACTCCTCAAGCCGGGGGCCTGAAAGATTCGCCGGCGGTGGAGCGCGCATTAGGACGAAGCAAGATTTATCTGCTTCTCTCATGGAGCTTGCTGTATCCGGAAGATGACGAGTTTTTGGATTATCTGCAGAGCGGCGAGTTCGTGGAAGATGGGCGTTCGGCCATCGAGAGCCTCCGCGGGGCGCTCGATGGAATCGGTGGCGAGCGCGCGAAGCAGAAACTTGCTGCGCTGTCGAAGCATCTGGATCAGATCGAGCGTTGGGTCTCTTCCGAGTGTGTCAATTGGCAGTTAGCGGATCTTCAGGCTGAACATCGGCGGGTGTTCAGCAATGTGATCACCTTGGACTGTCCCCCCTACGAAACCCTTTTCGGCAACGATCACGTCTTTGGCCAAGCGCATGTCATGGGCGACATCGCCGGTTTCTACAGGGCTTTCGGTGTCGAACTGTCGCGAGATGTTCACGAGCGCATGGATCATTTGAGCGTGGAGCTTGAGTTCATGCATTTCCTCGCGTACAAGGAGTCTTACGCCCGTTGCCATGACGGGGCCGACAAGACGCAGATCGTTGTGGATGCCCAGAAAAAATTCGTCAAAGATCATATCGGCCGGTGGGTGCCGCTTTTCTCCAGGATGCTGGCGAAAAAAGCGGACACCGGCTTTTTCAAAGACATGGCGGACTTTTCATCGGATTGGGTCGATTTAGACGCCGCCTATTTGGGCGTCAACCCTCAACCGTATTCGGAAACCGAATACCGCCCGGCGACATTCAATGCTCCGGAAGGGCAAACCTACGAATGCGGCGCGCAGGATCAGGGGAGCGAGTTGAGCATGCTGCTCAGTGAAGTGGGGGCGCAGTCGTTCTTGGATAAGGAGAAGGAGAAAGACGATTCGGGACCGGTGGGCACGGCGTAGCGGGAGGACGCGCCCGGAATTTTATCTGCATCTGCAGTGGCTGCAGGAATTGATCGATAGTCGACGGTGATGCGAGCAGCACTTAATCCTTACTTAAGAGGAGGGCATATTCATATGAGAGTGGTGCAGACACGAAACAAGGGGTTGGTGTTTGGCATGCTTCTCTCTGTGCTGGTCGTCGGCTTCATGTTGACGATCGGGCAGGTGCCTCTTGCCGTCAGCCAACCGGTGACCATCCCGGTCAAGGCAATCAAGGGGCCGATCCCGATGGACGGGGCGAATCCCATCTGGGAGGGTGTGCCGGGCGTGGTCGTGCCGCTGAGCGGGCAAACGATCACCACGCCGATGCATCCAAATATCTCGGTGAAATCCGTGTTCGTGAAGGCTGTCACGAACGGGAAAGAACTTGGTTTCCGGTTGGATTGGCCTGATCAGACGTTGAACAACACCACCATTGGGCCGCAGGACTTTCGCGATCAGGCCGCACTCCAGTTCCCGGTCAGCACATCCGGTGCGCCGCCGTTCCAGTGCATGGGGCAGTCCGGCGGAACGGTCAACATTTGGCGTTGGAATGCGGAATGGCAGAAGGATATTGGGAAAGACAGTGCTGGCATTTGGGATGTCGACGATCAGTACCCGGGCATCTTCTGGGATTATTACTTTGAAGAGCCTGCCGGCGGCGTGACGTATCCTGACAGAATCGGCCGGAGCCTGGGGCCTTTTAATCCTGGCATTTGGTCCGGGAACATCCTGTCGGATCCGACCCTGCGCGTGAGCTCGGTTGAAGACCTCAACGCTAACGGCTTCAGCACGCTGACCACGCAGTCGCATCAGGACGTGATCGGGAACGGCCTGTGGGAGCCGGCCGGCTCGATCAAGGGAGGCTGCTGCGTCGGACCGACGTGGCGGATCGTGGTCAAGCGCACGTTGACCACCAGCGACCCGAACGATGTTCAGTTCAAGCCTGGAATGTCGGTACCTGTGGCGTTTGCAGTGTGGGATGGGGCCAACGTCGAACGAAATGGGATGAAGGGCATTTCAACCTGGTTTACGTTGAAGCTGCCCTAATAGAATCATCCAGGGTATGGGTCGAGACCTGAGGAGGCATGCTCCTCGGGGACAGGTTGTCTGATAAAAAGCCCCGAGTCAGCCGCCGGCATGGCGGGGAAGTTGACTCGGGGCTTTTTTATGCCGCCTCGCCTTGGCGCACGGAGCCGATCTTTGGGCATGGTCATCGTTCGTAAGCCCCGTTCAAACAAGCGAATTTGTTCAAACGAGATGGTTGCATTTGGAAGAGTGGCGGGTGTATAAATGGATATAAATTGCGGCGTTAGAATCGTTCCGTGATCGAAGGTTGTTTTGCCAAAGGCTCCATGAATATAGCTCTGTTATTTCCACCAACCTGGCACCCTTCCCAGCCGTATCTGAGCCTTCCTTCTCTCACCGGTTTTCTCGAGAAGGCCGGTGTCAAGAACGTCGCCCAGCGTGACTTGGGCATCGAACTCCTGGACAATATTCTCACCCAGCAGTACGGGGAGCAAGTCTACGCGCGTCTCGAGGAAAAGAGAAAGAAACTTGAGCGGGCGCGGACAGGAGAAACCGGTCCATCCAGTGATGAACACTATATGCGCGTGGTCGAATCGCTCGACCGGTTTCCCTATCTGATTGATCGGATCGAGCCTGCCAAGGAGTCCTTGCGCGGAGAAGATTTTTATGAGCTCGACCGGTATCGCGAATGTCTCTTTCTGATCGACAAATGGCTGGAACTGGTGTCGTCGCTCTATTTCCCCACTCGCATGACCGTGGTGGACAATCAGTTCGGTAGCTATTCGATTTACGCGTCGAAAGAGATCCTGAAAGCGATTTGTGATGAAGAGCAGAACCCCTACATTGAACTGTTCCGTGAACAGTTTCTCTCCTCGATCTTGGCGGACCGGCCTGATTTCGTCGGGGTGTCCATTACCGCTACGTCCCAGATCATCCCCGGTCTGACCCTCTGTCGGCTGCTCAAAGAGGCCAACCCTGATCTCCATCTGACGATCGGCGGAAGTATTTTTACCCGCTTGGTTGATAACCTCCGCCGCTGCCCCAGCCTGTTTGAACTGACCGACGACTTTATCGTGTTTGAGGGAGAGACCGCGCTGCTGGAACTCATCAATCAGCTTGAGGGCAAGAGAGACTTCAGCAAGGTACCCAACCTGATCTACCGCCAAAATGGCAAGGTTGCGGTCAATCAGCCATTCTATTCCGAGAATATCAACGAGCTGCCGGCGCCGAACTATGACGGATTCCCGCTCGGACGGTACCTGGCGCCCAGCACCGTGTTGCCGGTTCAGTTTTCCAGGGGATGCTATTACAAGGATTGCGCCTTTTGCGCATTGACCCTCGACCACCAAAACTTCAGACAGAAGGATCCGGCCAAGACGGTCGATGATCTGCGAATGCTGTCGGAAAAATATCGGACTCCGTACTTCTTCTTCACGGACGAATGCTTGGCGTTATCTCCGACGAAGCGATTGTGTCAGCGGATTCTTGACCGGAACCTCAATATTCAGTGGACCGCCGAGATGCGGTTTGAAAAGAATTTGTCACGCGAGTTGCTGACGCTGATGCGGGATGCCGGTTGCCTCAAAATTGTCTTCGGTCTCGAGTCGTTCAATCAGCGGGTGATGGACTTCATGAAGAAGGGCATTACCCAGGCGAGTGTCCTGCGTGTGACGGAGGACTGTCTGGCTCTCGGCATCGCGATCCACTGTTACATTATTGCGGGATTCCCCACCGAAACGGAGGAAGAAGCGCGCGAGACGATGAACTTCATCGTCAACAACACACGTCTGAATTCATCGTATGGGTTCTCCTGCCAGCCGTGCCTCTTTGACCTCGAAAAGGAAGCGCCCATCATGAGTGATCCTGGCAGCTACGGGATCCGGCGCATCATGAGGCCTGCCTCAGAGGATCTGAGCTTGGGCTTCTTCTACGAGGTCCAGGAAGGGATGACCCCGGAGCAGGCGGAGAAGGTGTACCAGCACATCTATGAGAAGATCAGCGAGGTCGTCTGTGAGCTGCCCTTCAACTACTCGATGGCGGACGGCCTTCTCTACATCGCACGGGCAAAGGCACAGGCGCAACGCGTGCCGCAGCCTACCGGTACTTGAGGTGGAGAAGGGCCGTTCGGTGCTCTGAGCAGGGGGCTCGGCGCCTTCGCGTGGGTTGACGGTGTTGGATTCTTCTGGATATAATCCGACACTCAAGCGCATCGATCATGGAGAAAGGGGCTGTGCAGGGCCATGGCAGGCTCGGAGGTCTTGGAGAAGGGGGGTGGGAGAGTTGAAGAGCAAGAGTTGCTCTTCGAATATACAATTAAGCTCTTGCTCCTAGCTGGTTTTCTCGAGCTTGTCCTCTATCGCCTCGTCTCGCGTCTCGGCATGCACCTCGGTAAGGTTGCACAGCAATACGAGTCAGTACGGATCACCTTCAAAGCCTTGTCGTCCATCGGGTTCACGCTGCTGAACCTTGTCTCGCTCCTTGTTTTCCTCGCTCTGTTCCTTCTGCTGCTCAGTAATGTGAGAACCGTGGGTAGCGGGCGATCCAACGCGCTGCTGGTTCCTTCGGCGTCCCTGCTCGTGCTCTTGACGATTGTGTTTCTGGTCTATCCTCCCGCGATGCTGGGGTCCGTGGTATATAACGTCATTTCATTCACGGTTCTGGCGATTCTTGCGGTCGAGTACTTCCTGACGCATCACAAGCGGTCGCAGCGCGCGATGATGACGTGTTACCTCCTCGGCATCACCGGGTGGCTCTATTACCAGACTGTGTCGACCTCCTATGGCCTCCTCGGGCTAGTCACAGCGCCACCTCTCGTACACGAAGTCAATCGGGCAGGCGAAGCCATGATGGTCTTGGCGAGCATACTGGTGTTTTGGGCCTATGGGAGCACTCCGCTGTGGACCAAAAACAAGCGGCAGCGCCGCCGCGCGGCGACGTTTGCGCTTGTTAGTGGATGTGCGTTCGTGGCGCTCCTCTTTCTGGACTATTTTCTGGTTCTCTATGACAAGGCCTTGGCTGAGACCGTTCGAAAAGCTGGGGAGGGCATCGGCTGGATCTTTCAGATGGGCATGGGATATAGCTTCTACCTGCCGTTTGCCTTCTATGTTGCTGGGTTACTCTGTTGGTCATACACCATCGTGAAGTTGCTCATCATCGGACGCATGGCGGGTTTTGGCTTGGGGCTCATGTTTATGGCCGGATATGCGCTCCAGCTTTCCCATCTGACGCTGATGGTCGTCCTCGGGGTGATGCTGCTGAACTTGGATAGGCGACGAGCGGTCGCCGCAACGAGCGAACAGGCCGAAGAGCCGCTACTCACCCGTCCTACTGCATCTCTGCTGGCTGAGCGGGCCTAACATGAATGGCGGGCAGACGTTATGAGTGAACAAGACATCGCAAAGCAGACCGAGCCGGGTGGGGCTGCTGTTGAACAGCCGGAACAGCAACTGACGCCTGACGAAGAGATTGCTGAGCTTGAAAAGTTCCTTGGAACCGAGCCGGACGATTTTCAGGCTCGCTGTCGTTTGGGTGAACTTTACTTCAGCAAAGGGCGGCTGGATGACGCGCTGACCGAAGTCAAAAAGTCGATCGAGATGGCGGAAAGCCTGCGGTCTGCAATGAACTGCTCGCTGGCCATGTACTATTCCAATCTCGGGACGATTTACGCCACCAAGAGCATGGTGGACGAGGCCGAGGCACAGTTCAAAAAGGCGCTCGAACTCAATCCCCATGATGTGCTTGCGCTCTTTAACCTGGGGCGGGTCCATTCCGAAAAACGTCAATTCATGGAAGCGAAGGATTATTACGAGAAACTTGTGGAAGTCACGCCGGAGGATCCCATTGCGTGGTACAACCTCGCCGGGGTCTATGTGGAGCTGGATAACCCCGCGGTGTCCGACTACAACACGATGGAGATGGCCATGCAGTGCTACCTCCGTACCCTCGAATTAGATCCCAAGCATCTGGATGCCAGCTTCAAGCTGATGGATCTTGCCCTGAACCACAAGAAAACGGAGCTCGCCATTAAGGTCATGGAAGATGCCGTGGAACACAATCCGGACGAGCCGCTTGTCTATTACAACTTGATCAATGCCTATGAGAAGTGCAAGATGTTTGAGCAGGCAGAGCAGACCAGGCAAAAACTGAAAGACCGCTTCGCCAAACGAACGCGGGAAGCTGGCAAAACTTAAACGGTTTCGGACGAAGGAGTCATGCCACCATGTTTGGGAGCCTTGGATTTACCGAACTGATTCTGATTCTGGTCATTGTGCTGATCATTTTTGGGGCGGGCAAGCTCCCCCAGCTTGGAGAGGGGCTTGGAAAGGCCATCAAAGGTTTCAAGAAGTCCGTCCATGAGGCGGACGCGATCGAGGCGGAAGCGCAGGCCCAGGCCCAAGCCCAAGCTCAAGTGGCCGCTGCCCAGGGACAGCCGACGCAGGTTCCGGCGCCGAGCGCGGCCGATCCTCCGCCGGCCGAGGCTCCTGTCCCTGCACAGCAGGCGGCGTCGGTGGCGCCTCCGTCTAAGGCGTAACGGCTTGCTCCTTCATCTCGGTAGCGTGCACGCAGTCTGAGCACCGTCCGTTCTGTTCGCAGGAAGTGAGAACGCGCTATGGGTACCGGAGTCGAACTTGGTGTCGGGTACATCGAGACGTTCGCCGGTAACGGAAAGGCCCGGAGCACTGGAGACGGCAAGCTGGCTGTCAAGGCCGGAATTCCGCTTCCCCACCACGTCGCTCTGGACAAGGAGGAGCGCTACCTGTATGTCGCCGAATCCGGGTCGGACCGCGTCCGGCGAGTGGATTTGAAAGAAGGCACGCTCCACAATTTCGCCGGAATCGGCGAGACCTGTTACAGCGGCGATTCGGGCCCATGCAGCGAAGCCGGGTTGTACCTTCCCCTGGGCGTCGCCTTTGACTCTCACAATAACCTCTACATCTGCGACTCGGGCAGTAACCGGATTCGTCGAGTCGATCGCGAGACCGGCATCATTACCACCGTGGTCGGAACGGGGCAGTTTGGGTTTCATGGGGACGGGCCGGCCTTGGAGGTGAATCTGACGTGGCCGGCCGCCATCGCGTTCGACCCGGACGATGTCCTGTATATCGCGGACACTCAAGCCCATCGGGTCCGCCGATACGATCGCAGGACCGGCCGTGTGACCACGATCGCCGGGATGTGGTCGGCCGAAGATGATGCGCGCGAGCAACCTCTGGTGGCGAGGAATCTGGTGGTTCTCTCGGGCGATTCCATCGGGATCGATTTCAGTGATGACCACGGATGGCTGAGGCCTGAATGCTCCGACGGGCTGGATCTATCCTTCTACCTCGATGACGGCCGACCTGCGTTGGAGGCAAGGCTGTACGATCTGGTCGGGATTGCGCTTGACAGCCACGGGCACATCTATGTCGTGGATAAGGGGAGCAACCGTGTCCGGAAAATCGATCGGAACACCGGGATCATCTCGACGGTCGCCGGAGCGTGCCGGTACGGGTTTGACGGGGACGGGAAACTGGCCGTGAAGTCGATGCTGCATGCCCCCGAAGCGATCGTGTTCGATCCTGCAGACAACATGTATATCTCCGATACGATGAATCATCGAGTCAGAAAAGTTGATGCCAAGACGGGCATCATCACCACCGTAGCCGGCAACGGTGACAGCGGGTACGAGGATAAGAATATGGGCGGGTGCGGCATGGCCAGGTTTGTCGCGAAGGAAGATGCAGGCTTGATCAAGCACGGCGACGGCCATCTGGCGGTCGAGGCAGTGGCGAATTCGCCCGTGGGGCTCGCTCTTGATTCTCACGGATACCTGTATATCTGCGAACGCGGTGAAAATAAGATCAGACGTGCCAAACTCTGGTAATCCTTTCGGGCGGCAGGACCGCGGTCGAAGGGAGTGTGCACCGACGACGCGGATTGATGGGCGGATCATATGAGGCTTACGTATGGCGCCATTGGAGCGGTTGGGTGTGCGGTCTCATTCCATTATCCCTCTGATATCGGGCTTACTGTTCGGCGCGTTAGTTCTTGGCTGGTTGGGCATTCCGGTTGTCAGCTCTGAGGGAATGATCATCCGGTCCCATCTGATCGATGGCGACGTCCCCTCCGCGCCAGACGACCCCGCCTGGGCAAAAGTCCCACCCATGATACTGCCGCTGAGCGGGCAGGTGATCACGCGACCCGTGTGGCCCGAGCCGACGGCGCGGGCGTTGAGCGTGAGCTCGGTCCATAATGGCAAGGAAATCGCGTTCCTGCTCGAGTGGCAGGACAATACCAAGAATGACCGGCTGACGCCCGGCACGTTCCGAGACGGCATCGCAATCGGACTCCCACTAGGAGATGCCCCTGCCTTTTTCTGCATGGGCCAACTGGACCACTACATCAACATTTGGCACTGGAAAGCCGACTGGCAAAGCGACATTGACCGACGAGCGGCCAGAGCCATGGAGAAAAAAGGCGAGAGTGGAGAGGTCCGCCGATTCGAGGTTATCCCCCGGCGCGCCTCGTCCGTGGAGGATTTGGTCGGTGGGGGCTTCAGCACACTGACCAGCAAACAGGCTCAAGGGAGGATTCAAGGGAAGGCGACCTGGAAGGATGGGGTTTGGCGCGTGATCATGCGAAGGCCGCTGACTAGCACGGACCCAGAAAATGAAGCCAGGCTGGAACCGGGCCGGCTCCAGTCCATTGCCTTCGCAGTCTGGAATGGCGAGAACAAGGAGCGCAACGGCCAGAAAGCGGTGGCTCCGTGGTACCAGCTTTTAATTGATCCGGTTGTAAGGCTGTGATCATCCTTGCGCGGCCGTACGAGACAGGTTTCCGGGCGGCAGGTTGAGCGGTGTCGGGGCGTGAAGAGATGTAGGTGGGTCGATTACATGCGAGGGGCAATAAAAGCCCTCCCAGCGGGTGCGGGTAGGGCTTTTTTTATGTATCTCATTGTGGCGGGGTGCGTGGTGTGTCTTGCAAATCCGCTCTTCGCAGGGACAGACGACCAGATGACCGAAGCCGAGGCGAAGCGCCTCGGCGAACAATTCGGCATCGTAGTTGATTCGGTTGACGAGGAAATTCGGAAAGAACTCAAGCTGCAGAAGCCGGAAGGGGTGGTTGTCTTCGAGGTGATTGGAGGAACCCCCGCTGATTTCGCCGGCATCAAAGTCAGGGCGGTGATCAAGGAGATTGACAAAGAAGAAGTCAGGAACTTGATCGACTTCGGCCGAGCGTTGAAGCGCGTAGTGCTGTCATGTAACTTTACGGTGGGCACCTTCGAAGCCGCGGATCCAGAAACCCAGGGAGTTGCGGGAGTGGTGAATTTCCATTTCGTTCCCTGCGTGAAGGATTGATCCGGAATCCTAGGCTGGCCTTCTGGGAGCATGGCATGGGGAGGTTGAAAATACTGGCAGTTGCGGCTCTTTTTGCGCTCTTGGTCGGGGTGAACGCCGTGCACCATGGCCGAGCGGTCGCCCAGAAGGTAGAAGGCCAAGCGTCGAGCCAATGGGTCGAAGAAATTGAAAAGATTTTCATCCGATCAGAAGACTGCAAGCAATGCCATGACCGGCACTATGAAGAATGGAAGGGGATGCGTGAGCAGACCCCGGATCTCAAAACCTTCGGCCGCGTCGATGCCGCCCTGCTTCACGGCACGTCATTAGAATCGCCGGTCTTCAAGATCGTTCTGGGCCTCTGGCTTCAGACGAATCCGACTCCCCAGCAACGGATACAGTGCTTGTCGTGCCACGTGCCGGCCGCGACGGTGTTCCCACAACACGTGGACAAGATCAATCGTCAGGTCTTGTCCGGGAAGGTGGAGATTGAAGGGATCGGGTGCGCGTCTTGCCATCTGATCAATGCGGTGTCTGACAAGGAAGCCCCGCCTCCGACGTACAAGCTCAACCCAGGCAAAGTGATGTATGGGCCCTACGCCGATCCCGAAGAAAATCTGGTTCACCCTGCCAGCCAATCCGATCTGTACCGCGGCGCCAACTACTGCACGTCGTGCCACTTTGACAAGGTCAAGGATGTCACGCGCCGTGACCTGCCCGGAGAGATTCTCCAGGGCACGGTCTGCCAGGACTGCCACATGGAACCTTCGACCGGAAGTTCGACCTCCAAGCGGGGGGCCCTGACGCGTTCAATCGGACGTCACTGGTTTCGGGGAGTCGTGATTCCAGGCCTCTTGATTAAAAATCGGAACCTGCAGGCTGAATGGATGCCGCGGGTCGATATCGAAGTCAACAAATCCCCGACTGCGGTAAACGGCACGGTGCTGGTCCGAACGGGCAGCCTCCCGCATAGTTTTCCGGATGGAGACCCGGTGCTGAAGCAGTTCTTTGTCACGATCATGGCAAAGGATGCACAAGGGCAGGTCCTCGCCACCGAACTCAAACAGTTCGGCCTTCCCTTCGACCAGATTCTTCGAGGGCCTATTCCGGAACCACTGGTGAGGGGGGGCACCACAAGGCGCATTCCTTTCGCCCTTTCGATGCCGGCAGGAGCAACACCGGCGACGATCGAAGCGCTCCTGACCTATGCGCTTATCCCGGAGCCGGAACCCAAGCTCAAGGAGGGATATTTGACGACGCTGTCCACCGAGCAGGAGCGCGCTGCCGCGGTGAAGCTGATTCAGGAATACGCTCAGCCGCGTGTGCTGACGTTCCGGACGAAATCATTGTGAATCACGACACCGAGGGGCTTGTGTTCTGGCCGCCTCTCGCGACCACGGGAGGGACTTTGGAGCGGTGGCGCGACTAAACTGGCAGAGGAAGGGGGGAGCGGCTGCCTTGCTGGCGCTGGGTCTCCTTGCTGCATGGGGCCTTGTTCACCTAGGCCTCGCCCAGGATAACGTGAAACCGAAGGGCTCTCTGGAAAAGGTTTTCCCCAGTTCGAACAAGTGCAAGCGGTGCCATGAGCGGGTATTCGAAGAATGGGAAGCCTCTCCACTTTCCCGATCTATTCATTCCCCCGCGTTCCGAGTCTCGCTGGAGGAATACCTCGCATTCTCCGGAGGGAAGGACAAGGCCCTCTGCTTACGATGCCATGCTCCTCACATCAACCTATTCCAGGATCAGATCCAGACGTTCGTTGAGCAGGTGCAGTCAGGAGATCCCGCGATCGACGGGGTAGGATGTGCCCAGTGCCATTTGATCAAGAAGGTGGATCGGACCAGCTATATGCCGGTCCCCAAATATGAGCCGGGCAGAACGCTCTTCGGGCCGTACAAAGACTTTGTGCAAAATAAGGCGCATGAATCCATGGACTTGGACCTGTACAGGAAGTCCGAGCTCTGTTTAAACTGTCATCTGGCGGTACCGGCCGCGGCCATTTTAGGCAAAAGCAATGATCTGCTGGGGGAATGGGAAAACAGCAAGGCGGTGAAATCCGGCAGAGAATGTCAGACCTGCCACATGCCCGAACAGGTCGGGGAGTCGGCCAATGGCGAGAACAAGCGAAAGGTGGCCAACCACACGTTCCCCGGCAGAATCGGCAAGCTTAGACAGGAGGCGGCCAGGCTGGACGTGGACACCGAGGTGAAGGGCAACCAGACGAAGGTGACGGTGAAGGTCCAGAGTTTGGTTCCGCACAACCTTCCCACGACGCATCCGGGCTGGGCCAGAGTGGTGCTGGATCTCACGATCAAAGGCAAGAATCTCAAAAAGGTGTTTGGTGAGCAGCGGGTCTATGGGCGAGTCTATGCAGATACGAAAGGGGAGAAAACGGTTTTCGACTTCAAAGCGGTCAAAGTCTTGGAAGACACCGTGCTCAAGCCAGAAGAAACCAGGTTGGAGACCTTCACCTTTCCGACGCCCAAGGATACCCGATCCTTCGACGTCGAAGCGTTCCTGAGCTATGCATCGGTCGCGGGACCGACGCCGTTTCTCCAGAGAATTGAAGCCGAATCCTCAAAGGGCTCGCAAGATCCGGTCTTCCAGCCCATCCCCATCGCGCAGCGGGTCGTGAATATCCCGCTGCAATAACGTCGGTTTGCCAGAGTGCTCGGGAAGGGGGCAAGAAGAGCTAGTCGGTCACGATCGTTGAACCGGGGGACTTCATTTTAAAAATCTGGATGGCGGAATAAATGTTCTTGGCGGGTTGATTCAGAACGAGTTCCGAGTTCGTGATGTGCGTATCGATCAACTCAAAGGGGCCGCCGCTGTAGTAGATCTGGCATTCGTCCATCGAGCAATTCTTAAACACGTGGTTGTCCAGCGTCAGTTGCTCCGCCTTAAAGGTCTTTCCTTCCACCAGAATATAGTCGGGTCCCACTCCCATCGGCTCCTCCCTCGGCGCACACTATAACAGATTCCTTCGGGACCCCGCAAACCAAGGGTCGGCTCCTTAGTCGGGCGCGACGCCAGTAAGAGACCTGAGGAGCTTTCGTTGGAACATCGACCTAGAGGGTTTCGCCTTGATCATTCCCCCCTGTCTGTATACAATGTGCCGGCTTTTTGGCCTTCACGGCTCACATGACCTGATCGCACGCGGTTCATGCCGTTGTCTCTGGGGCTAAGACCGTGTCGTTGGAGCTGCTGGTCAGGCGAGATCACGCCTAGGGAGGGGAGGATAATTCTGTGGATGTCTCAACGGCAGTCATCGTCTTTGCCATAGTGTGCGCGGCCGCTGGGGTTGGGTATGGGCTGTATCTGACCTTCTGGGTGATCAAGCTCGACGCTGGAAATAAGGAGATGCAGCGGATTGCACAGGCCATCCAAGAGGGTGCCGCCGCATACCTGAACCGTCAATACCGAACCGTTGGGGTGGTCGCGGCCGGGTTATTTCTTATTCTGTTGATGGCCGGGATGTGGTCCGATCAGTTCGGCCTGCTCACCGCCATCGGGTTTTTGGTCGGGGCGGCCGCTTCGGCTACGGCGGGATACGTGGGAATGAACATCGCCGTTCGAGCCAACGTGCGGACCGCCCAGTCGGCGCACAAAGGACTGAATGCCGCGCTGACGGTTGCGTTCCGGGGTGGGGCGGTCACCGGGCTTCTACTGATCGGATTGGGGTTATTGGCGCTGACCGGCTTCTATGCCATTGCGTCGGCGATCGCGGGGCAGGAAAAGGCCGTGCATGCTCTGTTGAGCCTGGGATTCGGCGGCAGCTTGATTTCCGTGTTTGCGCGCGTCGGGGGAGGCATCTATACGAAAGCGGCCGATGTGGGGGCCGACTTGGTGGGGAAGGTGGAAGCAGGCATTCCGGAGGACGATCCCCGCAATCCGGCGGTGATCGCCGATAACGTCGGCGACAATGTCGGCGACTGCGCGGGCATGGCCGCGGACTTGTTCGAAACCTATGCGGTAACAACCGTGGCGGCCATGGTGTTGGCTTTCACGATGTTCAAAGGACAAGTCGAGCCGATTCTCTATCCCCTTGCGCTGGGAGGCATGACCATCTTGGCGACCATCATTGGCATCTTTTTTGTGAAAGTCGGACCGGGCGGTGGCATCATGCTGGCGCTGTACAAGGGACTCTTTGTAGCCGGCGGGATCGCGGCGGTCGCGTTCTATCCGATCACCAGCCGCATGATGGACGGCGTCGGGGGAGTCAGCGGGACCAGCTATTACGTCGCCGCGCTGCTGGGCCTCGCCGTGACGCTGGCCTTGGTCTTTATCACCGATTATTACACGTCCAAGAGCTATGCGCCGGTGCGCGAGATTGCAAAGGCCAGTGAGACCGGCCACGCGACGAACATCATCGCGGGGCTGGCCGTTGGCATGCAGGCGACCGCCTGGCCGGTGGTGGTGATCGGAGCGGCCATCCTGGCCAGTTTCTTGATTTGCGGAGGCGCCGGAATGGGAGGTCTGTACGGCGTGGCGGTTGCGGCGGTGTCCATGCTGTCGATGGCCGGCATCGTGGTGGCGATCGACGCGTTCGGGCCCATTACGGACAATGCCGGCGGCATCGCGGAGATGGCTCGCCTCGGGAAAGAAGTCCGCAATATCACCGATCCGCTCGATGCGGTCGGCAATACCACCAAAGCTGTGACGAAAGGCTATGCGATCGGGTCGGCCGGGTTGGCCGCGATCGTGTTGTTTGCGGAATACGCACGAAAGGTGGAGGAAGCGAAAAATACCACCAGCGGGTTCGATCTCTCGAACCCGTATGTCCTGGTCGGGCTGTTTCTGGGGGGCATGCTCCCGTTCCTGTTCGGGTCGCTGTGCATGAAGGCGGTCGGGCAGGCCGGCGGCCTGATTGTGGAAGAAGTGCGGCGGCAGTTCCGGACGATCAAGGGCATCATGGAGGGCACCGCGAAACCGGAATACGGCACGTGCGTGGATATTGTCACGCAGGCTGCCATTAAAAAGATGATGGTCCCCGGCCTGATCCCGGTCATCTCTCCCATTCTGGTCGGCGTGATCTTAGGGCCGCAAGCACTGGGCGGCGTGCTCGTCGGCAGCATTGTTACGGGCCTGTTCGTCGCAATTTCGATGACCAGCGGCGGGGGCGCATGGGATAACGCCAAAAAGTACATTGAGGAGCAGGGAAAGAAAGGCAGTGAGACGCACAAGGCGGCGGTGACCGGGGATACCGTCGGGGATCCCTGCAAGGACACGGCGGGTCCCGCCATCAATCCGATGATCAAGGTGATCAACATCGTCGCGCTCCTCATCGTGTCCCTGATCGTGCATTAAGCCGCCCCGGGGAAACTCAAGCTTGCTTGACGGGGCCAGGGACGTGGGGTATCCTGGCTACGAGTCATCGCATTCCGACAAGCATCATGCAAAACTAGATTCCGACGTATGGAGGTGCTCCTATGGAGAAACAGGAGAGGAGACCGGAGTCCAAGAGGGATACACAGGCGAAGGAGGAGGCGAAGCCCAATCCAAAAGTTGTCGAAGCCGGCAAAAAAATAAAGGAAGATATCGATAAACTTGTCGATGAGATTGACGACGTTCTGGAAAAGAATGCGGAAGAATTCGTGAAAAATTACGTGCAGAAGGGAGGCCAGTAGGTATGGCCGGATCCATCGTGGCAAGACTCGTCTCCTTCTGCACGGGTTCCGGCGAAGAGCGGCCCTTTCCGGTTGGTGCGATCGCCATCCTTTGTTTTGAGCCATCCTCTCCGTCCTCTTCGTCCATTTAATCCACAACTGCGCGATTAGTCTGGGGTATCATGACCGGACTGTGTCTTGCGAGGCTTCTGCTTCTTTACGCGCGAGTCCGGCCGGTGAGCAGGCGAGTTTGACAAAAGCCTTTGCGAAGGATTACATTCTCCTTAAATCTCAGCAGGTTGTGCGCGTTCAGCCGTCCGATCGGGCACAGGAAGGAGGCTGATGGTCGAGAAACAATGGGTTGTTCATGCAGTGAACCATGAAGAGCAAAGAATGCTCGCCCATGCGCTCTCGATTTCCCCGATTACGGCATCAGTTTTGCTCGCGCGCGGGGTCGTGTCCATGGAACAGGCGCGCTGCTGGATGTCGCCGAAACAGGTCGCCTTGCACGATCCTTTCTTGATTCCCGATATGGAAAAGGCGGTCGATCGCCTCCACCGGGCGGTCGCTGCTGGCGAGCGGGTCTGTTTTTACGGCGATTATGATGTAGACGGGATTTCGGCGACCAGCCTCTTTCTGACGTTTTTCCGCAGTCTCGGAGCCGACGTGACCGCCTATATTCCGCACCGGGTGCGGGAAGGGTATGGGCTCAACGAACAGGCGCTTCGTCGACTCCGACAGGAAGGGGTGATGTTGCTGGTGACGTCGGATTGCGGGACGACGGCCCATCGCGAAGTCGAAGTGGCCGGCAGGCTCGGGCTTGACGTCATTATCACGGACCATCACCAGGCCGAAGCCCGTTTGCCCCCGGCATTGGCGGTTCTGAACCCCCATCGGGCGGATTCGGTGTACCCGTTCGACGGGCTCTGTTCCGGTGGGCTGGCCTTCAAGGTGGTGCAGGCTTATGCGGAAAAGTATGGTGCCGATTCGCTCGATCCGGAATCGCTGCTGGACTTAGTGGCCTTGGCCACAGTTGCGGACGTGGTGCCGTTGCAGGACGAGAATCGGTATTTCGTCCGAGAGGGGCTCGCGCTCATGTCGCGAGGCGCTCGTTGCGGCTTGCGCGCGCTCAAACAGGTGGCGGGCGTTGACCGCGAGTGCACGACCGACACCGTGGCCTTCCGGTTGGCCCCCCGGATTAATGCCGCTGGACGAGTGGCGCATGCCGAGACTGGCGTGCGGCTGCTCACCACCGAGTTAGATTTGGAGGCCAGGGATCTCGCCGAGCAGCTTGAGCAATTGAACCGGGAGCGGCAGCGAATCGAAGAGAAGACGACGACGGAAGCGCTGGCGCTGGCGGGAAACAGGGAGGCGCCCCCGGCACTGGTGCTCGGAGCGCGACACTGGCACCTCGGTGTGGTCGGGATCGTGGCTGCCAGGTTAGTGGATCGGTATCATCGGCCTGCCGTGGTCGTGGCCGTGAACGAGCATGGGGTCGGAAAGGGCTCGGCCCGGAGCGTGCCGGGCTTTGATCTCTATCAAGCCCTCTTCGCCTGCCGCGATCTCTTGGAGGGGTTTGGGGGGCATCCCTGTGCAGCCGGCCTCACGGTCCTTGAGTCCCGTCTCCCGGAGTTCCGGGACAGATTCGCGGGCATCGCGTCGGCGTGGGCGGGGGATCGGCCCCGGGTTCCGCTCCTTCATGTGGATGCGGAGGTCAGCTTGCGAGACGTCAACCAGCAGCTTGTCCGCGAGCTGGCTATGCTACGCCCATTTGGCGCAGGGAATCCTGAACCGACGCTCGCGGCCAGAAATTTGTCCATCGTAGCCACGCGGGTTGTGGGCGATGGTCATCTGAAGTTGTCGGTCCGGCATGGGGATTCACCCCCCTTCGATGGGATCGGATTTCGCATGGGCTCCTTGGCCGATCGAGGGCTTTCGATCGAGCGGACCTTGGATGTGGCGTTCGTGCCCGAGTTGAATCGTTGGAACGGGCTTGATCGGATCCAATTGCGCATCAGAGATGTGAAGGCGAGTCCTGATTTGTAAGACGCCGTATGCCGTACGAGACGATTACCGACATCGACCAATTGATGAAGCGGGTCCAGAGCTACAATCCGGAGGCGGATGTCGATCTGGTACAACGGGCCTATGCCTTTTCGGCGAAGGCGCACGAGGGGCAGACCAGGAAGTCGGGTGAGCCGTACCTCCGGCATCCACTGGCCGTCGCAGGCGTCCTGACCTCGCTCCGATCGGACGTGACCGCCATTGTCGCCGGATTGCTGCACGACACCTTGGAAGACACTCTCGCGACCTCGGAGGAGTTGGAGCGGGAGTTCGGCAAGGACATCGCGCGTCTCGTGGACGGCGTCACCAAGATCGGAAAGATCCAGTTCAGAAACTACGAGGAGAAGCAGGCCGAAAACTTTCGGAAGATGGTGCTCTCGATGGCGGATGACATCCGGGTCGTCCTCATCAAGCTCGCCGATCGCCTCCATAACATGCGGACGTTAGAGCATCTCCATGCGGTCAAGCAACAGCAGATCGCCCAGGAAACGCTGGAAATCTATGCGCCGCTTGCTAATCGCCTGGGCATCGGCTGGATGAAGAACGAGCTGGAGGACTTGTGCCTCAAACACCTGAAGCCGGACGTGTTCGCCGCGTTGAAATTGCGGGTGGCCAAACGGGACGAAGAGCGTCAGCAGTACCTCGAGGAGGTCATCCGGCTCGTGAAGCAGGCGTTGGCTGAGGCGGGCCTCAAGGGCGAGGTGCAGGGGCGGCCCAAGCACCTCTACGGCGTTTATCAGAAGATGGAGCGACAATCCATTTCGTTCGAAGAGGTGTATGACCTGACGGCGATCCGCATCATCACGGACACCAAGATGAACTGTTATGGAATCTTGGGCCTCATTCATTCACTCTGGCGCCCTGTGCCCGGACGGTTCAAGGATTACATCGCGATCCCGAAGTCGAATCTGTACCAGTCGCTCCATACCACGGTCGTGGGGCCCAAGGGCGAACACGTGGAGTTCCAGATTCGCACCGAGGAGATGCATCGGGTTGCAGAATACGGCATCGCCGCGCACTGGAAGTACAAGGAACGCGGGCAGATTGATGACAAGGACAAAAAGGTGTTTAGCTGGCTGCGGCAGTTTGTGGAGTGGAACCAGGATCTGACCGACAACCGCCAGTTCATGGATTCGGTCAAGCTGGATTTGTTTCACGATGTGGTCTACGTGTTCACGCCGAAGGGAATGGTCAAGGAGATGCCGCTTGGGTCAACCCCCGTCGACTTCGCGTACGCCATTCACACGGAGATCGGCAATCATTGTGTCGGCGCGAAGGTGAATGGCAAGATCGTGCCTCTCAAGCATCAGCTTGCCAGCGGCGATACGGTAGAAATTCTCACGTCACCCACGCAGGTGCCCCACAAAGACTGGCTGAAATTCGTCCGGACGCCACGGGCGAAGACAAAAATCAAGCATTGGCTGAAGGTGGAAGAGCAGAAACGCAGCGTCGAGATCGGCCGACGCCTGTTAGAACGCGAGTTCCGGCGCCACGACATGCCGCCCGCCCAGTTGTTGAAGTCGGATAAGCTCCTGCAGGTCGCACGTGAGTCTGGCTTCGAGACGACGGATGAAATGGTTGCGGCGATCGGCTACGGTCATCTATCGACCGCCCAGGTGATCAACCGATTGCTTCCTCCGCGTCCTGGCGAAGGGCGGCCGAGCGTCCCGGAAGAAGTTCCCGCAGTCCGTCCGGCGGGAGGGAAACACGAGGAGAAGGGGGTCAAGGTCAAAGGGGGCCGCGATCTCCTCATGCAGCTTTCCCGGTGCTGCAATCCAGTTCCCGGGGATCGGATTATGGGCTATATCACCCGCGGGCGAGGCCTCACGATCCATTCCGTGGGCTGTCCCAATCTTGACGCGCTTGACTATGACAAGGATCGGCTGGTGGAGGTGGACTGGGACACAACGGCTCAGAGCACGCATGCCGTGAAACTCTCGGTGCTCGCTGTGGACAAAACGGGAGTGTTGGCCAATGTGTCGTCGGCCATCTCTGCGTGCGACGCGAACATCAGCCGGGCCGAAATCACGACGCGAGAGGACCGCAAGGCGGTGCTGGACTTTGTGATCGAAGTCACTGACACCGTGCACCTTGACCGGGTCCTGAAAGCAATTGAGCGCGTGGTTGGGGTCATCACGGCTCGACGTATCCGCTCGTGGCAGGAACGCTAGGAGGTCTTCCCGCTCGCGCGCGAACTATGGGGCCGGAGGCGAGCGTGGCTCGGTCACGGGCGAGGGGACTTGGAACTGAAGCTTCACCCCCCGTTCCAGCCTCAAGGAATCCGCCATCCCGGCTGCCAGTTCCAGGACGTATAAGGCTTCCTCGTTCGGCTGGTACTGGGGGCATCCATCGTCGGTCCGGCTGCAGCCCGGCACATTCCGTTCCACGTGCACAATCTTCTTGTGCCGATCCAGCCAGATAATGTCCAGCGCAATCCGGGTGTTCTTCATCCAGAAGGTCCAGTGCTGCGGCTCCGGGAAGGTGAACAGCATACCGCGACCCTTGGCCAGCGACTCGCGAAACATCAGTCCTCGGGCTCGTTTCTCGGTGGTATCGGCCAGTTCGGTGAGGATTCTGACCCCAAGCGGAGTGGTGACAGGTACCAGTTTCTCCTCTGATGGCTTCCCCTCCGATCCCGCTCCTCCTTCAACGGAGAGCCCCGATAACATCATGAGAGTCAGGAGACCAGTCCCTAGGGCCGTCCCCCAGAGCCGTTTCCAAGATAGCTGGAACGGGACATCAAGCATGCACGAATCCTAAAGAGCCGCCTGACGTGTGTCAAGGTCGTTGCCCGGCCGAACATATACACTCTCCCGTTGTTATTTCCGAAGTGTTGATAGGACGGAGCCGCGCGATTCCCGCCGTTGACAATCACAGGGGGGCACGGTAGGGTAACGCCGAGCTCGCTGGAACCAGATGGACCGGATATGGACAGCACAGTATGATCCCGGGATTCCTCGCACGCTGTCCTATCCCGACATCGTCCTGCCTGATCTGCTGTCCCGTTCCACCATTCGGTATCCCGATCGCCCGGCGATCCGCTTCTATGGTCGTGTAATCCGATACCGCGAACTGGATGCCCTCGTGAATCAATTCGCCCAGGCCCTGCTCCGCCTGGGAGTCCGAGCGGGCGGTGTCGTGGGACTCATGCTGCCGAATCTGCCGCAAACCGTCATCGGCTACTACGGAAGCATGCGTGCCGGAGCGATGGTCACTCCAATCAACCCCCTCTACGTCGAAAGCGAGATTGAACATCAGATTATGGACTCCGGATGCGAAACGATTCTCGCCCTGGATCAGTTGTACCCTCGGATCGAGCCGCTGCTCGGCCGGACTTGCCTCAAGCGCGTGATCCTGACCGGGGTCGAAGACTATCTGCCCTGGCTGAAACGCCTCTTGCACCCGATCAAAGCGAGGAAACAGGGGCGCCCACGCCGTGAGACGTTCGGCCCGGCAACCTCTACCATGCGGCAGCTCATGGATGGCTCCGCGAGCCCTCCTTCCGTCAAGGTGAGTCAGAACGACATTGCCCTGCTTCAGTACACGGGGGGAACGACCGGAATCCCCAAAGGCGTGGTGCTGACCCACCGGAACCTGGTCTGCAACACGTGGCAGTGCCGGCACTGGATGGCGACTCTTCGCGAAGGGGAGGAAGTGTTCCTCGGGGTGTTGCCGTTTTTTCACGTGTACGGCATGAGCGCGTGCCAGAATTTGGCGATCGGCGTGGGAGGCTCGCTGGCGTTGCTCCCACGGTTTCACGTCGCGGAAGTGCTGGAGACGATCACGCGAGAGAGGGTCACGGTATTTCCGGGTATTCCGGCGATGTATTCGGCCATCAATAGCCATCAACATCTCGAGCGCTATGATCTTCGGTCCATTCGTCTGTGCATCAGCGGCGCCGGCCCGCTGCATCCGTCGGTGCAGGACCGATTCGAAGCATTGACGGGGGCTCGGCTGGTGGAAGGATATGGGTTGACGGAGGCGGGGCCAGTGACCCACGTCAACCCGATTCATCCGGAGTCGGGCCAGCGGCGGCGTCGAAGTGTCGGCCTGCCCTTGCCGGACACCGACGCAAAAATCGTGGACATGGAGACCGCTGAACGTGAAATGCCGGTCGGCGAGACTGGAGAATTAGTGGTCAGCGGTCCCCAAGTCATGCGCCGCTATTGGAAACGGGATGAGGAGACTCGACACGTTCTGAGAAAGGAGTGGCTCTTCACGGGCGACTTGGCCCGGATGGATGCGGACGGCTTCTTCTATATCGAGGGCCGCAAGAAGGACATGATCAAGTCAGGGGGCGAGAACGTGTATCCCCGAGAAGTCGAGGAAGTGCTCCTCCGGCATCCGAAGGTCAAAGAGGCGGTGGTGGTCGGACTCCCGCAGGACTTGCGTGGAGAGCTCATCAAGGCGTATGTCGTGTTAAAGGAGGGGGAGCGAGCCACCGCGGCGGAAATTTTGGAACACTGCCGCAAAGACTTGGCGCGGTTCAAGGTCCCGAAACGAGTCGAGTTCAGGGCCGAACTTCCGAAGACGCTGGTGGGGAAAGTCCTCCGGCGTGTGCTGGTGGAGGAAGAACTGAAGAGACGGGCGGACCCACAAGGAACGACCGAGAACGGGCGCGAGGATGAGTAAGAAGAACGGCGAAGAAGACTGTGCGGCTTGCAATCGGGCGATTTCCTGTGCCATCCTGCCATGAAATTCTTCCAAAGGGCGAGGAAGCGATGAAAGAAAAGCGCATGGTGTACTACAAGAAGGGTGTCTTTGTGTGCCCGAAGTGCCGCCAGTCTTACGTCCAGGAGAAGTGGATTGAAGAATGGCGGATCCGCTGTCACAAGTGCGATTACCGAGGCTCGTTGACCGAGGTGTCCGTGGAGGAACGCATGGACGAGGAAACCTTCCGACGCTGAGCCTGGGCGATGCTCCTTCTCGTGCACTGCGTCCAAGGCGCGTCCACACGCACAGTGCTCGTCTCGCCGCTGCCGTTCTTTTCAGGAGTCTCTTCCAACATACACCATAGGGGTCTTATGCGCAGGATGTCTCGCCTTGCTGTCGTTCTCACGTGGTTGATTCTCACACTGCCGGCTGCGGCAGGAGCGGGCGACCCGTCGCTCTCGATCAAGGTTCTGGTGGCGTATCATTCCATGACCGGGAATACGGAGAAGATGGCCCAGGGCATTGTGGATGGAGCGAGGGATGTGTCGGGGACGGTGGTCGCGCTCAAACGCGTCGGACAGGTCACGGCGGAGGATCTGTTTTCAGCTGATGCGCTGGTCATCGGTTCACCAGTCTACTGGTCCAACATGGCCGGTGAGGTCAAGACCTTCTTCGACAACTGGCAGCTCAAGTTCGGAGTCTTTCCGGAGTTTAAAATGCGGGACAAGGTGGGGGCGGCATTTGTCACCGGCGGACAGATGGCCGGCGGTAAGGAGTTAACGATGCTCTCGATCCTGTCCGCGATGCTGGGGAACCAGATGATTGTCGTGAGCGGAGGAGGCGCCTTCGGGGCCTCGGCGACGACCGAAGGGGAGAGCCCCGGGATTGATGCCAAAGAGTTGGCTGCAGCTCAGGAACTGGGTCGGCGGGTCGCGGAGGTGGCTTGGAGGCTGAAGCGGGGAACCTGGAAGTAACCGGTTTATCCTTCTGGCTCTTCCGACTTTCGTGTGGGGAAAGACTTCGGGGAAAAGCAGCCTCGGCTGACGAAGGGCGGGCGTCTCCGGGCCTTGCCATGATGCGTTGGCGTCGGTTCCCTTCCCGGCGTCCTGCT
>JACQQM010000059.1 GCA_016207025.1 Nitrospirota bacterium | reverse complement strand
GCCTTAGGAGCCGCGCCAGCCGGTTGCTTGGCCTGGAGCAGTTCGCGCTGTTTTTGGGTGTCGAGAATCATCGTTTTATCGAGGTCGACACCTTTGCTCGGCGGCGGGGCAGCCGGCGCTGGGGTCTCCTCCCCCTCGTAGACAAGCAGGTGCTTGCCGATCCGGATCTGGTCGCCGTTCCGCAATTGCTGCCGTTGGATCCGCTTATCATTGAGAAACGTGCCATTCGTGCTGTCCCGATCCTCGATAAAGTAGGCCCCATGCTCCTGGACGATCCGCGCATGGTGACCAGAGACCGCCAGGTTGTCGATCGTCAGGTCGTTGTCCTCTTTTCGGCCGATCGTCAACTGCGGTCGGTCAAGCTCGATTTCCTTGAGGATAGCCTCGTTGAATTTCAAGAAGAGCTTTGGCATTTCTCATCTCCCTTAATTCTCAGCTACCGCCTCAAGGCCTCCAGCCGGCTTCGCATCCGCTGCCAGAACCGCTTGGTGTCCGATTCCTTCACGGTGACCAGCACCACGGTGGTATTGTCTTCTCCGCCCGCGGCGTTCGCCATTTGCACCAACCGGTCGGCAGCGGCCTGCGGATCGGCCTCATTTCGAACCGTCTGCAAGATTTCGGCCGATTTGACCCCACGAGTCAAGCCGTCGGAACAGAGCAAGAGCGTGTCCCCCCGCATGAGCTGCAGTTCGTCCAGTTCGACCTCGACGGTTTCCTCGACGCCCAAGGCCCTGGTGACGATGTTTCTCTGGGGAGATCGCTCGGCTTCCTCCTCGGTCAGGATCCCACGGCGGACTTGCTCTGCGACCAGCGAGTGATCGGCGGTCAATGGCTCAATGGTGTCCCCCCTGATCAGATAGAGGCGGCTGTCGCCGACATGGGCCACCGACAGAACCTGGCCGGTGACGAGCACGGAGACCACGGTGGTGCCCATGCCGGACTGGTCGGACTTGCCCCGCCCCGCCCCGTTGATCACCTGATTTGCCAGGCGGATCGCGCTGGCTAACCGATTCGTCTGGGGAGAGAACTGGGGGTCATGGTCGCCGATGATGGGACGATTGACATCCTGGCGCGCTTCCTGGAGGTGCTTCCGGATGATTTCGACCGCCATGCTGCTGGCGACTTCTCCGGCGTTCCTCCCTCCCATGCCGTCGCAGACAATATAGAGGCCCAGCTCGGGATCTGCCGACAGGCTGTCTTCGTTGTGCAAGCGCTTGAGCCCGACGTCGGTTTTCGCCCCGAATACGGTTTCCATTCGTCCGCCGCCTCTTTCTTCAGCCGGAAAGCCCTTGCAGACAGGCCCGCAGGTCCCGTGCCATGTCCATCCCGCGTTGGTATCGCTGCGCGACGTCTTTTTGCAAGGCCCGATCAATAATGGACTGACAGGCGGACGGCAGGTCGGGCCGGAACTGTGAGGGCGATGGGTGCGGCTGGTTGGCGATCTGGAACATCAAGGTCGCCACGCTCTCGGCTTGAAAAGGTTTTTCACCGGTCAATAATTCAAAGAGGACCACCCCCAATGAGAAGAGATCCGAGCGGCCATCCACCCTGGTTCCTGCGAGTTGTTCCGGGGACATGTAGCTGGGCGTTCCCAGGACGATACCCGTCTGGGTCTTGGAAGACGAGGTGATGCGCGCGATACCGAAATCGGTCACCTTGACGGTCCCGTCCTTCATCAACATGATGTTGGCCGGTTTGATATCTCGATGCACGACGCCTTGGTGATGGGCATAATCCAGGGCGTCGGATACCAGGCTGACAATCTCCACCACCCGCTTGACGGGCAGGAGGTTGTCCTTCTTGCACCACTCCTTCAGGTCGGTTCCATCCAGGACTTCCATGGCGATATAGCCCAATTCCTGCTCCTCGCCCGCGTCATAGATCGTCACGATATTGGGATGGGAGAGCCGCCCTGCCGATTCGGCTTCACGGAAGAAGCGTTCTTTGACCTCAGTCAACTGGTCCGGATCCACCTCGTCCAGTCGCATCGTCTTGATCGCCACGGATCGTTGGATTTTGGGGTCCTTTCCGAGGTAGACGATGCCCATGGCGCCACGGCCCAACTCCCGGACAATTTCGTAACGCCCGAGCGTCGGCTTCACGCCGCCGCTTTCCATCAAAACCGTCCCTTCGGCTCCGCCTTTTTTCAGGCCGCCGGTTCCGAAGATCATCGTCTCGCCAAGCTCCTTGAGCCGCTTCACGCGCTCTTCGATGTCCTTGAATCGTGGATCGTGGGTCGCGATGTGCTCGTATACCGCCACGGCCTTGTTGAACATGCGCTTGCGCTCGAAATCCAGCCCCAGGTTATAGAGGAGGCCCATCAAAGTCTCATCCAGCGGGCATTTCGCGAACTTCTCAAAGGCCAAATCCAACATGCCTTGGCCTTGGAACGACAGGCCCAGCATCCTATTCGTTTCGATGCTGTCCGCTTCGGCCAGTTCCTTGCGCATTTCGGTTAAGAAGAAGCGTTTGGTCGTGATGATCGTATAGCCCAGGACCAAGAGGAGACTCGGATGCAGCACCGTCAGCACGTACCCATACGCTCCAAACACAAATGCGGCAAAGCCCACATAGCCGATCAGCATCACCCCGGCGACGATGCCCGCCATTTTGGCGCCCAGACGTGGCAATCCCGCAACCAAAAAGGCGCCCACCAGCAGGAGCATGCCCAGCTCGAACGGAGGGCCCCAGGGAGGCACGGAGACAAAATTCTGCTCCAGGATATTTTGGGCGACATTGGCCACCACCTCGACACCCGGAATCGCGGGTGCCACCGGCGTAACGTTGCGGTCGGCGACACCGGTCGCCAGCGGCCCCATCAGCACCAGTTTGTCGCGAAACGTGTTGGGCAGTATCTCTCCGGTCAAGACCGCATGGGCTGGGACGCTTTTAAAGGTCCCGGCAGGGCCATTGAAGCTGACGGGCAACCGGAGCAGAGGATCTGTGGGGATCCGGATGGTTCCAACCGTGACCCCTCGCCCCAGCGAGACGTGGATTCCGTTGGGAGGCACGTTGAGGTAGGCGCTGACCGCGCGCAGGGCAAATGAGGGGTAGAAATGGCCTTGATATTCGAGCAGCAGGAGTTCTCGGCGGACGACCCCGTCCTCATCGGGCCGAATGTTGATATGACCGATAGCAATCCCGTCTCGCTGGAAGGCCGGCAAAGGGGGAGCCAATTTCCTCGCCTCGATGAGCGGGAAGAGAATCAGGTCCTGCGGGTTATCAATTTCGTCCACGGCGTTGGCGAGGACCGGCCCGACCGGCTCTTCCGCTTCATTGCCCAACGGTTTCCCGATCTGGGCGAACATGGGAAGGATAACCTGAGGGCTGTTTGCGATTGCCGCCGCGAGCTTGGCGTCATGGTCCAATCGAGCTTCAGCCTCGGTGAGATCATGAAGGAGCGCGCCATAGATCTCTTGCAGCCGAAGGTCGGCGTCGGAGGGTTTGGGAGTCGCCGCGACTTCAGCCGCCAGGGCCTGAGCTTGCACGCCGAGTTCCCGCCGGATCGCGCGGATCTCCTGCAAGCCCTGGGTTTGATCCGGCTCGGAGAACAGGAACCCGACTCCAATGGCCCTGGCGCCGCTTTCCCGCAAGATATCGATCAACTGCCCGATGATCGACCGAGGCCAGGGCCACCGCCCGACCCTGGTAATACTGTCGTCATCCACGCCGACAATGACGATCTGGTCCGATGGTTTCGGGTTGGTGCGTAGGGGGGCCCGAAGGTCATAGGTGAGATATTCAATGGTTCGGAAGATCTGCCAGTCGCCGAAGTACCCGACGAGGAAGACGAGGGTGAGCACGCACCCGATCATCCACTCCGAGAAAAATTGCTTGGAAGGACGTGTGCCCACAAACTCTCCTTGGCCTGCACGCGTCAGGTGCCAGGGTAGTCAAAGGGCCTGTGCAAGTCAATAACGGAGGAACGTCGCTGCG
Source organism: Nitrospirota bacterium (assembly GCA_016207025.1). Taxonomy (GTDB): domain Bacteria; phylum Nitrospirota; class Nitrospiria; order Nitrospirales; family Nitrospiraceae; genus JACQQM01. Next base: position 17,951 of record JACQQM010000059.1, on the reverse strand, counting down.
ACTCCCTCGGCCGGCGCAATCCAGGCAGCGGCGCACACGGCAGGGAAGTCTCGGCGGCGGATGCGGCGGTCTTAGGACTCGGTCAAATCATCGTAGAGGCTCATGCGATCCTTTACTTTCTTGAGATAAATGCGGGTCTCCTCCGGAGTCCTCTGGTCGAGCAGGGCGAACACTTGCGACTCGGTCAGGTCGTGGACCCGCACCTGTTTCAAGACCTTGTTCCGGACGTTCGTGGGGCCCCAATTGTAGGCGCAGATGGACAAGTAGTTTTTCTTCTCTCCGTCCTCCAGATCGGCAAAGAGTTGCTTACGCAGAAGATGGAGGTACGCCGCTCCCAACTCGATGTTGTTCGACGGGTCAAGCAGGTAGACATCATCGAGGACCTTGTCATCCTTGTACAGGAAATTGTAGGCGTCCCGGGCTGCCGCACGGGGAACGAGCTGCATCAGGCCGTAGGCCGGAGCGGGCGACTGAGCCCTGGGATTAAAAAAGGATTCGGTATGGATCAAGGCAAAGAGGAGGCGGGGGTCTAACCCGTGGCGTTTGGCATGGGGAGGTACCAGATCCAGATAGTGCTGGGCCCGTTTTTTGACATGATCCGGCGTCATCTTGATCTTCGCCGTGACCATGACCCGATTCACGCCATCGCGGGATTCCACCGGCTTGTCCGCCACTACCGCGGTCGGGAGCACTTCCTGCTCGACGAACGCTTTCACCGTTTGTTGGTTGACGGGGGCGCCCGCACGAGTCATTACTTGATTGGACAGAATCGGCCGGCCAGGTTTGGCTTCTCGGGAGAATAGCTGTTCGATTTGGTGGGCGATTTCTATCCACGCGGCGGGCAGCACTGCCACCATGGTCTTTTCCCATGGGGGCTCACTGTCCGGCACCAGTGCCACCCGGAAGATTCTTGCGGCTTCGCTCCCCCGTTGGGGCATCCAGGTTCGAGCCAGCGCGGACGGCTCATCATTCCCTGATGCGCCTGCCTGGGCGACCGGGACCAATGCCGTGACCTCGACCATCCCATTTTCAAAATCCACAATGCTGCGCGCGTCCTTGGTGGGTGAATAGTCGACCCAATCCTTCGATGTGGACTGGAGAGCGTGGTCCCACTTCCTTTCGATCTCTCGCTTCGTCTGCTGCCACCGCGCTTCGATCTCCTGTTCCTTCTGTTTCCATTGGGCCTCCATCGCCGCACGCTTGGCCCGGTACTGCTCATGGATATCCCGTAACGCCTCGTCCCCTTCCTGCTGTCGCTGCTGAAAGCGCTTATTGATCTCTTCAAACGGATCTGCAGCTCCCGCCGCCAGCGGCATCACCGGTCCGAGCCCCGTCATTTCCGCCATCAGCCAGAACACAACCGGCAACCGTATTGTTCGCCACATCGTCAACCTCCGCTTGCTTGGCCCGCAGGGCGAGGAGGAGCAGCCAATCTCCATTCAGGCCTCCTGAGATCATAGAGCTCCGCCGGCCCTGTCGATCGGAACCTCTCAACCCCATCCACAGAGGCCCATTCTAGCTGAGAACGTTTAGCAGAGAAACAACTTTGCCTGGACTTGATGGATCGATTGAAGAGCTGAAGATCGAGAGATGTGCGCTTGAAGCTGAGTGCAGAGGCCCGCTGGCACCGCTCCTTTAACGTCTTCCTCTTCCTTGGCCGCGTGCTTGACTCGCCCCTCTGCCAGTGTTCTGACTATTCCCTTGGCCCTGGCCCCCGCCGCCGTCGCTACTCGCGGAGCTGCCACCACCGCCGCTACTGCCACCGCTGCTCACACTTCCTGGTCCTGTTGTAAGGCCTGTAAGTCTGTCTGTCGCTCCGGAGATGACTCCTGGCGGCGTAGCCCTTACACCTCCACCTGCTCCTCCGCCAGAGCCAAGTGCCAGTCCACCGCCACCACGGCCGCTACCCTGGCCGACTCCTTGTCCTTGTGCTTGCCCGCCGCCTTGACCTTGGCCGACTCCCTGTTCTTCCCCACTGCTCTGACCTTGTCCACGACCTTGCCCCTGATCACCGCCCTTTCCTCGTCCTTGGTCACCGCCCTTCTCCTGCTCCCCATCCTTCCCATGGCCACCGCTTTTGCTCAGACCACCCCTCTTCCGGCTACCATCACCTTCTTTTGCAGAGGCATTCGCATTGACGACTTTTATGGGCTTCTGGGGCTTTGGACTAGACTTAAGCTCGGTGTCCACGATCGCAATACTGACGCTGGGCGGTACTCCCGAAGCGACATAGGCCGGCTGGGTCGGGACTCCTCCCCCACTGGTGAGAGAAAACTGGTTTGGATCAATGCTGACCGTCTGCCCGCCCGACGTGAAGTCGACCCGCCCTGAATTCCCAATGTTCACCACGCCGCTCGTCCCGCCTTCGACCCAGACGACAAAATAGGTGCCGCGCGCAGCCGCGACCGCGGTGGGCGTATGGACCTCGAACTTCGAGCCTGACTGGGCGAAGACTTTTCCTACCAGGGCGCGCAGCCTCCCCTGGACCAGTTTCACCACCATGCTGCGTGTGCTCTGGCTCGGGTCGTAGATGTACTCGGTGATTTCGACCCGGCTGTTCTCTCCAACCGTCAGCACGCTGTCATTATCGAAAAGGGTTTTGGTCCGAGACTCTTTCCGTGTCTCGATAATGTCTTTAAACAGAACATGGTCTTCTACCTTGGCCTGAACCGCACCGGACGGATCGGGGTGGTCAACGGTCACATTACCCTGAACCGTGACGATGACGCCGATTCCATCCTGTTCGGCATTCTGTGCCAGGACCTCCAAGGCGACGAGGCAGAGCGTCAGTGCCCCCACTACAGCCGCGATCCTCTTGCGTCTTTTGCCCATGGCAGGCCTCTCTCGTTGGAATCCTACCCGAACGCCCTTCGTCGCCTTTTACCCTAGTCCGGTTCTGCCATCGATCAATAAAGATCAAAGATAAAACGAGAATTCAAAGTATATCATTCTCGTAGTGATTCGTAAGTATTCATCTGATAGGCATGAACAGGCACCATCGGTTGCACCACATACTATTACTAGTGGTGTCATGACAAAAATCCATACAATAAAAGATTATAGATAGAAAGGGAGTCAGTGAAATATAGAGTGCGAGTCAAGGGCTGGCTGGTGATTTTTCCCCTGAACGCACACAGAGAGGGCTGCGTTGCTGAAAGAGAACGCGAGGGGCTGGCTGTGCTTCTAGAACCACCAAGTAAGGATTAACGAATAGATGTTGCGGTTGTAATCGAAGACATCAATGTTGTTCTGATCGCGGATATAACTGTATTGCAGAGCGGCCGACAAGTTCTTGGCAATATTCCGGCTCAGGGTTCCGGTAAAGGCATAGATATTATCCTTCCGGCGGGTGAGGCCATCGACCGAAAATGTGTTGGGATTCTTATAATTTTGGCGATAGTAGTCGAAGGCCAGATCTAGATTCATCGTCCAAATAGGGGGCACCTCCAGTCCGGCCGAGATGCGATGAGCCGTGTAGGCCCAGTCAGCATTCTCGAGGGTACCCGCGGGACTTGCCACGGTTGGAGATCCGCCACCGGTATTATCTGTGTCGTAGGTGTACCCCACCCGCGCCCTGCCCTTATTGTCGGCAAAGAGGAGATACTGGGTCACGCCGGCGAGCCAGTTCTTCCCGTCCCGCGCAGAGTTCAAGGGAAACCGACCATCCTGAAAGTCCTTGTTCTGATATCTGAGCTGGAACTGAGTGAACGTACGGCTTCCTTCGGTTAACGTAAAGAGCGACTGGGCAGCGTGGGAAATCAAATAGGGGGACCGCCCGACCAGTGTGTAGTTATAAACATATTGCAGGCTGATCCGAAGCGGGCCGACTTGGTGTTGGACGTAGAACGTCGGGGAATGGTCTTCCACATCAAATCCACTGAGGGTCCGATGGAAACTCTGATAGATGCCGTAGGACGCTCCAACGGTCCAGGTTTCGGTCTGGATCGCCCGAAAGTCACCGCTGGCACTGAGCACCGTGCGATAATCATGTTGTTTTGAAATCCCGGTGCTGCCGCCGGGCGGTTGGGTGCCCTGCGGAACCAGGACCACGTTCGAATCCCATTCCGACCCAACGTGAAAACTTAAACTCCACCGACGAGGGCCTGCCGGTGCCGCGCGGGGGGTTTCCGCCAGCAACTCTCTGGCCGCCTGAGCCTCTTCCGACTCGGGTTGCAACGCGATTGCCGACTCAAACGCGATCCTGGCCTCATCAAGAACACCGCGCCGGTAGTAGGCAACACCGCTGTAGTATTGGGCAATGGGCGCGAGGTCTGGGCTGAGCGTCATGGCCCGCAAAAACCGGCCTGGCGACTGTTCGAAGTCTTCCAGTTCGTGATACGTCAGGCCCTGGTAGAAATAGACCAGCGGGTCATCAGGCAGGACCTTCTCGGCGGCGGTCAAGCTGGTCAGGGCATCGCGATAGTGCCCCAGGCTGTACTGACTAATGCCTAACCCGAGCAGCGCTCTTCCCGACGTGGGGTCGGCTTGGAGCATGTCGCGGAAGATGAGTTCAGCGGCCGTAAATTTTTTCGTCCGAATCAGCGTCTGTCCAAGATAGTATTGCGCATCTGGATCACCCGGCTTGGCCATCAGCGCCTGCGTAAACAGCGCCTCGGCCTGCTCATAGTGACCTTTGCCGAACTCGACCACGCCCTTGGAGATGTTGAGGTCGTAGGCTTCGGGATCCACCGGGGTCTGCGCTCCGGCGGTCGGAAGGGAGATCATGAGGAGCCATCCCGTCAAGCAGAGTGCACGCACGCGCACCACCGGGATGGCTCACCGACACTGAAGTAGTTCTCACTAGGCTGATCACTCATTGAACACGGCTGAGCCTACCAAATATGGCGTGACTGTCAACAAAAAAGTGCGAGTGAAAAACTGCGCACGGGTCTCTTATGTCTCCCTCCGCCTTGTGCTAGAATCAATCGTCCACCAGGCATCATAGAGCCGCAATCATGAACGGGTGGGCGCCCAGCAAGACCCATTTTTGCGCAGCAGTCCCTACGGTTGAGCGCGCGACGACGAAAGGGAGAAAGGATCGGCTATGGAGCTCGGGTTCATCGGCTTAGGAAAAATGGGCATGAACATGGTTACGCGCTTGCAGCGTGACAGGCACCGCGTCGTTGTCTATGACCGGTCCACGGACCTCATTGCACAAGCGAAGGAACAGGGGTGTATCGGGACCTCGTCGCTTGCCGAGATGGCGTCGAAACTGGCTGCGCCCCGTGTCGTCTGGATCATGGTGCCTTCCGGTGCGCCGACTGAAGAGACCGTCCTGGCCATGGCCGCCCTGCTTCAGTCCGGCGACATCATCATCGACGGCGGCAACACCAGGTTCCATGACGACGTCCGTCGCGCCGCCGAACTCAAACAGAAGGGTATCCACTACGTGGATGTCGGCACGAGCGGCGGTATCTGGGGGTTGAAACTAGGCTACTGTCTGATGGTCGGGGGCGAGGATGCAGTCGTCAAACGCCTGGAGCCGATCTTCAAAACGCTGGCCCCCGAAAACGGCTGGGCCTACATGGGCGGCCACGGAGCAGGCCACTATGTCAAGATGGTTCACAACGGGATCGAATACAGCATGATGCAAGGCTACGCCGAAGGATTCGAGTTGATGTCCAAGAGCGAGTACCGGCTCGATCTGGCGAAGATTGCCGACCTCTGGATGCACGGCAGCGTGGTGCGGTCATGGCTCTTGGAACTGACAGCCGAGGCCCTCAAGCAGGACCCGAAACTGGAAGGCCTGAAGGGCTACGTCCAGGATTCCGGCGAGGGCCGCTGGACCATCCTCGACGCCCTTGACAAGGACGTGCCGGTGCCCACGCTCACGGCGGCGTTGTTTACTCGATTCCGGTCGCGACAGCAAGAGTCTTTTGCCGAAAAATTACTGGCCGCGATGCGCAATGCCTTCGGCGGCCATGCCGTTCGACGGCATTGACACGGAGATCCGCGGGAGGGGCCATCATGATTGAGCCAGGACAGGGCCACGCGTTCACCCCGGACACGGCGCGGAGCCTCGCGGCTGAGCCCTGCACATTGATCATCTTTGGAGGGTCCGGCGACCTCGCCCGCCGCAAGCTGGTTCCGGCGCTGTACAATCTCCTCTTGGACGGCATCCTCCCGCCCAACTACGCGGTCCTGGGGATCGGCCGCAAGCCCCTGAGCGACCTGGACTTCCGAACCAGTTCACGCGAAGGCGTCGAGAAGTATTCGCGTCAGGCTCTGGTGGACAGGAAGTGGGCCGAGTTTGAGACGCACCTGTTCTACCTCTCCGGGGCCATCGATGACCCCGACCTGTACGAAAACCTCAAGGCACGCGTGGAGAAGATGGAAGCTGACCTGAGACTTCCAGGTCACCGGATTTTCTACCTCGCCGTCCCGCCCACCTCAGTGGCCTCAGCCTGCGAAGGCCTGCAACGCGCCGGCCTCGTGCATCGGCCTGACAGCTCAAGCCCATTCTGTCGGGTGATCGTGGAGAAGCCCATCGGTCGCGACCTGGAATCCGCGCGTCAGATCAACGCCACGGTGGGAAAGGTGTTCGACGAGTCCCAGATCTTCAGGATTGATCACTACCTGGGCAAGGAAACGGTTCAGAACATCATGGTCCTACGTTTCGCGAACAGCATCTTTGAGCCCATCTGGAACCACAAGTACATCGACCATGTCCAGATCACGGTCAGCGAGGCGGAAGGAGTGGGCACGCGCGCCACCTATTACGAGGAGACCGGAGCCCTGCGCGACATGGTCCAAAACCACCTCCTGCAACTGCTCTGCCTCGTTGCGATGGAGCCTCCCTATTCGCTCGATCCCGACGTGGTGCGCAATGCCAGAATTGATGTCCTACGCTCCCTCCGACCGATCCTCGGCAAGGACGTGGAGCAGTTCACCGTGCGCGCCCAGTATAGCCATGGGAAGGTCCACGGCGTTGATATGCCGGGGTACCGACGCGAGCCCGGCATCAGCTCTGATTCGACAACCGAGACCTACGTCGCGGTCAAGCTGTTTCTGGAAGACTGGCGCTGGGCCGGGGTCCCCTTCTACCTCCGGACCGGCAAGGCCATGACCAAACGCGCCAGCGAGGTGGCCGTGCAGTTCAAAGACATTCCGCAGATCCTGTTCAATGCCAACCCGGCCGCTCCGCTGCCGCCGAATGTTCTGAGGCTTCGTATCCAGCCGGAAGAGGGTATGTCGCTGCGGATCACCTGCAAGGTGCCGGGCTCAAAGGCGCAGACGTATCCGGTCGAAATGAACTTCAAATACGGCGACGCGTTTTCGGCTCCCTCACCGGAAGCCTACGAACGGCTCCTGCTGGACGTGATGGCCGGCGACGCCTCCCTGTTCATGCGTCGCGACGCGGTCGAGGCCTCGTGGGCCTGGATCACGGGTGTTCTGGAAGGCTGGCAGGCTCAAGAGGTGAAGTGGCTGCCGGAGTACCCGGCCGGGAGCTGGGGGCCGGTCGAGGCGGACCGCTTGATCCAAAGCGATGGGCGAACCTGGAGGACCTTGTAGGGGAAGCGTGAAGCCTGAGTGGTAGGGGGAGGACGCCATGCCAAACCCAGGGGAGTTCGAAGCCAAAGGCCTTTCCGAAATCAGCGAGATCATGACCGGGGATGTGAAGACTATCGAGGCCGACGCCACGCTCCAGAAAGCGGGCCGGGTGATGGCCGAGTACAGCGTGGGCTCTCTCCTCGTGGTCAAGAAAGGCCAGTATGTCGGGATTCTGACCGATACCGACCTTGCCCGAAAAGGAATGGCCAGAGGGGCCAATCCGGAGAAGGAACAGGTCCAGTCCTTCATGAGCAGCCCGATTCTCTCCATCGAGAGCCACAAGCTCGTGGAAGAGGCTCAGGCCTTCATGAAGGCCAAGAAGATTCGACATCTCGCCGTGACGGAGGAGGGGAAAATCGTCGGGATCGTGTCGCTCGGCGACCTGGTCCGCTACTACGCCGCCTTCTTCATGACCAGCGAATAGACGAAGTGCGGCGGTGGGCCCTCACGAGGTGACCGCACAGCTTATGGGTCAGAGAAACGCCAGTTGTTTGAGGATTTCCTCTTTCCTGCCCAGACCCCCGATGAACCGGTCGAACCGGCCGTTGCGGTAGAGCGCCAACGCTGGCAAGGATGAAATTTCCAGTTCGGCCGGGATCTGAAAGTTCTCCTGCACATTCATTTTGAGAATCAGAAGCCGCGCACCCACCTCCGCCTGAATCTTTTCCAACTCGCCCAACAAGGCCCGGCATCCCCCGCACTCCGGCTGCCAGAATTCAACGAGTACCGGCACGCCTGCGGTCTCCACGACCCGGTCGAACTCGTGATCGTCAACGTCTCGAATCATACCGAGAGCCCGACGTCTCTTGGCCTGCCTATCGGGTAAGCCGGCGCGACCGATGAAACCGATCCGCGAACACCTGTTCGTACAGGAGCGTCGCCAGCCGCTGATACCCTTCTGTCGTGAGGTGAAGCCCGTCATTGGAATACGGCGCAGCCAGGCGCTGAGTCTCCGGCTCCAGGGTGGCGGCAAACAGGTCAACGCAAGCAAGTCCTTTCTTCGAACAATAGCCGGTGATCAACCGATTCAACTCCTGGCGGCGAGCGATGTGCCGAACAAACCCTTGCTGGCCGACGCCGCCACCATACCCTTCCGCTCGTATCGACGGCACTGTGACCGCCACCGGCCGGACACCGGCCGACTGGGCAAGTTCGTATATCTTCAACAAGTTTCGCATGATGGCGTCGGGGCTGGCATTCCATCCCAGATCGTTGGTCCCGCCCAGCACCACCACATACGAGGGTGTGTGCTGCAGCACATCCTCTCGGAAGCGCATGACCATTTCTCCGGTCAGCTCGCCGCAGACCCCGCTGACCGCTACCCTTGCCGACGGGCCTAACCGTTCCTGCAGAAACGCGCCGTATGGCGTCTCGCGCAGCGCCGGGAAATCAGCCGTCGGCGACTGATACCCGACCGTCAGGCTGTCGCCAAAGCAAATAATGAGAGGAACCGAAGGCTGCATGACCATGGCCAGCCAACGTCTGTGAGCCGATTGCTCGTACGTCCTACACCCAACTGTTCGCCGGATGCACAATGACGCCGCAGGTTGACACGCACAGAATGCTAGATTCTACCGCACGCGCCGTGATTGACAAATACCCGCGGTACAGTAAACTACAGTATCGCAAATTCATGGTGCGCCGGCACGAGTTGCAGACCATCACATGATCGATACGTGGGATAAGTACTTCAAACCAATTCCGATCTTGCAGTGGCTCGTCGTCATCGCACTCTCGGTCCACGTCCTCATCAACGGTGAATCCTCGTTTAGTTCCGGACAGGCAGCCGTCTTTGTATTGGCTTTGCTGGCCTGCAACGCCGCCCTTCTCTACGGGTTGCCCAAATTCATCAGCATGGCCGACTTCGCGACCGCGCTCGCGGTCATCGACACGATCCTCGTTCCGGCCACCCTGTATGCAACCGGAACGACCTCGGATCTCTTTGTGGTGTATTTCGGCATCATCATGATTGCCGCAGCGTCAGGCAACCTGAAGCGGTCGTTAGCCCTTGCGGCCGTGACATGCGTCGCGTACGTCGGCTTCACGTTGGCAACGAGCGACGACATGGCGCAGCTTCAGACGATCCTCCTGCGGCTGCCGTTTTTCCTGGTCGTCACGCTCTTTTACGGAGTCCTGGGAGAGTTTGCCCAACGAGAACGGATCGACAAGGAGATACTCGCCTATGCCGCGACGCATGATGAGCTGACCGGGCTTCCGAACAGACGGCTGTTGATGGAAACCCTAGCCCGGGAATTAGAAGCAGCGAAACGGTTCGAGACCCCTTTGTCTTACGCCATCATGGATTTGGATTATTTCAAGCGCATCAATGACACGTACGGGCATGACATGGGCGATCTCGTTCTGCGGGACTACTCCTCCCTGCTGGCGGCGCAGAGCCGAGGATATGATATGGCTGGTCGTCTGGGTGGAGACGAATATGTGTGGATACTCCCGCGGGTCAAGCGGGAGGGCGCCTTAGCGGCGGGGGAACGACTCCGTGAAGCCGTGGACCGGTTTCAGTTCGGCGACGGTCAGACCATGTTCCGGCTGACGACCAGCATCGGCATGACCACCTACCTTCCCGGCAAGACCGCGCATCCGACACCTGCCGAGATCATCAAGACGGCCGATATCGCCCTCTACGAGGCAAAAAAACAGGGGAGAAATCGGGTCTGCCATCAGCCGATGCAGGATACGACCGCAACCGAGAGCGTTGCAGCGGAGCCGGCTGCGGACAAGGCCGAAAAGCGCTAAACCGCTCTCTGCCCCTCCTCACGTTCCCTCACCGCCTTGCTTCCGGTGGTGGCCAGTCCATCTCAGCCTGTCGGCCGCAGTAAAAACAGGACAGCCTGTAGCGCGCCCGCCGGCGGGGGTTGGGCAGGGACGTGAAGACCACCGGCGTGCCATCATACGGACAGCTTGGCTGCCGGTGCATCAGGTGCTCATCCGCTATGACCAGAAGCGAAGCCTCGTCCCACGGTGGGGTAAGCTGCTCTTCACCGGCCAGGCGGTCTTGCCATCCGCACCGCTGACATCGCAGGGCAAAGACCTTCACGCGGTCGTGGAGAAGCGACACCTCTGTCGTTTCGACCGGGCCCGGGCACCCCGGGTTGGCGCACGCAATCGGTTCGCGCTGGAGCGCTTTCACGAACTGGTGATGGATGGAGTGCTGATCAGTGGTCATCGCCTCACACACCACAAAAACAGCTCGCCGGGCTTGAATTGTATCGCCAGAAGCCCGGCCGGGCAAGCAGAGTCGCCGGCCAGGATAGACGGCACTCAATCGGTGAAGAAGCTGAACAGGGTTACGTACAGTTGCCGCTTGACACCGGACACGCCTGAGGCTATTCTCCCTCCGCTTTAACCACGTCGAAGCCGGGCCGTCCGGTCCGTGTTGAACCAGAAAGGAGACCACGTTTATGGCACGGAGAGTCACGGGGGTAGCGATCCTGGCTATCGTGGCGACCCTCGTCCACGTAGCGTTCACATTATCCGCATCGTCCGGATTCGCTGCTGAAGCGTTCAAGATGGGCGTGGTGGACCCGCAGGCGGTCCTGGAAAAGTCCAAGGCCGGCCGGCGTGCACTGGACGCGCTGAGAGAATATGCGGCCACCCGGCAGAAGCTCCTCGCCGGCGATGAAGAGGAGCTCAAAAATCTCGAAAAGCAGCTCAAGGACGGTGAGTCGTCGCTCAGCGAGGTCCAAAAACGCGAAAAGCAGGGCCAGTTCAGGGCCAAGCTTCAGGACTACCAGAAGCGCGGCCAGGAGTTTAACCAAGAGTTGACCGCCAAGCAGAAAGAATTGGTGGACGATTACATGAAGAAGATCCAGGCCGCCACCAAAACCGTCGCCGAAAAAGGCGGGTTCACGCTCGTGGTGGACAAGGGGAGCGAGAACACGATCAAAATCGTCATCTACAACCGCAACACCCTCGATCTGACGGACCAGGTGATCAAAGAATTCGACCGGCAAAACAAGTAGCGCGAGCGCGAAGGAGACTCAGCACACAGGACCAAGGAGGGGACGAATGCGTCAGAGAATGAGGGGCACTGTCTTAGGGGTGATGCTGATCGTTGCCGGAACCGTCGCCGGGACCACGACGGATGCACACGCTGAAGTCTACCACGCAATCCCGGGCCTCTCGGCCAAGGACCGAGTTGTCTTGGCCAAGAGCATGGTCGAGCAAGGGCAATTTCAAAACGGACTCATCGAAATCACCGAAGCCATGAAGGAGATGCCCAACGACGAGATGCTCATCCGGCTCAAGGGCATCTGCGAAACCGAGCTCCTGCGACCCGAGGCCAAAGACACGATCATGAAGTGGCTCGAGCTGGCTCCGCAGAACCACCCTGATCGCGCCAAGATGCTGGCCTTCCTGGCCAGGACTCAGGCCCCCGCCGAAGCTTCCATCGACTGGCTTCTGGTGCCGGCCGGCGAATTTGAAATGGGGGCGGAAGGCGGTCTGGCAGAACCGGACGAAGGTCCGAAGCATCGCGTCAACTTGGACGCGTTTTATATCGGTAAATACGAGGTCACCAACCGCCAGTACCAGACATTCGTCAAAGCGTCAGGCCATCACGCTCCGGAAAACGAGGATCCGAAGTTCAACCTCTGGCGGGGCGACAAATTGTTGGATGGCGTGGTGGAGCTCCCGGTCGTCAACGTGAGTTGGGAGGATGCGGCCGCCTACTGCAAGTGGGTCGGCGGACGCTTGCCGACCGAAGCCGAGTGGGAGAAAGCCGCCAGGGGCACCGATGGCAGGACCTATCCGTGGGGCAATGAGCCCGTGACCGGGAACCGGGCCAACTATAGTTTCGATCCCGTTCCGATGTGGGATGGCACGGCGACGTTGGCCAAGAAGGACCAGTATGAGTTCGGGCGGAGTCCCTACGGAGCCTACGAGATGGCGGGGAACGTCTGGGAGTGGGTCCAGGACTGGTACGACGAGAATTACTACAAGAACAGCCCGGCCAAAAACCCCACAGGTCCCGCCGATGGGCAGCAACGTGGGATGCGGGGAGGCTCGTGGCGAAACAATGCGGAAAAACTACGAGTCGCTAATCGGAGTAGGCAGCCACCGACTGACCGACGCGTCTACATCGGCATCCGTTGCGCAAAGGATGCGACGGACGTGAAGTAAGGAGGCCGCTGTCATACCTTTTCAAGGTCTCGACGGATCGTTTCGACCAGCTTCTCAAATTGAGCCTCAGGCCCGGCAACCGAGTGGATGACCAGTTCCACGCGGCCCGGGCCATCGACGCCTAGCCCCAGGTCGATCGCTCGCTTGATCTGACGCTGGTCCCACACGCTCTTCCCCTCCAACTTGGGCCAGGCGCCGAAGGAGCGAATCAGCGCCACCGCGACCGCGTCCAGCGCGATTCGATCCCCGCTCAGTAAAAGCAAGTCGGCCGGAGCCGGGGTCCCGCTCGTGGGGCCGCCTGCGATCATGACAGTCGTACCGTCGGCGATCGTGAGCTGTGGGTGGACCGCGAGGTTCAACTCAGCAATCCGCTCGTGCCAATCGCCGCTCAGAAACGCCAGTGACGGTCGGTACTGAGGGTGTGTGATCCCGACCAGATTCTTCAGGCTGCATGAGTAATGGGCGAATCGGTGGGTTTTGATGACGGGAAGGTTAACGAACACGTCCGCCTCGTACACCGGCTTCGAGACGTAGAAATGCGGCAAGGACTTCGCCTGCGGCGGCTCGACCCGGACCCAGGGTTCATCCTCTAAAGCCAGCACGTGAGCGCCGGCCGACTCCGCAACTCGTCGCACCCCGGTAGCCACCAGATTGTCCGCTGTGGGAAACCGGATCATGCCGGAACTGTCGGCCACGATCACCTCAGAGGCCCCTGCCTGACGCACCTCCCGCGTCACGGCCGCGACAACCTGCGGACTGGTGGTCGTAGGAGGGGGCCGGTCGTTCACAATATTCGGTTTGATCAGCACCCGTTTGCCTCGCAGTCCTAGCCGATCGATGCCTCCGATCAAATCCAGTCCCGCCCGAAGCATCGCTTCGGGATCGTGCCCGTGGACGATTGCGACCAGAGCCTTGCCATCGCGTTGAAAGGGGTTGGGTGGAACGGGCTTGGGAGGGACTAACGGGCCTTCGGGTTTGAAGAGCAAATTTCCAAACAGCGAGCGCGGCGCCATCGCGATCGCGGGCAGAAACGTGAGCCCGAAGCTCAGTCGGCTGAGCAGATCTCGACGGGTCACCGCCATGGGGCTACAAGACAATCCTTTTCCCTTGCTCTTCCCCCTGCTCGATCGGATACCCCGCTTCTCGCCAGGCCCTGATCCCGCCGTCCATTGAGACGACGCTTGTGTAGCCCATCTGGCGTAAGCTGTCCGCGGCCAATGCGGACCGGTACCCGCCGCCGCAGTAGAGCACGATCTCAGCCTGTTTGTCAGGGATGACCGTCTCGATATCACGCTCCAGAATGCCTCGACCGAGGTGCCTGGCGCCTTTCGCATGGTCTTTCGCGAATTCGTTGTCCTCCCGCACGTCAATGAAATGAAATGATTCCTTGCGGTCCAGTCTCGCCTTGACGTCGGCAGCCGTACATTCCTTGATGTTCCGTTTCGCTCGCTCTACCAGTGCAAGGAATCCAGGGTTGTGCTTCATGGCGTCCCTACTCGAATAACGTCGTTTGTTCGGGGTCCGGCCGTCGAAACGTGTTCGGGATCGGCTGGTGATCGTCGTCTGGAAACCCGGCCTTCCGGCGACCCACCTCAAAGAGCTGCTCGATCATGTTCCAGTATGTTCCGTTTCCATGGTGGCGCTTGAAGAAGTCGCTTTCAGACAACTTGCCCCCGCGCACCTCTCGAATCCGATTGGTGATCTTCTTGATACGGTCCGGGAACGCGCTGGCCATCCGCTCCACGAACACGGGCTCGACATTGCCGGAAAGGCGCAGCAGGACGAAGGTCGCCGAGCGTGCGCCGGCGTGCCGTGCGCGAGCAAGCAGTTCCGGGATGTCGTCCTCGTTGAGTCCCGGAATGACCGGCGCGATTGAAATGCCGGTCGGAATGCCGGCTTCCGAAAGGGCTTTCATGGCTTCGAACCGCTTGGTGGTGGAGGGAGCCTGGGGCTCGACTTTTCGGGCGGTCTCATTGTCCGCGAACGGAATGCTGAAATACACCTGCGCCCACGCATTGTCATGAAGCCGGCGCAGCAGCTCGATGTCCCGCATGATCAGGGCGGCCTTGGTGATAATCCCGACCGGGTTCCTGAATTCGGCGCAGACTTCCAGGCAGGCGCGCGTGAGTCCATAGGTCGCTTCCAACGGCTGGTAACAATCCGTGTTCCCGGAAAACACGATCAGCTCTCCCCGCCACGAGGGTTTCATGAATGTCTTTCGGAGCAAGAGAGGAGCATCATGCTTGACCACAATTTTCGAGTCGAAATCCGTCCCGGCACCGAACCCCCAATACTCGTGCGAAGGACGCGCGTAACAATACGCGCAGGCGTGGAAACAGCCTCGGTAAGGATTCAGGCTCCACCGAAACGGAAGATCGGGGCTCTCGTTTCGGCTGAGAATTTCGCGGGTGGCATCTTCGTACACTTCAAGCTTGACCTGAGCGGGCGCCTCGAGCAGTTCACGATGGGAGGATTCGAAGGGATTTGGAGGATTCGAAATCACGCGCATAGATTCTATCGTCCACCCCGCGACGGGCGTTGTCAAGTTGAGATGGCGACGGTCGGCGAGACTCGAGTGGTTCGCGTGAAAACCCTCAGCACGACGCCGGCCTCTTGATTGACTAAACGGGAGGCAGGTGCTAGATTTCACAGCCTGTTTTCCGGCCTGGACGGCACAGCATGCACGACCTCCGTCATCTCAGAGAAAACCTCGATGCGATCCGGACACAACTGGCTCCGCGCGGCGCCGATGTGCCCTGGGAGGACCTCCGCAAGCTGATTGAGGAGCGTCGCAGCCTGACGATCACGGTCGAAGATCTCCGGCATCAGCTCAAAAAGGGATCCGATGAAGTCGGACGGCTCAAGCGGGAAAAACAACCGGCGGACGCCGCCATGCATCTGATGAAGACGCTGGGGGACCGGATCAAGGAGGTGGAGGAGAGTTTGCGGATCGTCGAGGAGCGGGTGACGGACTTGGCGCTGCGCATTCCCAACCTTCCGCATCCTTCTGTCCCCATCGGGAAAGACCCGGCCGACAACCAAGAAGTGCGACGTTGGGGGACTCCTGAGAAGTTTGCATTCGCTCCCAAGCCCCATTGGGAGCTCGGAGAGACGCTGAGTATTCTGGACTTCGAACGTGCGGCCAGGGTGACGGGGACACGGTTTGCAGTCTTAACCGGCTTGGGCGCCCAACTCGAGCGAGCGCTCATCAATTACATGCTGGACCTGCATACCTCCCGGCATGGTTATCGGGAGGTGCTGCCGCCGTTTCTCGTGAATCGCGCTGCTATGACGGGAACCGGCCAACTCCCGAAATTCGAGGAGGATCTCTTCAGGCTTCGAGATGTTGAGTATTATCTGATCCCCACCGCCGAGGTTCCAGTGACGAACCTGCATCGCGAAGAAATCGTGGCGGACGACCGCTTGCCGATCAGATATGCCGCCTACACCCCGTGTTTCCGCCGAGAGGCCGGATCCTACGGAAAAGACACGCGCGGGTTGATCCGCGTGCACCAGTTTAACAAGGTGGAGTTGGTGGCGTTCGCTCGACCGGAGGAATCGTACCAGGAGCTCGAACGACTCACCACGAACGCCGAGGCGGTGCTGCAGGGGCTGGGCCTGCCGTATCGGGTGGTCACGCTCTGCACGGGAGATCTGGGGTTCGCCGCGGCCAAGACCTACGATTTGGAAGTGTGGCTCCCTTCTCAAGACACGTTCCGTGAGGTTTCATCCTGCAGCAATTTCGAAGCGTTTCAAGCGCGACGGGCAAATATTCGCTATCGCCGCCAACACGGGAAGTCGGACGGCAAGACGGACTTCGTGCACACGCTGAACGGGTCCGGCCTGGCGGTGGGAAGAACGCTGGTGGCCGTTCTGGAGAACTACCAGCAGGCCGATGGCACGGTGATGATCCCGGAAGCGTTGCGACCGTATTGTGGGGGCGTGGAGCGAATCACAAGGCAAGGCAAAAGTTAAAAGTAAAAAGGCGAAAGTGCTCGTCCCAACTCATCTTCAGCAGTTTCTACACTTTTAACTTTTCACGTTTACCTTTTAACTTGGTCTGTCGGAGGGGTACCGAAGTGGTCATAACGGGGCGGTCTTGAAAACCGCTGTGGGCGTTAGTCCACCGTGGGTTCGAATCCCACCCCCTCCGCCATTCCCCTTCTCCCCTGGACTTGCAGCAGTCTCTTGGCATACACTGCGGCACATGCCGCACGATGAACCGAATGATTTGCATAGCTCATGTAACATGTTAAATGTATAACTTAACATACTAAAACAATTGAAATAGATAGGCTGGAGAGGTGGCCGAGTGGCCGAAGGCAACGGTTTGCTAAACCGTCACAGGGCCAAAAGCCTTGTCGCGGGTTCAAATCCCGCCCTCTCCGCCAGATATTAAACAGCCCGATGACTATAAAGGGGAGCAAATAGAGCAGCGACAGCCACATGAGGAGGGCGGGATTTGAACAGGGGGATCGCGGGGGATGTGTCCCCCGCGTGGGGAGCCCACGAGGGGGCTGGCCTCCTCAGTGGGAGCGCTCGCTGGACCTGCAAGCCGGGTACCCGCTTGGCGGGTGAACAAATGCCCGCCCTCTCCGCCATTTTTGATCAGTTCGTGCGCCCGTAGCTCAATGGATAGAGCATCAGACTACGGATCTGAGGGCTGGGGGTTCAAGTCCCTCCGGGCGCGCCACTCATGAGAACTTGTTGATTTATTGATCTGGTGATCTGGTTGATTTTGAAGACCTGAGATCTGTTTCCCCGGCAATTGCCAAATCTCCAGATCAGCAAATCATCAAATCGCTTCACTCCCACCCGACCGGCTCATAGCCTCGTTCCGCTAAGCAACGGTCCACAAAACGCATGTACGTTTGACTAGGTTTGGGCGAGCTGAACAGCCCGCGCAGCAAGCCGGCTGTCGCTCCGCCGGCAGCTCCAATGGCTGAGCCGGTACCTGGTACTCCAATCACCGCCCCTCCGACCGCTCCGCTAGCTGCGCCGATGCCTGCCCCGGCTGTCGTGCTTCCGGCGACCTTCGCTCCTTTTCCTTTTTCCGGAGTCGCGCCTGCGGCTTCAGCCATTTTCCGACATTCCGCAATGTCGCGTTCGGCCGCATCTTCGCCAACCGCTTGGAGATGAGCGTTGGGATAGAGAATTGGCCGTGGGCCCGAACAGGCGACCGTGCTCAGAGTAAGGACCAGAACAAACACCCGTATACCTATGTCCATGCCTATGGCCTCTTCAAAGACTCCGTTCCATAT
>JACQQM010000068.1 GCA_016207025.1 Nitrospirota bacterium | reverse complement strand
GGCTAGCGCCGCGTGCTGGGGCCGCTCGCGCGGCCCATCACGCGCCTGGAGCCGACGACCGCTTGGGCAGGCATGCTTGCCCCGCGCTCGCGGCTCAGCCGCCGCTCCGTTAGACGGACAGAGAACTGTAGCGACCATGGCTGACGAAAACGCTGAGCTACCCCGCGAGTTGGCTGGAAAGCTCCGGCAATTCAACCGTGTGCTGATGTCGTACGTGGACTTTCAGCAGGCGGGCGGCATCGCGGGGTACATCATCAGCGAGAACCTTCATGACAGATACCCGCGTGATCGCTTTCTGTTGCAGGGCCTGAACTGCGCGATGATTGTCGCGTACTGCAGGCCATTCTCCGGCAACGACCGCGGAGCAGACGTTAAAATCCCAGATTTACCGCCAAAGATTCTTCAGGCGCTGACTCCGGAGGAGCGAGAGATCCACGCCGTAATAATGGAGGATCGCAATACTGTTCTCGCACACTCCGACTCCCGAGCGTGGGAGCCTCGACCACAGATTCACCGCGTTCGCGGTCGAGACATTCTTGTCCCAATGTTTAACTATGCGCATGCCCCACTCACCCGAGCAGTGACCGAGCAGTTCGCAACGATGTGCCACAAGCTACGAGAGGCTTGCTTCGAGGAGCGTCTGCGTCTTGAGCCGGAGCTCAAGCCATATCTTCCAGTAGTGGAGGTCGACGAGCAAGAACTCAAGCGATTCGCCGAGGAGCGTGGCATCAAATGGCCGACGTAAGGCCTGCGCCGTCTAACGAGCCGCTTGAGCGGACCCGGCCGCTCAGCGCCCCATCGTTAGACGGACGGACCACAGCACTGCCAATGGCCAACTACCTGTACGTGGACAACTCAAACGTCTGGATCGAAGGGATGCACGTCGCGGCTGTCGCGAACGGACTCGTGGAAGCGGATTAAGGGGACATTGAACTTTTCCCGATCAGCCACTGAGCACCACGTGACAAGGCTGGTCACAGCCTTGTGCTCCATAAGTTGAATGTCCCCTTTCTGTGCCCCTACTACATCGTTCTTCCACTGGACCGGCATGGACGGGATGGGCTTCGAGGGCTTCCCGATGGCGGGTGAGAGACGATGCCAGCTCTAAGCGCGCCGCTCGGCCGTTCTTCTAATCCGGGAAGGCCAGCGGCCAACGGTAGGGCGTTGTAAGGGGTGAGGCGTCAACGCATAATCGGGATTCACCCGTTGCAGAGAAGAGCAACGGGTACCCGGGGGGCCGCCCGTCATCAGCCCGGTCATCTCTTCATATTCCCCAGGCGCCGCTGATCTGGATATTCGCCCCATTCACGTAGCGGGCCTCGTCCGACAGCAGGAACCGCACCACCGCCACGGTGTCGGACACCGTCCCGATGTACCCTGCCGGAATCCGTTTCGCCATGCCGGCCAACTCGGCCGGCGGCGCGCTGCCCGAATCAATAAATCCCGGCGAGATGGCGTTGACCGTGACGCCGTGTGGCGCCAACAGCTTCGCCAGGGTCCTCGTCAGAATGAGGACGCCCGCTTTGGCGATGTAGTGGGCCGTGATGTCGGGCTGCGCGATCATCTGATCGGCGTTGGCCATGCTGAAGTTGATGATGCGGCCGTACTTCCGCTCCTTCATCCCCGGCGCGGCCGCCTGTCCCAGGTAGAAGATGGGGTGGAGATTGTGGGCGAACATCTCGCCCCATCCCGCGGGGGTCTCCTCCAGGAGGTTGACGCGATGGTACGGACCCGCGCAGTTGATGAGGGCGTCGAGCTGGCCCCAGGTCCGCTCCACGTGCTGGACCAGGTTCCGGGCAGCGGTAGGGTCGGACACGTCGCAGCGCAACGCCAGCGCTCGGCCGCCGCGTTCGGCGATGGCTTTGCCGGTCTCGGCCGCCTCCAGCTCGCTGGTCCGGTAACAGACCGCGACGGACCAGTGCTGGGCGGCCAAGTCCAGCGCGATGGCGCGCCCGATGCCCCGAGCCCCTCCTGTGATCAAGGCCACGCGGTCGTTCACCGATCTTCGTGCCCTTCGGTGGGAGGATCAGAGACAACGGCCCTGTTGTCGGAAGTGCAGATGACGCGATTGCGGCCAGACGTTTTGGCCTGGTAGAGCGCTTGATCTGCGGAACGGATCAGGTCCGACACGGTGCTGGCGTGGGTCGGGTAGGTGGCCACGCCCACGCTGATTGTGACGTGATCGGGAGCAGCGGGGGCCAACTTGCCAAAAGAGAGATCGGCGATGGCGACGCGCAAACGCTCGGCCACCACCACCGCGGCTCCGGTATCCGTCCTCGGCAGCACCACGATGAACTCCTCCCCCCCGTAGCGGGCCAGCACGTCGCTTTCCTTTAAGATGCGGTGCAAAGTCGCGGCGACGGTTTTGAGCACTAAATCTCCGACCAGATGCCCGAAGGTATCATTGACTCGCTTAAAGTGATCCAGGTCGAGGATCAGGAGGCTCACGATCTGCCCCTTCCGTCGTTCTTCCGGAAGGATCAATTTGTCCAGGACCTCCTCCAGGAAGCGTCGGTTATAGACTCCGGTCAGCTCGTCAATGAGGGCTCGGCGCTTGGCCTTCTCGAGATGCTGCAGGTGACCGATCATCGGCGCCGCCATGTTGATCAAGGGTTCGATCCACTGGCGTGAGTCCTGGGTCCAGCACTGAGGCACGGCACTGACCAGGTGCACCACGCCGATGGCACGGCCTCCAATCACGAGGGGGACGCACCAGTAGGCGCCCTCCTCCTCGTTCGAGAGGCTGTAGGAACAGGTCAAGTCCTGCTTAACATCCTGAACCCTGTACTCGCGTCCGGACCGAATGACCGGACAGTTCCACGGTTGATCCCAGACAGGATAGGAGTTCAGGCCGTACTCATCCCGTTTCGGCGACGACCACACGAGCTCCAGGCGATCTTCCGAGGCGTTGAGCCGCAGGATGAGGATTTGCCGAAGCGGCAGGACCTGCCGCAACGTATGGCTCAAGATCCGGTACACCTCCTCCTCGGAGGTCGCCTGCTGCATGACCTGCGTCACCTGCTGGAGTTCGAGGAGGCGATGGTTGAGGACCCGGTGCTTCTCGGACTGGCGCTGCAATGCCACGGTCCGGTCCTGCTGATTCATGCGGATGGTCTTGTGCATCTCCCAGAATTGGGACCAGAGCGCCCTGACCTCCTCGCCCATCGCGGTTTCGGCCCATTTCTTGAATTCCGGTACTTCACTCACCTCGCCCTTGGCCAGTGCGATGGCGTTCATCTGGTTGGTCAGTTCGCGGATCGGCTTGGTCGCGACATGCCTGGTGCCCCAGACGATCATGGCCATCAGAAGCAGGCCGACCCCCGCGCCTGCCCACAGGATCAAGAGTTGGTCCCGCCTCGCGGCTTTCAGCGGGGCGTCGATCGGGATGCTGACCTCAATCCCGCCCATGAGGTCATTGAGATGATAGTCGTGCTTCGGGCTATCCGGGTGCGCATTGTGGCAATCCACGCAGCTCTGGGCCACCGCCTTGTCCGGGGCCAGAAACCGTACGACGGTCGTGCCGGCCTGGCTGTCCCGTTGGCTGTAGAGCCCGCTTTTCGTTTGCAGCAAGGCCTGGAACCCTTCTTGCTGGAAAGCGTCCTGGATGCCGTTCTTCTTGTTAATGGGCCAGGGGCTCACGAGCCGGATGCGGTATACGGAAGGCGAGTAGGCAGCCATCTCGGCCACCTCGCGAAGAAAGGTCGCCGGGAGCGGGAAGGCGTCGGGAATCAGGTGATAGTCCGCCTTGATCTTGGCGTTCATATTGAGCAAACGAGGCACGATCACGGAGGCGTAGTATTCACGGTCCGCCTGGATCTGGGTGAGCACCGCCTTGGCCATGGCCGTGACCTGCTGTTCCACCATCTGTTCCCGATGCCGGCCTGGAAACACCCAGACGAGGGCGAACAGAAACACAAGGAGTACCGGGGCAAGAATCGCAATGAGCTTCGCGCTCACGGACCAATGCCGGAAACTCACGAACCAGTGGGAAGGAAGGTGGTACATAGGCACATTCTTACACTGAACGATTCATGATGCAATCATCAATGCTTCGATCCAACCATCCCGGTCTGCCCAGGGCTGGATCGGGACGACAGCCGTCCGGCCAGCAGCCGAAGCACCCCGGCGGTGCGTACCGACAGGCTAGGGACAAGGGGCGATGGGCTACGGGCAAGAGTTTTTCCCCCTTGCCTCGTGCCGCGAGCTTCTAGCCCGGCTTCGTGGATCAGTGCCAGGAGATCGTCAATCGTGTCTACGTCCCGGCAAGGCGGCAGCAGCGCCGTTTTGAGCCCCAGCGTGTCCGCTTTTTTCTGGGTCAGGGCCAGCACCCGGTCGGTGGACCACGGCATCCCGGCGAACAGGTCCGGCGCCGGTCGCTTGAGCCCGATCAAATAGTAGCCGCCGTCCAATGAAGGACCCAGGACCAGGTCATGATCCGAGAGCAGGCTGAGCGCCTGCATGTAGACCGAAGCCGGCAGCGTGGGCAGATCCGTCCCCACCAGGAGCACGCGCTGGTAGTCCATAGCGAAGAGCGCCTTGAACGCCTGCTCCATGCGGGTCCCCAGATCGTCCCCGATCTGATGGATGAGGCGCACACCCTCGCGCTCTTCCAGAATCTTGAAGAAGACATGGGCCGGTGAGGGGGCGCAAGCCACAAAACGATCCAGGGATCCCTGCGCCGACTTGCCGCGCGCCAACTTCGCTGCGCGACGGCTCTGTTCGAGCGCATCCAGGACAAAGCTCCCATGGAGGCCGGCCGCCTCGTCGGGGGTCAGGGGCGGGCAGAGGCGCGTTTTCACCTGGCCGGGAATGGGGGCTTTGGCGAACAGGACCAGAGCCGCCTCGGAACGCTGAATGCTGAACGCTGAACGCGGAACCGAAGAGTCTTTCTTAGATCGTTCTGAGCCCATCGTTCATCATTCCGCATTCATCGTTCATCGTTGTACTTATGCCGCAGCGTGTGGGGGCTGATTCCGATCCAGTACAGGCCACGCAGTGTCCACATCAGCACGATCGTACGGAGGGGGCCGCAGGACTCCCAACGGCGGAACGACGTGATGACCTGCGACCGGAGGGAGGCCACTCGGCCGGCACGTTTCAGGCGACGGGCAAACTCGACGTCTTCCATGATCGGAATATCCGCGAACCAGCCTAACCGCTCGAACACCGGGCGCCTGACGAACATGGCCTGGTCTCCCGTCGCAATGCCGGTCCGGCGCGATCTGATATTGATCATGCGGCTGATCAGCCAGCCCAGTCCGGAGTCCCGCTCGAATCGCACGTCGAACCGGCCCCCAACGCACGACGGGTCCTGCAGCGCGGCCTCGATCGCCGATCGGGCGTCAAGCGGCAACTGCGTGTCGGCGTGGAGAAACAGAAGGACATCTCCCCGGCTGGCGGCCGCCCCGGCGTTCATCTGCCGGGCGCGTCCGGGTGGAGCCGTGAGGAGCGAAACAGGACTGAGTGCTGAGGATTGAGGACTGAGTACGGATCGCTGATGGCTGATGGCTAATGGCTGATGGCTGATGGCTGGAGCGGAAGCGACGGCCTGAACAATCTCTCGCGTGCGGTCGTGACTGCCACCGTCCACCACGATCAGTTCCTCGAAGCCCAGCCCCGCCGCCTTGGAGAGCGTGATCGGCAACATCCGCTCCTCGTTCAGGGTCGGGATGATGACGCTGATCTTCATGACCCCTTAGGGTTTGCCGGCGGTCTTGAACATGAAAAAGGTGACGAGCGCGACCGTGAACCAGAAGACCACCTGTTTGTGCCAGAACAGGATCTCGCCGTAATGGAAGAAGGCGAGCGCCACCACGAGGGCGCCGGCCATGACGGAATAGCGGATCGTGGGCGCCGTGATCGTGGCATAGGCCCACAGGGCCAGGCCGACGAAGTAGATCAACAACGGGGTCACGCCGGCGAGCTCAAAGCCGCCACTGATGGACAGTAAGATGTCCAGGAACCCGATGAACATCATGGCCACGCCGACCATCATGACGGCGACGTTGAGGTAGCGATCTTCGCCCCCGCCCGACTCTTCGTCGTGCGGGGATCGCTTCGAGGTCTGGTCCGGGGATGGACTGGTCGGGTCCGGGACGGACATGGGCAACCTATCGGTCGACGACTAGACTTTGAAATGCTTGCTCAACGTCAGGCCCTGGCGCTGGTACGAGGATCCCAGCGCCACCCCGTACACCTGGGTGGGAATCGCCAGCATTTTCTCATATACAACCTTGAAAAAAGTTTGTCCATCATGAATCAGGAAAGGGACATCGTGAGGTCGGACCTCCAGCACCACCTGGGTGCCGAGGAGTTCACCCCGCCCGTAGCCGAATCCCGGGTCGAAGAAGCCGGCGTAATGGGTGCGGAGTTCGCCGCAGGCCGCCTCATAGGCCACCATCTCGGCAGCGTAGCCGGGCGGCACGCGGATCCGTTCCTTGGACGCCAGGATGTAGAACTCCTCGGGCTCGAGCAGCAGGCTGTCGTCCCGGTGCCGGCGGATCGGCTCCCAGAAATCCAGCGCCGCGTAGTGCCCTACCTTGGACAGATCAATGACGTGGCTGTTTTTCTTGGCCCGGTAGCCCACCACCGTCCCGTGGCCTTTGTCGCTGCCCTGCAAGTCGATCCGCAGGAAGAGGCCTCGATCGGTCCGCAGCTCGCGCTGCGGGACGGGCCTCTCCTCAGCCACGTTGTGGTACAGCAGGGGTGAGGTTCTGTGCAGCGATCGGATCCCGGCGTCGGACACGGTCGCCGACCCGCGGATGAGCCGGAGCTGGTTTAACGACTGGCCGGTTTTGACCTTGATCGCGAAGGAGCGGGGGACGATCTCCAGATAGAGCGGGCCGGAATAGCCGGCCCGGATCTCGTCGAAGCCGACGTTGAGATCCGTGATGACGCGGGTGAACACGTCCAGCCGGCCGGTGGTGCTCTTCGGGTTGGTCCTGGCCCGGAGACTCTTCGGCAGGCGCAGGCTTTCCAGCAACGGGACGAGGTAGACGTGACCCTTCTCCAGGATGGCGCCGCCGGTCAGATCCATCTCGTACATGACGAGGTCGGACTGGTAGAAATCCAGGACGTCCAGCTTGCTTCTGATCTCGGACCGTTCCGGCAGAAAGCTGCTCAGGAGGCGGTAGGCTTTCGTGCCCAAGCGCAAGTCCAGGCTGGCCGGCTGAATCTGTCGGTCCTCGATCGGGGCCTCCGCCCGGATGACCCGGTCGGCGAGGAGCTGCGTCAGTCGCTGGTAGGGGAGGATGCCGTGCAGGCGTGCGCGACGCGTCACAGGTCGTTGAGTCCTCCCTTGCCGCCGTCGCCGCAGGCCGTCAGAGCGGAGTGGGTGCCGACCATCGGCAATTCACGCCCGTTGCTTTTGGGGGGTTGGGGATAGTGGTATGTCTTGTTCTCGTAGTTTTTCAGGACCGCAACGTCTTCGTCCAGGTGCATCAGGTAATCGGCCGGCAGAAGAGGAATCTTCCCGCCCCCGCCTGGCGCATCGATCACAAAATGGGGGACGGCCATGCCGCTGGTGTGCCCCTGCAGCGCGCGGATGATGTTCAGGCCGGTTTCGACCGTTGTCCGGAAATGGTTGGTTCCCTTCGTGAGGTCCGCCTGGTAGAGGTAGTACGGCTTCACGCGAGCCAGCAGGAGCTGGTGGACCAGCCGTGTCATGACGTCCGGGTCGTCGTTGACACCCTTGAGCAGGACGGTCTGCGCCCCCAGCGGCACGCCTGCATCCGCCAGCATGCCGCAGGCGGCCTTCACTTCCGGCGTCAGTTCATCCGGGTGGTTGAAATGCAGGTTCATGTAAATTGGGTGGTACTTCTTGATGATCTCGCAGAGCTTGGGAGTGATGCGCTGCGGGAGCGAGCCCGGCACGCGCGACCCGATGCGGATCAGCTCCAAATGCGGGATCGTCCGGAGGGCCTTGAGAATGCGCTCCAGCAGGTGGTCGGGCAGGAGCAGCGGGTCGCCGCCCGACAGGATCACGTCGCGCACCTCAGTATGCTCTTTCAGGTACGCGATGGCGCGGTCCAGCTCGCCTTTTTTGAGAAAGCCGGGTTTGCCCACCAGGCGTTTGCGCGTGCAGAACCGGCAGTAGATCGGGCACTGGTTGGTGACCATCAGCAGCACCCGGTCCGGGTAGCGATGCACCAGGTGCGGCACCGGACTCATCAGGTCTTCCTCAAGCGGGTCGTCCTCGGCGTCCACGTCCTCCGTCTCGGCCTGGTCGGGGACCACCTGCTTCCAGATCGCGTCGCCCTTCTCCTTCATCATCGCCATCACGGTCGGCGTGATGCGCATCGGGTAATCGCCGACGACAGCCTCGATCTCTTCAGGATCGACGCCTAGGTGCTTGGCGAGGTCCTTCGGCTTCACCACGCTCGCGGCCAGTATGCGTCTCCATTCCTCCATGTCTGCTCCTTAGGCTCGTGGCGATAGGCGATAGGCTATAGGCTACAGGAGGGGAAGTCTTTCCCATCGCCTATTACCTCACGCCTCGCGCCTTCAGCGCCGTAGCGCTGATCCAGATACGCCAGGATATCCCCTGTCTTGGTTAAGACCGTGTCGCCGTCTTTCAGCACCGGCACGTAATATTGCCCCGAGATTTCATACACCTGCTTCCGCATCGGTCGAAAGTCCGGCACCACGACATCCTTGTACGGGACGCCCAGCTCGGCGAGCTTCTCCCGGACAACGGCGCATTCCGGACACCAGCGCACGTGGTAGAGCGTCATAACGGCAACGCTGAACGCTGAATGCTGAATGATGAACGGAAGCCCGTGAGCTCCGCTGCCTTTTGGTGATTGCTGATCTTCGGTTCAGCGTTCATCATTCAGCACTGGTTTTGACTGCGCACGGGAGCATGATCGCGTCCCGCATGCCGTGGATCACCTTCTTGTCCAGCGGGCACACGGTGGCCAGCACGCCAGACAATTCTGCGCGGTCGCCGCTGACGAAATAGTAGGGGGACAACCGCGCACGTCCCGGCATGGGCACCATCTCGTCCGCGCGCGCGTCGTAATAGGAGAGATCATACTGCCGTCCCTTGTGGAACTCCTGCAGGATGTATGGAGTGGTCGGGAAGGACGCCAGCGCCGCGTCCAGCGCCGCGGCCCATTCCGTCTGGGGGAGGTCGTGCCCCACCGATACGCCCCGGCTGCCCCACGCCAGCTCCGAAAAACCGGAGGGCTTTACGACATAGCGACGATCTTTTTGGGAGGCTTCCGCCAGGTCCCGCCAATCGGCTACGGCCCGGCCGGCCACGTGCAGGTCCGGAATCACGGCGGAGGGCGGGAGCGGACGAGGGTCCAAGATCCAGGTCCGCGGCATCAGGCCGGTCAGCAGGCGGAGCGTATCGTCCCCCAGTTCGCGCCGCCAGAAGGGGGCCAGGATCGGATGGTGGAGCAAGGCAAACGCCAGCTTTTCCTCAAGCTGGGGCTTGAACGGGGGGGTCACGGTCGCCCGATCCTTTTTGGCGCTGTACATGATGAGTTCTGATTTGGGCACGTTTTTGAGATCGAACAGCTCGAAGAAGCGATAGACCACCGACACTGGTCGCTCACCGGCTTCGCTGCTGACCAACAAGGCGTCTTCGGTGAAGCGAACCTCCCGGGGTTCGACGCAAAAGGCTTCGACGCCGTTCTCGCTGAGCCGAGCCGCCAGCCACGCCATCTCGGGGCGATACCCTTTGGCTTCCTCCGACACCACGATCGCCACGCAGCCTGGTCGATCGCCGAGCTGATCCCGAAGCATCCGGGCGAAGCCCAGAATGATCCCGTCCGCGCCGCCGACGATGCTGGTTGGCTGATGGCTGATGGCTGATGGCTTGGAAGCGGGAGCTGATGGCTGATGGCTAATGGCTGATGGTTCACTGGAGGAGCGTGTATGGTGGAAAAGGCTCCCTTCCGAGCTGCTATCTGCTATCGGCCATTCGCTATAAGCTCTGGCTAAAGCGCCGGTCAACCCGATGCCGCCCGGCACGGAATCCAACTCGGTGATGACCATCCCCTCCTCAGTGGGGATGATATCCGGACGGATCACGCCGGGCAGGAGGTCCCGAAACCGCCTCATCCGGCTGTAGGAGACCAGTGCCTCCGGTTTGCCCTGGTCCAGATAGGCGGATACCCAGGCCGGCTGCGTGCCGCGGACGCTTTCCAGATAGAGACGGTTGAGGGCTTTATAAAAGGTCAACAGGTGGTTTCCCAGGGAACGAAAGAAGGCCACCTGGTCGGTGGTCAGCACAAACGGGCCGGGCGCGATCCGCCACCTGGTCGTGACCGCTGTGGTGCCGGCGGACTCCTCCGTCTCCCGGTGCGGCAAATGGTCGGGGGAGACCTCATACAGGCCGTCCCGAATCAAAGCGTCACGGATGAAAGAGCAGCGGCGTTGAAGGGCGTCTTTACCGGCCCGGCTTGACAGGTCGCGTGTGAGTGCCAACGGTCCTCCCCTCACCACGTGTGCAGGGCCACGCCCGCTGCGCTCAGGTCGCGATACCCCGCGTCAACCGGGGAAAGCGCACGGGGAAGATGGGCGA
Organism: Nitrospirota bacterium; assembly: GCA_016207025.1. Taxonomy (GTDB): domain Bacteria; phylum Nitrospirota; class Nitrospiria; order Nitrospirales; family Nitrospiraceae; genus JACQQM01. The sequence continues at coordinate 6,780 of JACQQM010000068.1, read as the reverse complement.
AAAAAATGGGATTGATGGGCTGCGTGATCACCATGGGACCCCCGCCCCATGGGCGGTCTGTTTCCCTTGCAGATGGCGGTGATCGTAACATGGCCCATTGCGTTCAGACAAGAGCGCCGCGGGAATACGCCCGGCAAGGCAAGAGGCAAAATTCAAAAGGCAAAAGTGCAGAGTGAGCACGCATTTCACTTTTCCCCTTTGCCTTTTAACTTTTGCCTTCTCTTGCTCCGCGCAGGAGCGAGAGCAGCCGCTCCGGCCGGTCGGTGAAGATCCCGTCCACTCCCGCACTGACCAGCCTCCGCATGGCTGCGATTCCATTGGCGGTATAGACGAACAGACGGAGCCCCTTCCGGTGGGTGGCTGCGACCACCGCCTGACGCACCAGAGCACATGGGAGATGGAGGGAATACGCCTCGAGGCGGCCGGCGGATCGCAGCGCCTCCGACAGACCTCCGGCCTTGACACTAGTACGTGCCGTGACGAGGACGCCTAAACGGGCGCCGGGCGAACGCTCGCGCACCAACTCCAGGGCGGCCTGATCCGAGGAGGAGACCAGCACCGAGTCTGGCGCTGGGTAGGTGTTCAAGGAGCGGCTGAGCTGAGCCACCATCGTCGTTCGCGTCTGTTGCGCGCTGGATGCCGGCCCGGCGTCCGGTTTCATCTCCAGGTTGAGCGCGATTCGCCCCGCGCACAGACCAAGTATCTGCTCAAGGGTGGGCACGCCCAGTCCAGTAAACGCTGTGCCCCGCCACGATCCGGCGTCCAGCCGTCTGATTTCATCCAACGTCAGATCGGTGATCCTCACCGAGCGTATTTTCTTGTGGGGGGAGCGTCCTTGGAAGGAGGCGGTCCGTCCCACGGTTTGATCATGGAAAACAATCAGGTGACCGTCCCGGCTGAGACGCACGTCCACCTCGACCATGTCGGCACCCAGCGCGATGGCGGTCGCGACGGCAAGGGTGGTGTTTTCGGGGGTGAGGCCGGACGCGCCGCGGTGGGCGATGATGAGTGGGCGGGTGGGCGAAGTTTTCAGCATGAGAGCGGTCCCCTAGGTAAGATTGGCGACTTCTTTCACAAAGACATCCATCTACGCTGCGAGCTTTCTTGCCTTTCGAAACAGCGCGCTTTCTTGCCTCGCCTCCAGGGCGAGCGTATCATAATCACCCATGAGATCCGAGCTTCGGGGAGGCCGGTTCGAGCTGGTTCAGATTACCTCGCTGCCCCAGCTAGTGCCCAGCCGCGTGTGCCTGAGTTGCGACGTCTGTTGCCGGTTTCCGGAACCGGACAGTTTCCTGCGCCCGTACTTCACCGCGGATGAGATTCGACGGGCGGTCGCCCGCGGGGTAGACCTTACCCATTTCCCAGATCCCCATGGCTGTCAAGTCAATGTCGTGCCGAATCCGGTCGGAGACGGCTATCTTTGCCCGGCCTTCGATCCGGCCACCTCGCACTGCCGGATCTATGAGATGCGGCCGCTGGACTGCCAGATCTATCCCCTGGCGGTGATGTGGAACGCCGACCGCAGCCAAGTGGTGCTGGGATGGGATTCCACGTGTCCGTTCATGCGGGACACGGTCCCATCTGACATCAAAACCTATGCAGACCGAGTTGCGGGCTTGCTTGAGCGGGAAGACACGTTGGAAGTTTTCACCAAGAATCCGCGCTTGATAGGCCGATTTCAGAAGGATGTGGCGATTCTCTGGCCGCTGCCATGTCTCACCGAACGGCTTGCTCCCTCCCAACCTGCAGCGGTTCTCCACCCGCTCACGTTAGCCGACCGCGCCCGCGTTGAGCGCAGCTCGGCCTCAATCGTGACCCCACTGGCCGCCTATGCCTTTGCCCCTCACTTCATCTGGCGGGGGGTGTTTTCGTACTGGTGGGCTGACATGGCGGAGCATCACTGTCTCTTCGCCGAACATGCCGACGGCATCTTCATGCCGCTGCCGCCGCTTGGCACGGAACCGATGGCGACCCCGAATCCGCAGGCATTTGCGGAAGCCTTCGCGTTCATGCGGCGGAGAAACAGAGGGTCGGCGGTGAGCCGGGTGGAGAACGTGCCCGAGGAGTGGAAGCCCGCGCTTGAGGCGCTGGGCTATCGCCTTGTTTCCAAGGATCCCGACTATCTCTACCGTGCCTCTGATCTGGCCGATCTGACGGGCGATCGGTACAAGTCGCAGCGCGCCGCCTGCAACCGCTTTGTGCGCGACCATGGTGGTAACCGGCACCGCTATGAACCGTACCAGGAGACTGATCGAGAGGCCTGCCTGTCACTGTACCGCACGTGGGCTGCCCAGCAGGAAGCCCGAAATCTTGATGCGGTCGCACGCCACATGCTTACGGACTCGGGATCGGCGCATCAGGAAGCACTGTCACACCACCGTGCTCTTGGACTGATCGGCCGCGTGGTCCGGATTGATGGCGAGATCCGCGCCTATACGTTTGGGTTCGAACGCTCTCCGTCGGTCTTCTGTATTCTGCTTGAGGTGGCGGACCGCGGCATCCAGGGACTGGCCCAGTACCTCTTCCGTGAGTTCTGCCGAGAAGCGGTGGGTCGGGGCTATGAGTTCATCAACACGATGGATGATTCGGGGTTGCCGAGCCTGGCCAGATCCAAGAACGCCTACCACCCTTTCAGATTAGTCCCGAACTACATCGTCACCGAACGCTGAAGAGAGCAATCGTGACGTCACTTCTTCCGCTGCCTCCTCGTGTTCAAGGCGCGTGAGGTTGCAGAATGTTCCTCAAAGCGATCACTTCCTCTGAGCCGTTCACGGACAGCCCACCAGGCCGCCGTCCGTACGTCTGGCTGCCGGTTCTCATCATCGTGATGACGGTGGTGGCCGTGGCGATCGGGGTCCTCGCCCTCCACTACATCGAGACCCGTCTCGTGGCCACTACAGGCGAAAGCTTGGCCCTCGCGGCTGCCGAAATCGCCGACAAGCTGGACCGGCTCCTGTTCGAGCGGTACGGCGACGCCAAAATGATGGCCCGTGCCTTCAGCATTCAGGCGCATGACAAGGCGGACCTGACTGAATATCTCACTTGGATGAAGAAGTCGTACGCGGTCTATTTGTGGCTCGGTGTCACCGACAAGCACGGGAGGGTTGTGGCCGCCACGGATCAAGCCACGGTCGGGCAGGATCTGGGCAGGAGACTCTTTTTTCAGTACGTGCAGGAAGGGGGTCTCGTGCATGTGGGGGACGTCGAACCCTACGTCGCGGCAGGCGGAGTGGACGCGGTCGCGTTCTCAGCTCGAATTACAAACCGACAGGGGGAATTCTTGGGCGTGGTGACGTCGAGTGTGGCACTGCCAGCGCTGGAGGAGGTCTTAACGCGGACGATTCGAACCGTGCAGGCGCAGCGGGGGATTCTGGGGAAGCTCGAATACCAGTTTCTGACTCGCCAGGGGGTCGCCTTTATTGACTCAGATTTGCAGCATAAGGGCAATGTCAACCTGAAGCAGCTTGGGCTCCCCTCTGCGCTCCTGATCGAGTCAGGCCAGCCGGGCTATGTCGAGGAGGAGCACCTGCGCCGACACGTCCCGGTCGTGACCGGGTATGCGAAGACCCAGGGTTATCGGGAGTACGCGGGCCTCCAGTGGGGAATCCTCTTGCGCATGGACCGGAGCGACATCCTGGCACCCATTCGGGCAGTCCTCTGGAATCTAGGCGTGGCGGGAGCCGTGATCTGGGGGCCGATGTTTGGGCTCCTGCTCTGGGCCACGGTACGTCTACGCAAAGAATACGTGCAGGCACAGCAAGAGAGGGAGCATGCCAGGACCGCTGAGGCTGCCCTGCGTGAGAGCGAGGAACGAACCCGCCTGATCGTCGAAACGGCGCTGGACGCCGTCATCACCATCGATGAAGGTGGATGGATTACCGATTGGAATCCCCAGGCCGAAACCATCTTCGGCTGGTCCCGCCAAGAGGCCATCGGTCAGCGCTTATCCGACACGATCATTCCCCCGCAATACCGGGACGCGCATGAGAGCGGCCTGCGGCACTACCTCGCCACCGGCGAGGGGCCGGTGTTGAACCGGCGCATTGAAATCACGGCGCGCCGCCGGGATGGACATGAATTCCCGGTGGAACTGTCGATCTCGCCTGCGCGGCGGGGGAACATTTACACCTTCAGCGCCTTCGTGCGCGACATCACCGAGCGCAAGCGGGCGGAGAGCCGCCAGGCTGCGCAGTTGGCCGTGAGTCGAGCCTTGGCGGATTCCGCCACGCTAGGCGAGGCAGCCCCCCGTCTCCTGCGGGCCATTTGTGAGACCATGGGATGGGAGTTGGGCGCGATTTGGCTGGTGGACCGTCCCGCCAACGTGCTGCGCTGCAATGCCATCTGGCACGCGCCTTCGGTGAACGTTGCCGAGTTTGTGTTGCTCTGCCGGCAGATCACGTTTGTGCCCGGTATCGGATTGCCCGGTCGGGTATGGAACAACGGCGAGCCTGCCTGGATTCCTGACGTCGTCAAGGATTCCAACTTCCCACGGGCGCCGGCTGCTGCCAAAGTACGGTTGCACGGGGCATTTGGGTTTCCTATTCGCGGTGGTAATGAAATCCACGGTGTGGTGGAGTTCTTCAGCCACGAGGTTCGAGAGCCCGATAACGAGCTGCTCCACATGATGGCTGACGTTGGTATCAAGATTGGCCAGTTTGTGGAGCGCCTGCAGCTTGAGGGGCAGTTTCGCCAGGCGCAGAAGATGGAAGCCATCGGACAGATGGCGGGCGGGGTCGCCCATGACTTCAACAACCTCCTCACCATCGTGACAGGATACTGCCAGTTGCTCCTCACTCGCTTCGGTCCCAATGATCTCATGCGGGGACAGGTCGAGGAGATTAAGAGGGCAGCGGATCGGGCCACCACGCTCACCGGCCAACTGCTGGCCTTCAGCCGCAGGCAGATACTGCAGCCGGAGGTGCTGGACCTCAATGTCATCGTGGCCAACATGGACAAAATGCTGCGGCCTCTGATCGGCGCGGACATCGAGCTGGTCACCGAGCCGGGGCCTACGCCGGGACACGTGCGAGCCGATCCGGGGCAACTTGAACAAGTCGTCATGAACCTGGCGGTCAACGCCCGTGATGCTATGCCGCAGGGGGGCCGGCTCACCACGAGAACCCAAAACGTTATGCTGGACCGGCCCTATGCCAGCCGGCAGGTTACCATCCCCCCGGGATCGTATGTGACGCTCATGGTGAGCGACACCGGATGCGGGATGGACGCGGAAACCCAAGCGCGCGTGTTTGAGCCGTTTTTCACGACCAAGGAGCGGGGCAAAGGCACGGGACTGGGCCTGTCCACCGTCTATGGCATCATCAAGCAAAGCGGCGGCTACATCATTGTGGACAGCAAGACCGGACAGGGCACGACCTTCACGATTTATTTGCCACGGATCGAGGAGGCAATGAAGGCCGTAGAGCCTAGTCAGCCACTTGTCGGGTCCCCACGAGGTTCTGAAACCATCCTTTTGGCTGAGGATGAAGACTCGATCCGCACGATGCTGTGCGTGGTCCTTCGCGCGCGTGGCTATACCGTGCTGGAGGCGCGCGATGGCCACGACGCGCTGCGCATCGGCCGAGAGCATACCAGTCCGATCCACCTGCTGCTGACCGACATCGTCATGCCGGGCCTGGGCGGGCGGCAATTAGCGGAACGGTTGGCGCCGATACGTCCGAAGATGAAGGTCCTCTACATCTCGGGCTACACGGGCGATGTCGTCGGGAAGGATGGCGCGTTGGAAGCAGGCACCGTCTTTCTCCAGAAACCCTTCACGCCGGAGAGCTTGGAACGGCATGTGCGCGAAGCGCTGGAAAGGCCGCGATAGGCAGTGCCAGACGGGCGAGCTCTTCATGGCTGTCGCTGAAGGAGCACTTCCGGCCTACGCAGGAGAGGCGTCGAGCACCTCGCGCACCTTGCGCGCGACCGCATCCGGCGTGAAGGGCTTCTGGAGAAAAGCGGTCCCCGGATTTAAGACGCCGTGGTGGATGACGGCGTCCTCGGTGTAGCCGGAGATATACAGCACGCGAAGGTTCGGACGCGACGGCACCATACGGTTGGCCACTTCCCGTCCGCTCATTTGGGGCATCACCAAGTCAGTCATCAAGAGATGAATGGGGCCCACGTGTTCGTTATTGATCAGCAGGGCTTCGATCCCGTGCCGCGCCTCCAGGATGGTATAGCCGTGCTGCCGAAGCGTGTCACGCACGAGCGTCCGCACTCCCGGCTCATCTTCCACCAGCAGGACGGTCTCCGTTCCGTTCGGCGCATCGGCGGGGGCCTTCTCCGACTCGACGGCCTCGACGGGGTCTTCGAGTCTCGGCAGATAGATTTTGAATGAGGTGCCCTCCCCCAGCGCGCTCTGCACGAAGATGTGCCCCCCGCTTTGCTTGATGATGCCATAGACGGTGGACAGGCCCAGTCCCGTGCCTTTGCCCCGCTCCTTGGTCGTGAAAAACGGCTCGAACACGCGCGCTTGGGTCTCCGCGTCCATCCCGCCCCCGGTGTCACTCACCGCCAGCATCACGTAGCGGCCGGGTAGCTCGACGCCCTGACCACGGAGAGGGATGTCGTGGCTCTTGACGTTCGCGGTTTCGATGGTGAGGCGGCCTCCCTTAGGCATGGCGTCGCGGGCATTGACGACCAGGTTCATGATGACTTGTTCGAGCTGCCCCGGATCGGCTCGCACGCGTCCCAGCGCCGGGTCCAGGTTGGTGACCAGATAAATGTCCACCCCGATCAGCCGCTGCATCATCCCTTCCATGGCGGTCAGGATCGAGT
>JACQQM010000066.1 GCA_016207025.1 Nitrospirota bacterium | reverse complement strand
GTCTTTCTTGGTAAAACGTCCGCCGCTCTTCTTGTTCAGCAGTTGGAAGACACCCATCAAGTATTTATTCTCGGCGACGATGGGATAGGTCATCACCTGTTTGGTGCGGAAACCGGTTTTCTTGTCCCAGTTGGCGTCGAAGACTAAGGCTGGATGGATGCTGATCAGTTCGGACTTGTTGTAGGCGTCGTTGATGTTGATCGGCCGGAGGTATTTGGCGGTGAAGCCGGCGAGACTTTGCTCGGTGATCGGGAGCCGAATCTCTTCCACGGTGTCGAGATGCGGCATCTTCGCGAAAATCTCTTTTCGCTCCGAGTCAACGGCGTAGAGGGTTAATTCCTCGGCGTCGAAGAGGCTCAGGATTTCTTTGTTGAGGTCGAGCAGAATTTGATCCAGTTCCTTGGCTGCATGGATCTGGTTCGTGATGCGTTTGACCTCTTCCGCATACGCGACCTTCTGCTGTAGCTCTTGAAGATTCTCAGGCGCGGCCTTTGTCTGCATTGCTCTCCCTCCGCGTAAATCGTTCGGGGCGAGCTGACTTCCTTAAGGCCTCCACAACTCCACAGGGGTCAGAGCATTTGGTCTGAAGTCGTGGATCTGGACGATGCCGGGGACGGTGCGACGATCATAATCGTCTTGAACGGCTAAAACAATACCATTCATCCAGGGTCTTTGCAAGCAACTCCAACCATCTCTTACGAGACCGTCAGATGCTGGAGAAGGAGCGCCTTCACCTGCTCCAGCAACTTGTCCGGAGGCAGGCGCGTGACCTCACCGGTTCTTCGCTGTTTCAATTCGACGATGCCCTGGGCCAGCCCTTTGTCGCCGATCACGACCTGGAAAGGCACGCCGATCAGATCGGCGTCGTTGAACTTCACGCCGGCCCGCTCATTCCGGTCGTCCCAGAGCACCTCCACCCCCGAGCGGATGAGCAACTCGTAGAGTAAGCCGGCGGCTTCAGAGACCTGGGCTGATTGGCTCAGCGGCAGCAGGTGGACGTGAAAGGGGGCGATGGGGACCGGCCAGATGATGCCCTTGGCATCGTGATGTTGCTCGATGGCGGCAGCCCCAGTTCGCCCGACCCCGATCCCGTAACAGCCCATGACCGCCAAGCGTTCCTGACCCTGGGGGTCGAGGAACGTGGCCCCCATGGCCTTACTGTACTTGGTGCCCAGCATAAAGACGTGGCCCACCTCGATGCCTCGTGCGACACGCAGCCGCCCGCCGCCGCAGGGTGAAGGGTCTCCCGCGCGGGCGTTCCGAAGATCCGCAAACTGCGCGACCTGAAAGTCACGGTCCCAGTTTGCATCGACATAATGCGTGCCGCCTTCGTTTCCGCCCACCACGAAGTTGCGCATGGCCTTCACCGCGTGGTCCGCCAGGATGCGCGTCTGGCGTAAGCCGATCGGGCCGGCGAATCCGACCGGCGCGCCGGTGATGGCGGCGACCGTTTCCGGTCCGGCCAGTTCAAGCTCAGTGACCCCGAGGAGCTTTTTGAGCTTGACCTCGTTCGCTTCGTGGTCCCCCCGGACCAGAACGGCAACCGTCTCGTGAGGCGCCTTGTACAGCAGCGTTTTCACGAGGCGCTGAGGCGTGGTTTTGAGCAGCGCCGTGACTTCCTCGACGGTGCGGGCATCGGGTGTCGGCACTTTGCGAAGGGGCTGTGGCGCCTCGGTCGGGGTGTCCGTAGGAGGACGCACCTCGGCGCGCTCGACATTCGCGGCGTAAGAACCTTCGTCGGAATAGACGATCGTTTCTTCTCCGGTCTCGGCCAGGACCATGAACTCATGGGACGAGGTCCCGCCGATGATGCCGGTGTCCGCTTCGACGGCGCGGAAGGTCAGGCCGCAGCGGGTAAAGATGCGGGTGTACGCGTCATACATTTTCTGGTAGCTCAGCTTGGCGTCCTCTTCGTCCTTGTCGAAGCTGTAGGCGTCCTTCATGATGAACTCGCGTCCGCGCATGAGGCCGAAACGGGGGCGAATTTCATCTCGGAACTTGGTCTGGATCTGGTAGCAGTTGAGGGGCAATTGGCGGTAGGACCGCACTTCTCGACGGATCAGATCCGTGATGACCTCTTCGTGCGTCGGACCGAGACAGAAGTCACGTTCATGGCGGTCCTTCAACCGGAAGAGTTCTTTTCCGTAAAAGTCCCAGCGGCCGGTTTCGCGCCAGAGCTCGGCCGGGGAGGCGATCGGCATGAGCAGTTCCTGGGCTCCAGCCCGGTTCATTTCTTCCCGGATGATGTTCTCGACCTTCCGAATGACGCGAAGTCCGACCGGGAGATACGTGTAGACGCCGGCCGCGACCTTGCGGATCATCCCCGCGCGAAGCATCAAGCGATGGCTGACCGTCTCGGCCTCGCCGGGGTCTTCCCGGAGCGTCGGGATGAGAAGCTGCGAGGTGCGCATGGGTCCTTGTGAGCGGCCAGCCTTCAGCGGTCAGCGATCAGCTTCAGAGTTTCGGTCCTCCGTTCATGGCTGAAAGCAGAAGGCTGATTGCTGAGGGCTTTTCAGTGTGAAATGAGCCGCTCGATGTCATTCCAGAACGCGAAGACCATGATGCCGACGAGCAGGAGCAGGCCCACCTGTTGCGCGATCTCGCGTTGACGTTCCCCCAGCGGCTTGCGCAGAATCGCTTCGATGCCGAAGAAGAGCAGATGGCCGCCGTCCAAAATGGGGATCGGAAGCAGATTGAGCACGCCGAGGTTGATGCTCAGGATGGCGATCAGGAAGGCCACGCTGGAAGCTCCCTGCGTCGCGGCTTCTCCTGACATATTGGCGATGGTGAGCGGCCCGCCAATGTTCTTGCTGGAAATTTCCCCCGTCACCATTTTGTAAATCCCGATCACCGTCAGCTCGGACCATCCCCACGTGGCTTGCAGCCCGTGGAAGGCAGCCATGAAGGGGTTGGACGACCTGATGATGGAGCGGCCGGGTCCCGAGATGCCGATTTTACCCACCTCGACCGTCTTCCCGCCCACGACGGTCTTCTCGGCGGCCGGGGTGACGGTCAGCGAGAGGAGCTGTTCGCCCCGCTTGACCTGGAAATGCAGGGGACGGTTGGGGTTCTCCTTCACGAACCCGGTCATTTGGGACCAGGTATGGATCTCTTGCCCTTCGATGCTGACGACGCGGTCGCCGTCCCGGAATCCGGCCGCCATTGCGGGGGAGCCGTTCATCACCGCGGTGATCACCGGGGCGGTCTCCTCGATGCCGATGTGATAGACCACCGTGTCTTTTCCGTTCTCCTGAACCGTGGTCGCGAGCGGAGTGATCAACAGGGTTTTGATCTGGTCGCCGCGCTGGACGTCCATCGTCAGCTGCTTGCCATTGCTCTTTGCCACGGCGTCCAGCAACTCGCTTCGGGTGGAAATGTCGCGCTCGTTGACTCGGATGATCCGGTCGCCGAGCTTGAGGCCGGCCTGATCGGCCGGAGAGCCCGGCCGAAGGGCCTCGACGTCCGGCGTGAGGTCCCGAAAGGTGGGTACAAACAGGGGCGCGCCGGTCGAGAGCCAGCTCGCAAAGATGAGATAGGCCAGGAGAAAATTAAATCCCGGCCCCGCGGCGACGACGAACATCTTGCGGGGGAGCGTCTGATGGGAAAACGACCGCCGCTTCTCTTCGGCCGTCACGACCTCGGTCTCCTCTTCGCCGAACAATTTGACGTAGCCACCGAGCGGAACGGCCGAGACCAGGTACTCGGTCTCACCGATCTGGCGACCAATCAGTTTCGGTCCGAAGCCCAGAGAGAACTTCAACACTTTCACGCCGACCCAACGGGCTGCTAAAAAGTGCCCCAGCTCGTGAAAGGACACCAGCACGCCCAGAACAATCAGAAACCACCAGACCTTCTGCGTCAGAAGCCAGATCGACTCCGGAGACCATGTGAATACAGACAGCACGATCAACACCCTTTCGTGATGGTTATGACAGGCACTGACGGACGAGCGTTTCCGCTTTGGTTCTCGCCCACCGGTCGGCCTCGAGGGCGTCTTCCAGGCTCGTCACGTCGCGTGGCGAATGCGCTTCCATCGTGGCCTGGATCACCTCGCCGATCCGCAGGAAGCCGATGCCATGATTGAGATAGGCTGCCACGGCGATTTCATTGGCGGCGTTGAGGGTCGCCGGCATGGTCCCGCCGGTCAGGAGCGCCTCGTACCCGAAGCCCAAGCAGGGGAACCGATCGTGGTCCGGCCGGAAAAAGGTCAGCTTGCCGATGCCCGCCAGGTCCAACGGCGGCGGCTCCAGAGGCATCCGCGCCGGATAATTCATCGCGTACGAAATCGGCGTCCGCATGTCGGGCAATCCGAGCTGGGCAATCACCGAGCCGTCTCGGTATTCTACCAGAGAATGCACGATGCTTTCCCGGTGGATGAGCACCTCGATTTGCGAGGGGGGGATGTCGAACAGCCAGCGGGCCTCGACCACCTCGAGCCCTTTGTTCATGAGTGTGGCGGAATCAATGGTGATCTTTGCGCCCATCTTCCAGTTAGGATGCCGCAAGGCCTGCTCGGGCTTCACGTGTTGCATCTGCTCGCGGGTCAACTCCCACAACGGTCCCCCGGAGGCGGTCAGAATCAGCCGTCGGATGTCCTCCCGGCGATGGCCTTCCATGGATTGGAAGATGGCACTGTGCTCGCTATCCACCGGAAAGATGCGCACGCCGTGTCGGCGGGCTTCCTCCTGCATCAGCTTGCCAGCCATCACCATCGGCTCCTTGTTCGCCAGTGCCACGTTCTTGCGGGCTCGGATGGCCGCCAGGGTCGGAACCAGACCGGCTCCCCCGACGATGGCTGAAATGACCAGGTCAGCTTCCGGCAAACGGGCGACCTGCGCCACCCCCTCCACGCCCGACAAAATCTGGACCGAGGCTCCTTTGCATCGGGCGCGAAGCTTGGCGGCAGCAGCCTCGTCGGACAATGCCACGGCGGTGGGCTTAAAGACGCGGAGCTGTTCCTCAAGTTTTTCATCGTTGGTCCCTGCCGTGAGACCCACGACGCGAAATTGCTCGGGGAACTTGGCCACGATGTCCAGCGTGTTCGTCCCGATGGATCCGGTGGACCCCAGGAGCACGATATTTTTCATGTGCAGGCCCTCTCTCTTTCGCGCACCAGGGCTAGTCGTGGGCGTGTCGACCTGCTGCTCCAATTTGGTGATTGTGTGATTTGGCGATCTGGTGAATCAAGGGGTCCTCTGATTCCTTCAATCACGCAATCCTTCAATCACGAAGTTCCCCGGACCAGCGTCACGTAGTAATAGAAAGCGGGTGCGGCGAACAGGAGACTGTCCAAACGGTCCAGCATCCCTCCGTGTCCGGGAATCAGCGCGCCGGAATCCTTGACCCCCCCGCTTCGCTTCATGGCCGATTCGGCGAGGTCTCCCAGGACGCCGGCTCCGGTCAGCAACAGTCCGCTGGCCAGGCAGTCCACGAGACTGAACGACGGCAAGAACCATGCACGAGCCGCCACGGCCGCCACAATGGCGAGCACCAGCCCGCCGATCAGCCCTTCCACTGTCTTATTAGGGCTGATCACGGGAGCCAACTGGCGACGGCCCACACTCATGCCGACATAGTACGCGCCCGTGTCCCCGGCCCACGTCACGAGCACCACGAAGAAGACGAGAAACTCGCCTCCTTCGAGGGCTCTGGTGAGCAGCAGATAGCCCAAGGTGAGGCCGACATACAGGACCCCGAACATCAGGACGGCGCAGTCCACGAGATTCTGTCTCAGTTGGCGTGAGGAGAAGAGTCCGTACGTGATGATCGCGAGCATAATCAGAAAAATGACCGTCCGCTCCGATGTGATCTCCGGCCATTGCAGGCTGGCCAGCAGCAATCCGCCCGACCCCAGCCCCAGGGCCATCGCGAGGGGGACGCGCTCGTCGCGAAAGTGCAGTCGGTAGAACTCCGTCAACGCCAGCAGGGCCGCACCCGCCACGAGGGCAAACAACGCGACCGGGGGGAAATAGCGAACCAGAAGATAGAACAGGGGGACAAAAACCAGTGCCGCATACACCCGACGACCGTCCAGGCGCCTGCCGGTCACCGGCGTCTCGTACGGCCGATTGGTCGGCTGTTCGGCACTGTACGCGCCCTGTATCACAGCCCGCTCGGTGGGAAGTGGGGAGTGGGCACCGCGCCGAAGCGGCGATCCCGCCTCTGATAGTCCAGCAGGGCTAACAGGGCCTCGCGTCGGCGAAAGTCGGGCCAGAGCGTTGGGGTGAAGTACATTTCGGTGTAGGCCAGTTGCCACAGAAGGAAGTTGCTGATCCGAGTTTCACCGCTGGTGCGAATCAAGAGATCGGGGTCCGGGAGCCCTTGCGTGGAGAGGTACCCTTCGAGGAGGGTCTCGTCGATCGCATCCGGCTGGACCTTACCGTCCTTGCAGTCCTGCGCCAGGCGCCGGACGGCGTCCACGATCTCGGAGCGTCCGCCGTAGCTGAGCGCCACCGTCAACATCAATTTGTCCAGGTGCGCCGTTTCCCGCTCCACCTTCCGCACCCAATTCAGCGCCGAGGGGGGAAGCGCATGGACTTGCCCGATGGCCCGGAAGCGGGCGCCCTTTTCGATCAGGGCATCCATCTCGCTCTGAAGGTACTGCTCCAGCAGCAACATCAGCGCGTTGATTTCGGAGACCGGCCGTTTCCAGTTCTCCTGCGAGAAGGCGTAGATCGTCAAGGCGCCGATGCCGAGGTCCCGGCAGAGGGTGATGACCTCACGGACCGACTTGATCCCTTCGGCATGGCCGGCTATACGAGGCAGACCGCGCAGCTCCGCCCAGCGGCCGTTGCCATCCATGATGATGGCAATGTGCTTGGGCAGCAAGGCGGGGTCCAGGAGGGCAATCAGTTCGGATTCTGACAGATGGTCAATGCTGGGCGCAGCGGCTTTTGTCATACGTTGTCGGCGATCCTTTTCGTTCGTGAAAACAGGCCGGCGGGCAGGGCTAGTCTAATCGGCAGGGCCTCAAAAGTCAACGGTATTCGCCAAGAAAAGCACGAAGTTTCGCTGTATTGCGCCGGTGAAAACCAATAGGCTATACTCAAGCCCGCCGTTGGAGAGGAGAACACCGGAGTGCCCATGGAACAAGCCGCGGAACTGGATCAATTCGGCCTCACGGAACCGGAGGTTCGGCATGCCCTCGGGAAGGTGAAGGTCCGCGACGTGGATTACGCGGATCTCTACTTCGAGTCGTGTGTGTCCGAATCCGTGTCGATGGAAGAAGGCCTCGTCAAACGCGCCGTCAAAAGCGTCTCGCAAGGAGTGGGAGTCCGGGCGACGGCCGGAGAAAAAACCGGCTTTGCATACTCTGACGAGCTGACGCGGCGTGATCTGGAAATCGCGGCCGATGCGGCCCGCTACATCGCGCAATCGCCCCAGGGGGCCGAGCCCTTGCCGGTGACCCATCGTGCCCGGCCGCAGCGCGATCTCTATCCTGTTGAGACCTCGATTGCCGAGGTGGCCACGAAGGACCGCGTCGAGTTGCTCAACCTGATTGACGCCGAAGCGCGCCGGTATGATCCCAGGATCAAAAACGTCATGGCCTCCTTCAACACCGAGTACAAGAGGGTGGTGGTGGCCACTTCCGAGGGGTTGATGATCGGCGATGTGCAACCGCTCTCACGCCTGCAAGTCACCTGCATCGCGGAAGAGAACGGAAATCGGCAGAGCGGGACGTTCGGCGGCGGAGGGCGCATCGGCTTCGCGTTTTACCGCGAGCTGGACCGGTACATCCGCTATGCCAGAGAAGCGGCCCGCCAGGCCATCCTCAACCTCGGCGCCGTGGATGCACCTGCCGGGGTCATGCCGGTGGTGCTGGCGGGCGGCTGGCCGGGCATTCTGTTGCACGAGGCGATTGGTCATGGGCTGGAGGCGGATTTCATCCGGCGCAAGACCTCGGCCTTTACGAATTTGCTGGGGGCGCGGGTGGCTTCGGAGGTGTGCACCATCGCGGATGACGGCACGCTGCCGTTCCGCCGCGGGTCTCTCAACATGGACGACGAGGGTACCCCAACCAGCCGCACGGTGCTGATCGAGCGGGGGATCTTGCGGGGGTTTATTACCGACCGTCTGAACGCCCGCTTGTTGGGCATTCCCCTGACCGGGAACGGCCGGCGCGAGAGCTTCCAGAGCATTGTCCTCCCTCGCATGACCAACACGTTCATGCTGGCCGGGGAGTCGGACCCTCAGGACATCATTCGGTCGGTCACGCGGGGTCTCTATGCGGTCTCGTTTGGAGGCGGCCAGGTGGATATCACGAACGGCAAATTTGTGTTCTCAGCCAGCGAAGCCTACTTGATCGAGAACGGGGCGGTGACGCGCCCGGTCAAGGGCGCCACCCTCATCGGCAACGGACCGGAGATCTTGACCAAGGTGTCGATGGTCGGGCATGACCTGACACTCGATGAAGGGATCGGGACCTGCGGCAAGGAGGGCCAGTCCGTGCCGGTCGGGGTCGGGCTGCCGACCATTCGGGTGGATGAAATTACCGTCGGGGGCACGGGGCGGCCGTAGGCCGCAATGAAAAATTAAAAATGTAAAAGGCAAAATTCACGCTGGGTTAATTTTTCATTTTGCATTCGCGCGGCGTTGAGACGTATGCGCCAGGAACTTGATCTAAAAGAACTCACGGGCGACATGCTGGCGAAGGCGACGCAGCATGGGGCCAGCGGGGCCGACGTGATGGTCGCCGACGGTGACACCTTTTCGGTGCAGGTGCGCCTGGGGGCGGTGGACCGCCTGACGAAGGCCAGAGAGAAACGGGTGGGGCTGCGGGTTTTCTTCGGCAAGCGATCCGCCAGCGCGTCCACGTCCGATTTCTCGCGCGAGTCGTTGGACCGCCTGGTGTCCGACACCTGCGCGTTGGCCGCGGCCGTCGCGGAGGATGAGATGTCGGGCCTGCCGGCCGGTGATCTCATGGCCCACGAACTGCCGGATCTTGATCTCTATGACCCGACCGTCCTGGACACGGCGGCGCAGATCGAGTTGGCGCGGCGGGCCGAAGCCTCCGCGATGGCCGCGGATGCACGAATCACGAACTCGGAGGGAAGCGACTTCAATTCCTCGGCCGGCCGGGTCGTACTGGCGAATACTCACGGATTTCTCGGGGAACACCGGAGCTCCAGCTTTGCCATGTCGGTCTCGCCGATTGCGACGGACCCGGACTCGGGCGGCATGCAGCGGGATTCCTGGTACGCCGTCCAGCGGAAGTTCGCCCGTCTCGACAGTCCTGAGTCGGTCGGGCTGGAAGCGGCTCGGCGGACGGTCCGCCGTCTGGGCGCACGGAAGGTGACGACTCGGAGGGCGCCGGTCATTTTCGATCAGGAAACGGCCGGAAGCCTGCTGGCGAACCTGTGCAGCGCCGTCTCAGGATATGCGCTGTACAAAGGCGCCTCGTTCCTGATCGGGCAACTGGGAAACCGCCTGGCTCCAGAGACCGTCACGATCTATGACAATGGCCGGCTGCCGGGTGGCCTGGGGTCGCGTCCGTTTGATGGAGAGGGACTGCCGACGCGAAGGACCACGGTGGTGGAACGAGGCATCCTCGCCAGTTATCTTCTGGATACCTACTCCGGAAGAAAATTGGGGTTGGCCTCCACTGGGAATGCCTCCCGAGGAGTGGGCGAAAGCCCGTCGGTCGGGCCAACCAATTTTTACATGGTTCCCGGGACAGCCGATCCCTCCGAGATCATCCGGTCCGTCCGAGAGGGGCTCTATGTCACGGAGCTCATCGGGTTCGGCGTGAACATGGTCACCGGCGATTATTCCCGCGGCGCGGCGGGGATCTGGATCAAAAACGGTGAGTTGGCCTATCCGGTGGAAGAGATTACGATCGCCGGCAATCTGACGCGGATGTTCGCCGATATCGAGCTGGTGGGCAACGATCTGGAGTTTCGCGGCCGCATCGCCTGCCCGACGATCAAGATCGGCGAGATGACCATCGCCGGGAATTGAGGAAATTTGGTGATTGGTGATCTGGTGATTGGCTGATTTGGAGAGCGAAAATCACCAAATGAGTCAATCGCCAAATCACTAAATTCCGACCGGAGGGAGGGCTATGGCAGAGTCATTCAGTGATCGAGACCTGAAGGATACGATAGTGCAATATCCGAGCGACGGTCTGACGGTGCGCGCCTACATGGTCTCGCCCCAGGCCAAGGGCCCCAGGGCCGCGATCATCGTGGTGCAGGAATGGTGGGGGCTCAACGAGCATATCAAAGACGTCGCCCGGCGCTATGCGAGAGAAGGGTACGTGACCATTGCCCCAGATCTGTATTCCCGCCTCGGGCACAAGGTGACGACGGATCCGAACGAAGCCGGCAAGCTGATGAACACGCTGAAGCAGGAGGACGGGCTGAAGGACTTGAATGCGACGGTGGCCTACCTGAAAACGGCCCAGGGCGTGGACGCGACGCGCATCGGGGTGACCGGGTTCTGCATGGGCGGGTCCTATGCCTTGATGCTTCCCTGCGTCAACCCGGCGATCAAGGCGGCGGTGCCGTTTTACGGTCAAGTGCCGAACCCCGATACGCCGATCAAGAACCTATCCGGTCCGGTTCTGTATATTTACGGAGAGGACGACGGCTGGATCACCAAGGCGGACGTCCAGCGGCTGGCCAGCGGGCTCAAGAGATACAACAAGGCGGGCGAGATCAAAACCTACCCGGGCGCGCCGCACGCATTTTTCAACGACACCCGCAAGGACGTGTACAAACCGACCGAGGCCAAAGACGCATGGGCCCGCGCGTTGGCGTTCTTTAAGAAGCACCTGGTGTAGGGCGGCCAGACCGCCCTTCGTGCTCGCAGAACGCGCACGATGAAACTATGCCGGGGAACCCGTTGCTCATAGGTTGCAACGGGTCGGGATGCGCGCAGTAAAGGCCAGTCAGGCCACCCTCTTGTGTCGTTGGGTAGTCTAACGACCATGCCATACGTTCGCTGAAGTAGTAGGAGATAAAAATGGCTTTGGATGCTGAAGCCGGCAGGCGCATGTTGCAGCTCATTACGTCGCGCTATGACAATCGGCTCTGGCGAAAGAAAATCGAAAAGACGCTGAGCCTGCCGCCCTCGGGAGTCGCCGATGAAGTCCAGCGCGCGGTTTTCCTCTACCTGAAGCACGGGCTCAAGGCGTACAAGTCCCGCCGGGCCGATCCCGACTCGTGGATCGTGGGGGGATACGCCACCAGGGAAGTGATCGAGCGGGCCAAGTATGATCCCACGGTGGTGGGGCCCTCGATTACCAAAGACGATGTGGCGATGCTCGGGGTTGATCCAGGTCCTGCGGTGGACGAGGCATGGTGGGATGACATGCTGGTGCTGTGGTTCGAGGAGCCCGAAGCGGAAGAAGAGACAGCCGAAGAAGCAAGCCCCGAGGAAGGCACGCCGACGGCCGACTCCGACACGAAAAAGGCCGGAACCTGAACGCCTGAAGGATAGGAGTCAGCGCTGCAAGTCAATCAACCGCAACTTTGCCCGGTCCCCCAGCAGGTCCATTCCCGGAAGTAACTGGGGCGATTGCTCCGCGTTCATGCGCCGAGCCGCCAACTCCACCTGCGGCTTGATGTAGCTGTACAGTTCCTCGACGTCAACCCCGCCGTCCTTGTTGAAGTCCGCTTCACCTTGCAGCCCTTTCAGGAAATAATACGTGAACAGACCGTGCCGCTTTTCAGGGAAGGCGGAACTGATCTGGTTGCCGGCCGCAGCCGACAGCACCACCACATTCTGGGCGGCCAGGAGTGGGTTCTCCACCTTGATCAACATCGGACGCGTGCCCTTGGCGATCACCGACCGGCCGCCGGAGCCCGAGAAACAGGAATCCATCACCACCGTCACCTGCGTGGCCGGGAGATCGCCCAAGGCCTTGTACAACTCCTTGAGTGAATAGCCGGTCTCCTCCAGAAAGGCGGGGTCGCCGTCATAGGGAACAAGAAACGCCTGGTTCGTGTTCGGGTCCGGGGCGCCATGGCCGCCGTAGTAGACGAACACCTCGGAATTCGGATGCTCAGCGACCTGCTTCGGAATCCATTTTTCCAGGCGGGCTTTCAGACGGCTCCGGGTGGCGTTGTCATTGAGCATCATCACGATGTTCTGCTCACGGTAGCCCAGCGCCTTGATGAGGTATTGCTTGACCATCTCGGCGTCGCGTTTCGCGTAGTCCACTTTCGGGAGGTCGCGATAATCCTCGATGCCGATGATCACGGCGTACGCATGGTCCTTGGGAGCCACCTTGCTGGCCGGGGGCGCCAGCTCAGCGTCAATCTTGGCAAGCTCGGCTCCGCCGAAGACCGTGGAGGCTTCGGCGGTCACGCGCCCCTTCCCCGGGGATTTCAGGCTGGCCAGGTACTCGGTCTGGAGATGTTCAACCAGGGGCGGCAGGATGCCGGCCGTGACGGACGGGACCACGACATAACGGACAATGGCGTCCAGCGATTCTTGACGCTTGATGCCGGAGCCATCCCTGGCGACGGTGACCTTCTCGGTTTTCTTCCAGATCAGGCCGCCCGTGTGGACGTTGTACAACTGGGCCTGAAACCGCAGCGCAACATCGTACCGGGACCCGAACAGCCATACCGGGACATCCGCTTCGAATTCTTTCACTTCCCCGACTAACAGAAGATCCGCTTTTTGCGCCCTGGCGGCAGCCAGAACCTGTTCGGCATCGAGAGCTTTCCCGGCCTGTGCCGGCAATTTCAACACCGCCACATCTTTGAAGATCTGGGTGCGGCTGAGCGTATTCTTGATCGTTTCTTGGATCGTGCCCTCCACGAACTCACTCGCCGGGGCGCCATCGTGGGTCACTTTCGTGGTGTCGATAGGGCCCACGGCCAGGACCACAGGCACCTCCTGTTCTCCAGCCGGTACGGTGAGCGCGGGGGGCGGGATGTACGGGACGCAGGCGCTGGTCAGTAAGGCCGCGATGATCGGAGAGAAAACGTGAACGGAAAGAAGGCGGCGTCGTGTGTACATAGTCGCCTCACTATGGAGCTTGCCGTCACTTGCTGAAATTGACGACTTTCCCACGAACCTGAACGCAGTTTGCCACCCCAAACAGATAAAAGGTCGTCGAAGAACTCGAGGCGACTTCAATCAAGGCGTCTCCACCACGGCCCTTGATCATCTCTTCAATAACCATCGCAACCGGCTTGGGGTTTTTTACCGGAATGAACAGAATAGTGTAGCCGCACGAAGACGACTCCTCGGCCGCCCCGAGTTCGACATATTTCCCGGTGACCGGCATGGTGGAAGGAGCGACCGCCCCCGGCGTGGTACAGGCCGCGCTCCACATGGTGATGAGCGTGCACACGACCAACGCGCAGCAGCCGTTGGCCCACGCTGATGGAGATTGCGCTGTGAGGTGAAGAGCCTTCATCGGACGTTCTTAACGGCCACGCCTTTGACAATGGTGCAATCCGATCCGACAAGCGGAAGGGCAAACGTGGAACCCCGATGCTCGACGGTGACGCCGGCCAGGGCGTCGCCCCCCTTTTCCTTCAGAAGCCGTGCGATGATTTCGTCCGTTGGATCTTTGCCGGAGACTGGGATGAACAAGACCCGATACGCGCACGAGGAATCTTCCACTGGCCCCAGGACGGTGTAGGTTGAGGATAGGGGAGCCGTCGCCGCGGCGATCCCGGCCGGATGGCGGCTGACGATACAGGAAGTGAGCACGAGGCCGCACAGGACCAGGCATCCGAATCGTACAAGGAGGCGGATATCCGACATACGGAGGAGTCCCTGTGTGGTTCGGTCCTGCTACGGTTGAGAGAACAGCAGACTAGCAAAACGCACGCAGCGTGTCAATGAGGACCTCTAATGGTAAATTTGTGGGTGGTGGACGATGAGACCATGAGGGATTCTGTTTGCGTAAAGCGGCTTGCTGGGGTATATGGTGTGACGATCCGGAAGCTGGTGAAGATAAAGGATTCTAACGAGATTGGCGGAATTCGAAATGGCGCGCATTCTTATCATTGACCATGAAGATCAGGTACGCCGCATGCTCCGGGTGGCCTTGGAGTCGGCAGGATATGAGGTCGTCGAAGCTCGACACGGGCAAGAGGGGGTCAAGCTCTACCGCGCGGCGCCCGCCGATCTGGTCATCACCGTTTGACCTGCAAGCAATGCTTGCGGCGGTGAAAACAGAGGTGGGGGGACAGGGCAAGTAGCGGCGGCGTCCTGAGATTCAGGCGAGGCGTGCGGGTTACGATCCGAACAGGTCCATTTGCATCCGTTGTTGCTCGGGCGTTGTGGGCCGCGTCGGAGGGACGGCGGGGCGCGCGGAAACGTGTCGGTTCCCCGGCATGATCCCGTCCCGGCTTACGGCGGGGCATCTGCTATACGCTGGGGTGGCTGCCCTGGTTCTGGTCGGGGCCTGCGTCCTTCCCAGCGACGTCCAGGCCCAGGCGACCGGCCTGCCGTGTCCCCGCCCGGCCGCGTCCACGTGTTTTCGCTATCCGGAAAGTCCGGTTCGGCCCATCGAGCGGATGGAAGAGCCGGAGATCCATGTTGAGATCTTCAACACCACCTATGTCTACAACATCGAGTCCCAAGGCACCTTCATCAAACGGAAAGCGTGCCAGGGCTCTTTCTGTTTCCGTGGAGAAGAAGAAGTCAACGGATTGACCCTCTTCGGTGATTTCACGGGTGTCCAGCTCCGCTATGCTCCGACCTCGGATCTGAATCTCTACGGCGGAATCTTTTTCGCCGTTCCCTTTGGCGGTGAAGACACCCTTCAGTTGATCAGGCCCATCATCTCTCTGGACTACAGGCTGACCGAGGGGGTGCATCTCCTCGCGGGGACTCTTCAGCCTCGGCATCCGTTACACGACGCCGTGTTCGACGACCTCATGTATTTCGTCCGCCCGATTGAACAGGGATTCCAATTGATCGCGAATACGCCCTATTATCAGCAGGACCTGTTCATCAATTGGCAGCAGCAAAACACCACCATCAAGAACGAGCGCTTCGACATCGGCTATGCGGGGAAACTTAAATTTGGCGTGCTCCGCCTGAATGCCCAGTTCCACTACGATCATCTGGGAGGGGAAATACCCTTTCCGGACTTTCGCCCGATCCAAGCGAGAAACAATACAGCCTGGGCCGCCGGCCCGGAGCTGGTCTTCGCGCCTTCTACCTTGTCCCCCTCCTTGTCCTGGTGGCGAGAATTCGGCCTG
>JACQQM010000065.1 GCA_016207025.1 Nitrospirota bacterium | reverse complement strand
GCCTCCCCTGGTAACGATGAATGCTGAACGATGAGCGATGAACGTTGGAACGCCTCCCGTTCTGCATTCAGCATTCTGCATTCAGCATTCTGCGTTCATCGTTCTGCTGGGCAACTCCCAGCTCATCCGGCTTCAGCGTCGGGTTCGGGACCATTTCATGGAACGTCACCACCACGGTCCCATTTCCTTGCCCATCCTGCGTCGTGATCTTAAACGGTTTCAGCATGGGACGGACCATCGTGCCGGTGCCATCAGAGGCGGCCACGCTTGTCGGGGGCATATCGACCGGCCGAAAATCTTCAAACCGCACCGTGGCTTCGACTTCGCCCGTCGGGGACAGGCGGTCTTCCTGCACCACCTGAAGAGAGCGACGTTCAAACCACAGACGGCGGACGGGCCGCCCGGGAACTGACTGGCCGGTCTCGCCGGGCGCGAGGACGTCCAGGCGATACCGATCCCGATCCTCCGAGAGCCGCACCGTCTCCCCCTTGGACACCGAGGCAATCCCCACCGCTCCGCTCATCGCCAGCACGCTCATCTGGAACGGTCGTCCGATTTTCCCCTTTCGTTCCAGGTCAGCCACCCGTCCGGTGTAGACTTGGCCCTCAGCGGCAAGGCGCAGTCTATAGACATCTTCCTTCAAGACCAACTCGAAGAGCGGACCACCGAGCTGAGTGAACCCCTGGAGGCGAAGCGCGTTGGGGCGCCGGTAATACATGGCGCCTTCCAGACGCTGGGCGAAGGGAATCCCGGGACCCTTGATCTGGGCCCTGAACAGACCCTTCATGGTTTGAATGGCGGCCTCCCGTTCCTGAAGCAAGCTGATCAATTGCTCGGCCGTCGCTTCCCGCAACGGTGGCTCCACGCGCCAGGGCCAGACGGCGCACCCGGCCATGGCGAAGGTAAAAGGTAAAAGGTAAAAGGTAAAAGTTGCCAGGGGCGAACTTTTTACTTTTGCCTTTTTACTTTTTACTTCACGCAAGCGCAGCCTCCAGAGCCTCTCCGACCTCACGAATCCCTACCAGTTCCATGCCGTCTATCGTGTCAAGCTTCGCCAGGTTGCGCTCAGGCAAGAGGCACCGCCGAAATCCCATCTTCGCCGCTTCACGGATGCGGAGTTCCGCCTGGCTGATCGCGCGCACCTCACCGCCCAATCCCAGCTCCCCCAACACGACCGTCCCGTGATCGATCGGACGCTCGCGTAAGCTCGACGTCACCGCCGTCACGATCCCCAGATCGATGGCCGGTTCGTCGATCCGCATCCCGCCCACCACATTGACATACACATCCTGCCCGGACAGGTGCAACCCCAGCCGTTTTTCCATGACCGCGAGCAGCAACGAGACCCGGTTGATCTCGACTCCGTTCGCCACGCGCTTCGGCATCGCATACCCCGTCGGGGACACCAGGGCCTGCAGTTCGATCAGGATCGGCCTGGACCCCTCCAAACTGGATACGACCACCGAGCCCGTACTCTGTTCGGGACGCTCGGCCAGAAACAGCTCGGACGGATTGTTCACCTCTTCCAGTCCCGATTCCTTCATCTCAAACACGCCGATCTCGTTCGTGGAACCGAACCGGTTCTTCACGGCACGCAGGATGCGATAGGTATGCCCCTTGTCTCCCTCGAAATAGAGCACCGTATCCACGATATGCTCGAGCAGACGAGGGCCCGCAATGGCGCCTTCCTTCGTGACATGCCCGATGATGAAGACCGGCACCCCGCTCCGCTTCGCAAACCCCATCAGTTGGCCGGCGACTTCTTGCACCTGACTGATGCTGCCCGGCGCCGACGTGATCTGGTCCGTGTGCACCGTTTGGATCGAATCCACCACGATCGCGACGGGCCGAAGTTCTTGGACCGTTTTGAGGATCTCTTCGAGAGAGGTTTCGGCCAGGATATAGAGGACGGGGTGATGCACGCCCAGACGCTGTCCCCGCATCTTCATCTGCCCGGGAGACTCCTCCCCGGACACGTACAGGACCTTGTCGCCGTTCGAGGCCAAGCCAGGCAAGGCTTGAAGCAGGAGGGTGGTCTTGCCGATACCGGGGTCGCCGCCGATCAGGATCACCGACCCGGGGATGACGCCGCCGCCCAGGACCCGGTCAAACTCTCCGATCCCGGTTCGAAACCGACTTTCGCCCACCACTTCAATGGCGTCGATCGGGGTCGCCTTGGACGTGGTGCCGGCCAGAACGGACGAACGGCCGCGGCCCTGGACCGCGAGACGCTCTTCCTTCATCGTGTTCCAGCGTCCGCAATCAGGACAACGCCCCAGCCATCGAGGAGACTGATGCCCGCACGCCTGGCAGAGAAAACTGGTCTTGACCCGCATCGGCTCCAGCCCCTTACATCACTGTGCACCACCGCGGGGCAACTCAACCAGCATCTTAAAGGAACCGGGCGCAAAAAACAAAGGGGAGCAGGGAGCGGGGCCACGGCTCACTTCTGAAGCTTTTTTCGGACCTCTTGCCAATCCTTGGCCATCTGCGTTTTTTTCGGGAATTCGCCTCGATCCGGCTCCGGAACGATCACCACCGTCATGCGATGCTCATCGAGCACTTCGGCGAACTCACGAGTCCGTCCGATGCCGGCTTTGAGATTGTCCCAGCCTTCGGTCCGCATCGTGTCAATCAG
>JACQQM010000056.1 GCA_016207025.1 Nitrospirota bacterium | reverse complement strand
GGGGCTGCACGCGCTTGATAGGTTCCTGCTCGGCAGTGTCTCTTCGCAGGTCACCCTTCATGCACCGTGCTCCGTGCTGGTGGTCAAGGAGCCGCCTCGGCCGATCCGCCGGGTGCTGCTGGCCACCGACGGCTCCAAAGCGTCCGACATGGCCCTGCGGTTCGTGGTGAAAGAGCTGCGGCCTCGACTGATCCGTCACAATGATGTGGTGGTGGACATTGAAGTTGTGGTGATGCACGTCATGCCGTTCTTGGCGTATCCCGAGGTCAAGGAAACCGGAAAGGCGCTGGTGGATCGCTATGCAGAAAAGCTGGTTTCGGCCGGGTATCGGGTGATCGAAACGTCCAAGCTGGGTCATCCTGCCGACGAAATCATGAAGTCGGCGGAGAAGCAGAAGGTCGACGTGATCGTCGCCGGGGCCAAAGGGCTGGGCGCCGTGGCTCGCTTCTTCCTGGGTAGTGTCTCCACGAAGCTGGTGCAGCATAGCGCCTGCTCGGTGCTTGTCGTGCGCTAGAAACTGCGCAGTTCTGAGTTCTAAGTTCTAGGGGGTTCCGAAACTCAGCACTCAGCACTCGTCATTGCGGCGCTTGCGCGTGTGAGGAACCGAGTATATACTGATCTTGATGCAGTTGCCTCGCAAAAGATTTCTCCCGGTTCTCTCTGCGACGGTCCTGGGGACCTTGTTCTTGTGCCAGGTCCTCGGCAGCCTCTGTTTGATGGTGCCGCCGATTGTCGGGACGGCGACCACCATCCACGGCGCCCATATGAGTCACACGATGGGCGAAGGCCGAATGTGCCAGGACTCCGTACCCTCGTCGTCCAAATCTTTTGAGACACCTGCCCTGCACCCGCTCCCACTGCTGGAGTCCTTCTGCCCGGACATCACCCAGACCGGCTTGTCGGCGGAAGCGTTCGCCGGCGCGTTTCCTGCTGCGTCAGATCCTCCGCTCTATACGCGCCTCTCTACGTTCCGGATCTAATTCACAGCAACCAGAGCGAATAGCGAATAGCTGATAGCCCGCAGCAAATACTGCACGGGCTGTTGGCTGGTCGCTACTCGGTCTCTTCATGTTTCCGTGCCATCAGCTATCAGCCATTTGCTATCGGCTTTTTCAAAGAGGTGCACCATGAGCAGCTTCCATTGGCTTCGCACATCGATGCTGGGCGCGGCATGGCTCTCTCTCACCGTGCTAGGCGCTCCGGCTGTTCTGGCGGCGGGGGAGGCGAGGTTGTCATTGGGCAGCCTCATCGAGGAACTCACCCAGCGGAATCCGGAGATCAAGGCGGCCCGAGAGCGGTGGGAGGCAGCCAAAGCGGTCGTGCCCCAAGTGCAAACGCTCCCCGACCCCAAGCTCCAGTTCGGGTATCAACGGATGCCCATGGTACCTCCCGCCGTCCAGGGCACCATCTACGGGTTTGGACAGGAAATTCCGTTTCCGGGCAAGCTACGGCTGCGTGGAGAGGTCGCCATGAAGGAGGCGGAGCGATTTGAGCAGGAGTACGGGGCCACCCGGCTTCGGCTCGTTGCCAACCTCAAGCAAGCCTACTTCGATCTCCACTTCGTCCACAAGAGCATCGAGATCGTGGAGAGGAACAAAGCCCTGCTGATTCAGTTTGAGAAGACGGCCAAAGCGCGGTACAGCGTCGGGCAGGCCGCCCAGCAGGATGTCTTCCGAGCCCAGGTGGAGATCTCGCGGGTCATTGACCGACTGGCGGTCTTGGAGCAGCAGAAAGAGAGCCTGCACGCAGCAATCAATCGTCTCCTGAACCGGCCGCCTGCCGATCCGCTTGGGACGCCAGAGGAGATTCAGGTCCCGCTCCTGACCGTGTCTCTACCTGAACTGAGTCGGCGGGCAGAGACCTTCTCGCCCATTTTACTGGCTTCGGCAAAGGGCATTGAGCGGAGTGAGCAGGCGGTGTCCCTCGCCAGACGCCAGTTCTACCCGGATTTCGATCTCAGCGCGCTCGGGACCCGTAACGACCTCATCAACGATAATGGCTACCAGGTGATGCTCGGGATCAAGATCCCACTCTTCTATGAAACGAAGCAGCGCCAAGGGGTCAAGGAGGCACTGGCCGGCCTGGCCGGTGCCCGGGAGGACCTCACCGCGACCAGGCAGGATATCCTCTTTCAGGTGAAGGACTCCTTTGTGCAGACCCAGCGCGCGGAGCGGCTGATCACGATCCTTCGGGACGCGATCATCCCGCAGTCTACCCTGGCCCTCCAGGCGGCCCAGGCGGGGTATGCGGTTGGCAAGGTGGATTTCCTGACCCTGTTGAACAGCTTGCTCACGTTGCAGGAAAGCCAGTTGGAGTTACACGGTGAGATGGTCGCGCATGAGAAAGCGGTGGCGAGGCTGGAGGCGGTCACAGGCGGTCCCTTGGCCGCGAAGTTGGAGGAAAGGAAACCAACGCCATGACGAGCCGGACCCTGGTCAGCCTGGCGGTATTCGTCGTCATCGGTCTCGCCGTGGCCCTCTGGTTGGTGAGCCGGCCAGCAGTCCTTCCGCCAGCCGACTCGAGGCAGGACTCAATGGCCGACATGCCCGGCATGCAACGAACGGGTGAGGAGTTAGGCGGGAGGAGTGAGGGGGTAGGTGCCAAAGGGGAGCCGAGTCCCCTCACGCCCGAGCCGGGCATGGTGACGATTCCGCCCGAACGGCTGCAAACGATCGGCGTGAAATACGAAGAGGTGGCGCGTCGTCCTCTGGAGAAGGTCATCCGCACCGTCGGCAGAGTGGCGGTGGACGAACGGCGCTTGGCCAAGGTCACCATCAAGTTCCACGGATGGATCGAGAAGCTCCTTGTCAGCGCGACAGGCGACCATGTGGTGAAAGGGCAGATCCTGTTCACCATCTACAGCCCTGATCTGGTGGCGACGCAGGAGGAGTATCTCCTGGCCTTAAAGGGACGGAAGCAGCTCGGTGAGAGCGAGTTTCCGGAAGTCTCGCGAGGCTCCAAGGACCTGCTCGAAGCCACACGGCGCCGGTTTCAGCTCTGGGACATCACAGAAGACCACATTCGAGAGCTGGAGCGGACCGGGCAAGTGCTCAAAACCCTCCCGATTCATTCTCCCATCACCGGCACAGTCATCCGGAAGGAGGCGTTGGCGGGCGCGCACGTGGATCCCGGGGAGGAGCTGTACACCATCGCCGATCTCTCCCACATCTGGATCTTAGCTGACATCTACGAGTACGAGCTGGCTTTCGTGAAGAAGGGGCAGAACGCCGAGGTGACGCTCTCCTACGAACCGGGGACGGTGCTGACCGCTCATGTCGGATTCATCTACCCCACGCTGGACCCCAAGACCCGCACCGCGAAGGTGCGCGTTGAGCTGGACAACCCCGATGAGAAGCTCAAACCGGATATGTACGCCAACGTGGAGCTGAAGGTGAACCTGGGAACCCGTTTGGCGGTCCCGCAGGAGGCGGTGATCGAGTCAGGCCAGAAACAACTCGTGTTCCTGCATCACGGGGGCGGCCGCTTGGAGCCGCGCCTGATCAAGACCGGGGTGAAGACCGAGAACTACTATGAGGTGCTGGACGGCCTGCAGGAGAAAGACCACGTGGTGACCTCCGCCAATTTCCTGATCGACAGCGAAAGCCGCCTGAAAGCGGTTGTCGAAAGCATGGGTGGAATGTCGGGGATGAAGTGAGAAAGGGCGATTTGGTGATCTGGTGATTGCGTGATTTCCTCAGGAGTGCTCTGCTGGAAATCACCAAATCATCAATCACCCAATCACGAAGATCTTCCGAATGGTTGAGCAAATCATCGAGTTCAGCGCGAGAAACCGCTTCATCGTCTTCCTGCTCGTCTTTACGTTTGCTTCGGCCGGACTCTGGGCCCTGCGGCAGACCCCGATCGACGCCCTTCCGGACCTCTCCGACACCCAGGTGATCGTCTATACCACCTGGCCCGGGCGGTCCCCCGACCTGATGGAGGATCAGATCACATACCCGATCGTGACCGCGTTGCTGTCCGCCCCGAAGGTGACCGTGGTTCGAGGGCTCTCTGACTTCGGGTATTCCTATGTCTACGTCCTTTTCAAAGACGGCACCGATATCTACTGGGCGCGCTCCCGCGTGCTGGAGTACCTGAACCAGCTCGCCGGACGCCTGCCGGAAGGGGTGACGCCGCAGCTCGGGCCTGATGCGACGGGCGTGGGCTGGGTGTTTCAGTATGCGCTTGTTGATGAGTCCGGCCAACATGACCTCGCGTTCCTGCGAAGCTTTCAGGATTGGTACCTCCGCTACTGGCTGCGCAGCGTCGATGGGGTGGCCGAAGTGGCCAGCATCGGGGGCTTTGTCCGCCAGTACCAGGTCAACCTGGACCCGACGAAGGTGCTCGCCTATCGCCTGTCCATCCCCTCGATCATTGAAACGATCCGGCAGAGCAACAAGGATGTGGGGGGACGAGTCGTCGAGTTTTCGGGCATCGAATACATGGTTCGAGGACGCGGGTATATCAAGTCGGTCGGGGATATCGAGAAGATCGCGGTCGGGGTCAGCGAGACCGGGACGCCCATTCTCTTACGGGACGTGGCCACCGTGCGACTCGGCCCGGATATGCGCCGGGGGCTCGCGGAACTGGATGGGCAGGGAGAGGTGGCGGGTGGGATCGTCGTCATGCGATTCGGCGAAAACGCGCTGACCGTGATCGAGCGGGTCAAGGCCAAGTTCAAGGAACTCGAACCCTCAATGCCGAAAGGCGTCAAGGTGGTGACCACCTATGACCGAAGCGACCTCATCCTGCAATCCATTGACACCGCCAATGAGAGCCTCGCCGAGGAACTGCTCGTCACGAGCGCGTTTATCGTGCTCTTCTTGCTCCATGTTCGGTCTGCGGTGATCCCGATCCTGACGCTCCCCCTTGCGATCCTGATCGCCTTCATTCCCATGTACCTCATGGGGATCGGTATGAACATCATGTCGCTTGGCGGCATCATTGTGGCGATTGGGGACATGGTGGATGCCGCGATCGTCATGGTGGACAACGCCCATAAGCGCCTGGAGGAGTGGGAGCACAATGGCAGAGTCGGTGACCGGACGCAGGTGCTTATAGACTCGGCCAAGGAAGTTGGGCCGGCGATCTTCGCCTCCGTGCTGGTGATCGCCATCTCCTTCATGCCGGTCTTTACCCTGCAAGATCAGGAAGGCCGGCTGTTCAAGCCGTTGGCCTGGACCAACAACCTGGCCATCGCCATGTGCGCAGTGCTGGCCATCACGCTGGTGCCGGCTTCCCTGCCGACCTTCATCCGCGGCCGAATCTTTCCGGAGCAGCGGCATCCTGTGAGCCGGGTGTTGCGGCAGCTCTATGCGCCCATGCTGCGAGCGGCCTTGCGCCATCGAGTTGGAGTCCTGCTTATCGCGATCGGGCTGATGCTGACCACCGTGCCGCTCTATCTCCGCATGGGCTCGGAGTTCATGCCGCCGCTCTATGAAGGAACCGTTTTGTACATGCCCACGACACTGCCGGGCCTCTCGGTCACCGAGGCCAGCCGCCTGCTCCAGATGATGGACCGGAAGCTTCGGTCGTTCCCGGAGGTCGAGCGGGTCTTCGGCAAGGCCGGCCGCGCCGAGACCTCGACCGATC
This sequence comes from Nitrospirota bacterium, assembly GCA_016207025.1. Classification (GTDB taxonomy): domain Bacteria; phylum Nitrospirota; class Nitrospiria; order Nitrospirales; family Nitrospiraceae; genus JACQQM01. Next base: position 5,171 of record JACQQM010000056.1, on the reverse strand, counting down.
CGGCGCCCTTCAGCATGATGGAAGTGGTGGTCGCGCTGAAACCCAAAGACCAATGGCGGCCGGGCCTGAGCCACGAAGGACTGATTGATGAGATGAACCGGGCGTTGCAGTTTCCAGGGGTAACCAACGCCTGGACGATGCCGATCAAGAATCGAGTGGACATGCTGACGACCGGCATTCGGACTCCGGTCGGGATCAAGATCTTTGGCTCTGACCTCAAGAAGATCGAAGCGATCGGCCAGCATCTGGAGATGATGCTGAAAGAGGTGCCGGGGACTCGGAGCGTCTATGCCGAACGGGTCTCCGGAGGCTACTTCCTGGATTTTGAGATCAATCGCGACGAGATCGCACGGTACGGGCTCAAGCTCATGGATGTCGGGCGGATCATCGAGTCGGCCATCGGCGGCGAGAATATCGCGACCACGATCGAGGGACGCGAACGCTACCCGGTCAATGTGCGGTATCTGCGGGAGCTCCGCGACGATCCGGAAAAGCTGCGACGGGTCCTGGTGGACACGCCGACCGGCGCGCAGGTCCCGCTCGCTCAACTGGCGACGTTGCGGTTCCTGAGCGGGCCGCCCATGATCCGGGACGAGAACGGGAGGTTGGCCGGCTATGTCTTCCTCGATATGACGGGTCGGGATGTGGGGAGCTACGTGGAGGATCTCAAACGGGCGGTGCACGAAAAGCTGGAGCTTCCGCCGGGCTATACGATTGCCTGGTCGGGCCAGTACGAATTCATGGAGCGGGTCAAGGAGCGACTGAAGATCGTCGTGCCCCTGACCCTTGTCATTATCTTCGTGCTGTTTTACTTCACGTTCTACTCTGTGGCCGAAACGCTGATGGTGATGCTGGGCGTGCCCCTGTCCCTGGTGGGCGCAATCTGGTATCTGGCGGTGCTGGAGTACAACATGAGCATCGCGGTCTGGGTCGGGATCATCACGGTCGTCGGCACGGCGGCCGAGACCAGCGCGGTTATGCTGGCCTATCTCGACGAAGCCTGCCGGCGGCGCAAGGACGCTGGGGGATTGAAGACCCTTGAGGACCTGATCGAAACCGTGCTTGCGGGCGCCGTGGAACGCATCCGCCCGATGGCGATGATCGGCCTCGTGGATGTGCTCGGGCTGGTGCCCGTGATGGTGGCGACCGGCATCGGGGCGGATGTGATGAAGCGGGTGGCCGCGCCGCAGGTCGGCGGGGTGTTCTCTGCTATGATCCTCACGCTGTTCGTCATCCCGGCGGTGTATGTCATCTGGCGCTGGCATGCCGAAGCGGTCAGGCGAGGGGCTATAGGCCCGGGGTAAGCGGCGAGGGACGAGAGGTGGGCGGACCACGAGAAGGAATCGGGTGCTTTCGATGACTGCTGCGGGACGGATCCAGGCATATGGGGACGGAGGAGGATGAGCATGAAAGGTCCGATGTCGGTCAGGTGGGCGCTCGGAACAGTGGTCATGTTGCTGATCTTCGGCCTCTCGGCGTGCGCTCATACGCTGCCCGCTGATGCGCCGGTAGTGGATCGCGTGCTGGCAGAGAAGGCGTTGCGGGTGCAGCTCATCGAGAGGGGGGCGGCCGACCTTGAATTTGTCCACGAAATTCTGCACCAATTGGGCCAAGGTCCGGAAGGCGATCAGCGCGTGGCTCAACTCCTGGCCGAGCATCTCGGCCACCACCCGTCCACCGCTCGGGCAGTGTTCCAGCAGCTTGCACTGGGCAAGGAATTCCAGGAGTGGATTATCGAACGCCTACGCATCCGGAAAGCGGTGCCATGAACGAATGGGTTAGAGGACTGTTCGTCGGCCCTACGAAGACAAAGTTGAGGAGACAGCGAAAGCGGACTATCGGACTGGCTAGCGACAGGAGGTATGGGAAGCATGTCGGCGCCAACGCAGGTAACTGAACCACATGTCTCTCGGGTCGGTGACTATCTGGCCGGTGCGCTGACGGGTGCACTCACCGCCTTTGCGGTACGCGCGACCATTGGGCCGCAGTGGGATATGGTTCTTGCTATGCTGGTTGGGATGGCAGTGGGGATGCTCGTCCACATGACGCTGCTCCTTCTGCTCATCCCGTTGCTGGGCACCTTTGAGGTGATGATGCCCGGCGCGATCATCGGAATGTATGGGGGTATGCTGTTCGGCATGCGCGACGCCATGCAGCAGGCGTACGTGCCCATGAGTACCGCACTTGAGGTCGGTGCGCTCTTTGGGCTTCTCGTCGTCCTTGGAATTCGCTGGTGGGACCGACAGCTCAGAGGAGTCGTGTTCGCCAGGCCTCATTCCCCTCGCGTTTCCTGAAGCACCGTCATGCCCTTCACCGCCCGAGAAAAATGGGATTGGCTCAGCCTGACGTATGACCTGATGACGTTCGGGGAGGACCGGCGGCAGGGCGCGGAGAAGCGGCGACTGTTTACCAAGGTCCAGGGCAGAACGCTGCTGGTGGCTGTCGGTACGGGCAACGATCTCAAGTACCTGCCTCCGGACTGCAAGCTGATCGCGATCGACATCAGCCCTCGGATGATCCAGAGGGCGCGCATAAACGCTCGCCGTGCCGGTGGCAATATCAGGCTCGTGCTGACGGATGCCGAGCGCCTCGGATTTGCTGACCAGGCATTCGACACGGTCCTCACGGTCTGCACCTTTTGCTCGATTCCCAATCCGGTGCAGGGACTTCAGGAACTGTATCGCGTCCTCAAGCCCGGGGGCACGCTACTCATGTTCGAGCATGTCCGCAGCAAGATTGGTCTATTCGCCCTGATTCTTGACTTCATGACGTTCCTCACACGCAAGTTCGGCCCGGATCTAAATCGCGACACGGTCGGCAGCGTTCTTCAGGCTGGCTTTCGCCTGCAGCGAGAAGAGAATGTTTATCTGGACATCGTGAAAGCCATCGAGGCTGTCAAGTAATCGTCCGGCTTCCGGGACCTTGACCGGAGGCTGAGTCGCACGGCAAGGGGCGGTGCGGGTCTGATCGCCGCTGGGAACTAGGGCGAGGTGTGTGATTTGGCGCAGGCAGAGAGGATGGGCAGCGCTTCTGAAGGCAGAAACGGCAAGCAGCGAGGTTCAGGAACTTTTGCTCATGCTGAAGCGAATGGATGACCTCATCGCGATGCAATGGGTCTTAGCTGCCAGCCTGCCTGCTGGCCAGGAGAAAAGTGAACTGCTCTCCTGGCTTGACGTTCTGCAAGCGGAGGTGTGAGCTCGTAAGAGTATGGGAGGGCAAAGCAAAGCCCGTGAAGGAGACGGCCACGGGCGCGGACCACTGGGGAGAGTACCGGCTGAGCATGTTCCCCAGCGCAGCCGCTGGGAGAGCGCCTTGGCGGACACGAGGGTAACCCGCCGTGTGGACTATATTCCGGCCTTGCGATTCAGGTGGTTGACGGCCCTGTACGATCCCGTCATCCGCTGGACCATGCGGGAGTCCACCTTCAAGCGCCGTCTCGTGGAGCAGGCACGGCTCCAGAAAGGCCATCGCGTCCTTGACCTCGGCTGCGGGACGGCCACGTTCACGATCCTCCTCAAGCAGGGATCCCCTGATGCGGAGGTGGTGGGCGTCGATGTCGACCCCGTGATTCTGGACATCGCACGGACGAAGGCGGCACAAGCCGGAGTCACAACACCTTCGACCATGGGACGGCATTTCAACTGCCTTCTCCTGACGGCTCGTTCGACCGCGTGCTCTCGAGCCTGGTGCTCCATCATCTGACGAGGGAAAACAGGCATCGCACTTTGATGGAGATCTTCCGCGTGCGGCGGCCCTTGCTCTGCGGAGCCGTTGGATGATCGCGAACTCCAAGGGAACGATGGTGCTCACATGATGAGCCGGCGCGAGCATCGACACGGTCACGACCATGCGCATGGCGTGATGGATCCTCTGCTGCTTTCCACGCGGCGCGGGATTTGGGCAATCAGATGGTCCTTTCTCATCCTCCTGGGGACCGCGCTGTTTCAAAGCGCGATTGTGGCGCTTTCCGGCAGCGTGGCGCTCCTGGCCGACACTTTTCACAACCTGGGCGATGCGGTGACGGCGCTGCCGCTCTGGCTCGCCTTTGCGCTTGCCCGGCGAGTGCCGAACGAGCGATTCACGTATGGGTACGGTCGCATGGAAGACGTGGCCGGCGTCGTCATTGTTCTGACGATTCTGCTCAGCGCCGTCCTGGCAGGGTACGAGTCGCTGGATCGGCTCCTCCGCCCCCAGCCTGTCTCCCATCTCGGGTCGGTCGTCGTGGCGGCGCTGGTCGGCTTCGTAGGGAATGAGGCTGTGGCACGGCTTCGGATCAGCGTGGGGGAAGAAATCGGCAGCGCCGCGCTGGTCGCCGACGGGCATCACGCCCGGGTCGATGGGCTGACCAGCCTGGCTGTCGTCTTCAGTGCTGCCGGCGCCTGGCTTGAATTTTCCCCGGCGGATCCGTTGGTCGGTCTTGCGATCACCGTGGCCATCCTCAGAATCGTCTGGATCTCGGGTAGGACCACCGTCCTGCGACTCCTTGACGCGGTGGACCCGGCTGTGGTTCATGAGATCAGAGAAGCTGCGCGCCAGACCAGAGGCGTGGCGCAGGTGACGGAGGTCCGAGTCCGGTGGTTGGGCCATCTACTCCACGCCGAGCTCAATATTGCAGTGAGCCCAGGGCTCACAGTTGAACAGGGGCACGAGATCGCCATGGACGTGCGGCATACTCTGCTGCACCAGTTACGCTACCTATCGAACGCGACGATCCACACGGACCCGGTCTCCGCCTCGGGCGAAGCCCATCATCGTATCGCCGCGCATGCTCATGGCGAGCTGCCGACCCATCCACATTAGACTACCCGATCCGTGCGCGACTGACCCGGTCGGGATCGGTCAGCCGAGCCGGGTGCGAGGCCTTTCGGGAGGACACGGTGCTGATGGCCTGGGTTATCTTTGCCCTCAGCGCGGTCGTGATCGTGGTGGCCGGGACGAAGCTCTCGCAGTATGGGGACCGGATCGCCGAGCATACCGGCCTTGGCGGGTTGTGGATCGGCGTGGTATTGATGGCGGGCGCGACTTCCTTGCCGGAAGTCTTCACGACCGTCAGCGCGGCCCTGCTCAATGCCCCGGATCTGGCGGTGGGGGACCTCTTGGGCGCCGGATTGAGCAACATGTTCGCTCTGGGCGTCATTGACCTGATGCACCGGCAGAAGCGTGTCTGGCAG
>JACQQM010000054.1 GCA_016207025.1 Nitrospirota bacterium | reverse complement strand
TCCTGCGCCGGCACATTAAGGGCCTTGCGACCGCCCGAGCGACCTACGGCCGCGCCTTCGAGCGTCGCGCGCGGTCTTGTTGACGCGCAACACTCGACCGCGGTCGCCTTTTCTTTCACGGGGCTGTCGGATGCAGGCTACGGTTGAATCGCATCGCGCCGCGCGCCTCTGGGGCGCCAAAAAGAACGCATGCAGGGTGGGAGGGCGGCTGAACAGATGGATTCTCGGGCGGTGTGAGCCTGACTCGGTCGGGCGCTTGCCTCGGTCTTCAAGGCGGTCTACACTGAGTCCCACCCATGCTCGATCTCTACGAAGAGCTCAAGAAGGTCGTTGCGGCGTTGGAGGAGAAAGGGATTCCCTACGCCATCTGCGGCGGGCTTGCGGTCTCCATTCATGTGGAGCCGCGGGCAACGGAAGATCTGGATCTGCTGGTGTTGGCTCAGGATCTGGTGCGCTCCCAGGCCGCTCTGGAACCGCTGGGATACAAGCGATACGGCGATCCGATGACGTTCACGCAAGGCCGCGTGACGGTGCAGCGGTTGCTCAAGTTCGAGATTGGCGGCGAAGACCAGGTGGTGCTCGATCTCCTTCTCGTCGGCCCGCCCGTGCTCGACACGGTGTGGCAGAGCCGGCAAAGTTTCGAATGGGAAGGAATGAAAGTGTGGATCGTGTCGCGTGAAGGGCTGATCGCTCTCAAGCGGTTGCGAGGCTCGCCGCAGGATCTCGTGGACATCGAGCGCCTAGAGGGCCAGGGGCCATGACCGTTGGTCACGGAACACACGTCGAACGCGCGCTCCGAAAGACCGCGCAACTGCGGAACTTGACGTTGTCGCTGCGGCGAGCGAGCGAGGCGGCCGCGCGGGAGCGGCTCCTGTCCGAATTCGATTCGTTTGTGCAGCGAAACGCGACGTCGCCCCCGGGCGTCAGGCCCGTGCCCCTTCCTTCCGCCGAGGCGCTGCTAGCTGGGATCAGGGCCTGCTGGGCGCGTGGAGATTACGCCACGATCCGGCGCATCGCAGGCCTCCTGCCCGAAACCCTTCTCGACCAGAACATGCTCCTGCACGCCTACGTGACCGCCGCGGCCGGGGCAGCCGACGGACATGACTCGCGGCAGCCGCTCCACACAGGGCCTGATCAGAAAAGTTGAATGTCCCCTTTCTTGCTGCCCCAGCAAATCCTCCGCACCCGGCTTCGCTGTCTGGAGGAAGTCGAGTCCGTCCGCTATTCGCTCAAGGACTTGGCGCACGCACGCAAACTCGGCTGGCTGACCGCTGCAGGCTGGACGCTGGTGAGTTCACTCAAACGAGAATTGGCACGGGTCAGGAAAAAGATCAAGCCGTTTGAGGCGACGGTTCTCCACTCACACTATGGACCGGAACTCAAGCGGCATCGGCAGGAACTGGCAGAGGCTCGACGAACCTATGGACCGCACAACTGACGGGAGCATTCACGAAGTTTCCACGCGCTGAAGCAGAGCCGGGAGGTTGAGGATCGTCACCTTGATTTCGCCAACCTGGCGATAGGAGGGACGGTCTGCATCATGGGTGACGATATGCAGCTCGGCCTTGGGATAGTGTTGGTTGAACGCCTTGAGGTTGCTCAGATCCAATTCGTGGGCTGTCCACTTACACTCAATGGCGAGGGGAGGCTGCCCACGACGTGGAAGAATAAAATCCACTTCATGGCCGCGCTTGTCCCTCCAGTACCCGATCCGGCGCGTTTGCAAATGTGCGTGAAGTTCATTAAGCACAAGGTGTTCCCACAGGATGCCGCGGTCTTCAGATCTGAGCGCCGTCCAGCCACGGTGATAGCAGATAAAGCCCGTGTCAAAAGCGTAGACCTTGGGAGCGGCAATGATCTCCGCGGTCCGATGGGTGGAAAACGGACGCAGCACGTGGACGAGATAAGTGGCTTCCAGCACCCGGAGATAATTGGTAATGGTTTGCCGACTTACCTCGCAAGGCCTGGCAAAGGCAGAGGCTTCGAATATCCCGCCGCTCTGTGCCATCAGCAATTCGGCAAACCGCTCGAATGAGGTCCGGCGATCCACACGGAACAGGGTCTGAATATCCTTGGCCCAGTATGCATCCATCCATTCCTGGAAATCCCTTTCCGGAATCTTGGGAGCAAGGAAAAATGGAGGAAGACCGCCGTGGAGAAGCCGATGGTCGAGTTCCGAGCGTCCGAATGCCTGGAGGTCCTCCAAGATCATGGGAGTCAGCCAGAGCTCGACCTTGCGCCCCGTCAGGGTGTCCCGGAACTTGGTGGTGGCGCTGAGCGTGGAGGAACCGGTGGCCAACACCTTCACGTGGGGATAATGATCCGCCGCGATCTTTAGCAGTTCGGCCGGATTGGGGAGGCGGTGGATTTCGTCCAGCACGATCCGTCGGCTTCCGACATGGCGGAAAAAAGCCTCCGGATCATCTAACGTGCGCCGGGTGCGAGGCAGCTCACAATCGAAATACTCGATGCTGGGCAGGGACTGACAGAGCAGAGTTTTCCCAACCCGTCGTACCCCTGCTAGCCAGACGACAGACCGGTGGCGCCAGGCCTGTTCAATGCGGACTTGCCACCATATGCGCTGAACCATTGGGCGCAATCATAGCATAAAGTGCTACTAAACGCTAAAATTACTGCATTTGGAACAAGCGGGGCGGGGACAGGCGCGCGGCATTCTCAATGCGACTTTCACGTTCACGATGGGTGCACTGCTGTTCGAGCAGCTCTCCTCCTGGGCCGCATCCGGCCGCGCCACACTGACCGATCAGCAAATCCTCCGTGCGCGCTTCCGCTGCCTCGAAGAAGTGGCCTCAGCCGAATATTCGCTTCGCGATCAGGACTATGCGGGGAAGAAATTCGGCTGGCTGACCGCTGCAGGCTGGACGCTGGTGAGTTCACTCAAACGAGAATTGGCACGGGTCAGGAAAAAGATCAAGCCGTTTGAGGCGACGGTTCTCCACTCACACTATGGACCGGAACTCAAGCG
>JACQQM010000057.1 GCA_016207025.1 Nitrospirota bacterium | reverse complement strand
TTCTCCACCACGACAACCGATCCGTCCACCATCATGCCGACCGCGATGGCCAGTCCGCCTAAGGACATTAAGTTGGCTGAAAGACCGACCTGGTTCATGACCATAAAGGTGACCAAAGGGGCGACAATCAGGGTCGCGGTCACAATCAACGCGCTCCGGACGTTGCCCAGAAACAGGAATAAGACAAGGACCACAAAGACAATCCCCTCCAGCAAGGCCTTCTGGACGGTCTGAAGTGCTGCGGTCACCAACTCGCTGCGATCGTAAAATGGCTCGATCCTGAGACCACCTGGTAACACCTTCTCACGATGGAGAGCGTCCACCTTCTGCTTGACCTGCTCGACGACTTCCCTAGCGTTGGCCCCGCGTAGCATCAGCACAGTGCCAGCGACCACCTCCCGCTTTCCGTTCAACACGGCGGCACCGTGGCGTACCGCCTTTCCGATCCTAACTTCGGCCACATCACGCACGAATACCGGCGTGCCGCCGACCTCTTTCACCACAATGTTCTCGATGTCTTCCACCATCTTGATCAAGCCGACGCCCCGTACGATGTATTTCTCCGCGTGGTGCTCAAGAATGTTCCCGCCGGCATTCGCGTTGTTCTTCGCCACCGCATTGAAGACCTCGTGCAGTGCCAGGTCGTACTTGCGGAGCTTCGCCGAATCTACTAGAACCTGGTACTGCTTGACGAAGCCGCCCAGCGAGTTGACGTCGATCACACCGGGCACACTCTTCAAAAGCGGACGGATCACCCAGTCCTGGATCGTCCGCTGTTCCATCAGTTCCTTTTCGCGAACAGAAGGGGCATCACTTACATCCCCCAAGCCGCCCGAACTGGTCAGGTAGTACTGATAGACCTCGCCCAGACCGGTCGTCACAGGCGCCATGACCGGTTCGACCCCTTCAGGTAGGCGTTCCCTTGCCTCGATCAGTCGTTCGAGCACGAGCTGGCGGGCGAAATAGATATCCACGTGGTCCTGGAAGACGATGGTGATCTGGGACAGACCGAATTTGGAGAGGGATCGGATTTCAGCCAGGCCCGGCAGTCCAGTCATCTGGAGCTCAATGGGGAAGGTAATGAAGCGCTCCACCTCGACGGGGGACAGGCCGCCCGCCTTGGTCAGGATCTGTACCTGGATATTGGTGACGTCAGGAAAGGCATCGATCGGGAGGGACTGAAAGGCGTAGACTCCACCGATCGCGAGCAGGCAGGCCAGAACGACCACCAACACGCGCTGATGGAGTGAGAAGGCAATTAACGCGTCGATCACTCGACCAGACCGCCCTGGTGTTGGTTGGCGAATTCGGATTTGAGCACGAACGAACCGCTGACGACCACCTGGTCTCCTTCCTGGAGGCCATCGAGCACCTTGAGCAGATCGCCGCTCTCTGAATCAAGTTTCACGGCACGGCGTGCGAACTGCTGATCATCAAGCTGCACGAAGACCACGGTCTCATCCTTGTCCTGCAGAGCTGCCGTGGATGGAATCGTCAGCACGTTGGGTTCCGGCTCCGAATAAATGCGAACTGATGCGAACATCTCGGGCTTGAGGCGCCCTTCTGGATTCGTGACCTCAACCCGGATTTTCATGGTCCGCGTGGCTGGGTCCAGTACATCGCCGACGTAGGTGATCGTGCCCCGAATGACTTCGTGTGGGTACGCCGAGAGCAGAATCTCTACGGACCGATCCCGAGCAGCCGAATGCTGGATGTACGGGATATCCTTTTCCGGGATGTTGGCGACCACCCACACGTTCGAGAGATCTGCCACCACAAACAATTTCTCGGTGGTATTGACGACTTCCCCTCTGGTGACGTTCCGAGCGATAATCCGGCCTGCGAACGGCGCAAGAATGGGGACAAAGGATCGGATGGTTTCGTCACTCTCCAATTCGCGGATGTCTTTCTCAGCCATGCCCAGCATTTGGAGCCGGTCCCGCGCCTCCCGAGCTTCGGCCCGAAAGCTGATCATCTCACCTTGCCGGCGTTGGAATTCTCCTCGCCCGATCACCTTCTCCTTTAGCAGGAACGTAGCCCGCTCAAAGGCCTGTTCAGCTACGTGTAGCCTGGCTTTCGCCTTGAGATAGGACGATTGGGCCATGGCCAGCTCACTGCTGTTCAGGAGCGCGAGGAGCGTACCGGCTTTGACCTCCTGACCGAGGTCGGCATAGACATCCACGACCCTCCCCCGCACCAGCGCCGTGATTTCGGCCAGCTCATTTTCATTGGGCCGCACCGTTCCCGGAAAGTCTCGGTAGGTCCGGAACTCGCCGCGGATCAACGGACGGACTTGAATGCCGGCCTGGGCAACCATCTCGGGCTTCAGGCGGAGAATGCCCGGAGGCTGTGCAGCGACGATCGGTTTGGCTCCGGTCGCGTTGTCAGGGGCCGTATCACAGCCTATGCCAACGAGCAGCGCCATCGCGCATAGACTGGCCGGCAGAGATCGAGCATAAGTGGTTATGCCTATTGCGATTCCCAGCATCGTTGTTACAGCGACCCTCCGATTGAGCGCTCGAGCCGTGTAAACGCAACTGATAACTCAAAACGAGCGCGATAGTAGTCCGACAGGATCTGCCGCTCCACCCGCTGAGCATCCAGCACCTCCAGCAAACTGGAGGCGCCCTGTTGGAAACTCAATTGGGCGATCCGAAGCGCTTCTCGCGCCTGTCTAAGCAATCCTTGTTCGAATAGTTCGATCTGCTTCTGCGCTGTCTCTGCCTCCTGAAAATGCTGATTGATCGCCCGCACCAATTCATTCCGCGCACGAAGAAGCTCGGCTTCTACCGACCGTTTGGTTCCGAGAGCGGCTGAGATCTCGCCCTGGCGCTGATACCAGATCGGCATAGGGACCGTCAGATTGGCGATGACGCCCTCACGCCCTGCGTCTCGCTGATAACTCCCGCGCACCGTCACGTCGGGGACGCGACTCTGTTGTTCCCTGACCACGGTAAAGGCCGCCCGTTCCACAAGCTTTTCGAGTCGCCGCAGTGTTGGGTGTTGTGCGAACCCGCGCGCAGTCAAATCTTGAAGCTTCATGCCCTCCCGGAACGACTTGAAGTCCCCTTGAACGGTGAAAGCGCTGCCGAGCGCCCCGGCTGTGAGCGTATCCAGACCTACCAGTCTGACCCGAGCGGCATTCTCGGCTCGAGTCAGCTCCTGATTGGCCTTCATCACCTCCACATCAGCCTTGATCGCTTCGAAC
>JACQQM010000058.1 GCA_016207025.1 Nitrospirota bacterium | reverse complement strand
GGGGATGCCTTGCGGGTGCCGAACGCGGCGCTGCGGTTCAAGCCGCCGGGCATGCCAATCGAGAAGAAAAAAACGGTGGCATGGATGCTCGGCGGGGAAGGCCAGCCCCAAGCCGTTCCCGTTAAGGCTGGGATCGCGGACCAGCAGTTCACCGAAGTGCTGGAAGGACAAGTCCAGGAGGGCGATCGGGTGATCGTGGGTCTGGAAGCATCGGAAGAGGCGGATCAGAAGAATCTGCCACCCGGCTTCGGCGTCGGACCGAGAATCCGGTAGGAATTGAAGCAAGTACGATTTGGTGATTTGGCGATTGGATAATTCTTCTGACTGAGCAATCGTTCAATCACCAGATGGTTAAATGATGAATTTCTTCATGATGACCATCCAGTTGGCCTTCCGCGTGCTGGGGCGAAATCCCCTGCGGGCCGGGTTGACCATGCTCGGCATCATCATCGGCGTCGGCGCGGTGGTGGCGATGGTGAGCCTGGGGCAGGGCGCCAGCGCTTCGGTCCAAGCCCAGATCGCCAGCCTGGGGACGAATGTCCTCATCGTCATTCCCGGCGCCACCACCGTGAGCGGCGTGCGGACCGGGTTCGGCGGCGTGTCCACGCTGACGGTCGAAGACGCACGCGAGGTCGAACGAAAAATCACCGGCGTCTCCGCCGTGTCCTACGCCACTCGCGCCGTGCTCCAGGCCGTGCACGAGAACAAGAACTGGAACACCGTGATCATCGGCACCACATCCGTCTACCCGGACATCCGCGACTGGCCGATGGCCCAGGGGACCTTCTTCACGCAGTCGGATGAGGACAGCGCGGCGAAGGTGGCGGTGCTCGGCAAAACCGCCGCGGAGAACCTCTTCGAGCGGGGCGAGGAAGTGGTGGGAGCCCAGATTCGGATCAAGAACGTCCCGTTGCGCGTCCTGGGGGTGATGGCGCCCAAGGGCCAATCCGTCATGGGCCAGGACCAGGACGATGTCGTCCATATCCCGTTCTCAACAGCCGAGCGCAAAGTGCTGGGTACGAAATTCCTGGGCACGGTGGGGATCATCCTCGTGGCCACCACGCGGCGGGAACAGGTCCAGCAGGTGGTGCCGGAGATCAAGGAACTCTTGCGGACGCGCCATCATCTCCAGCCGTCCGAGGAAGACGACTTCACGATCCGGACGATGGAGGACATCGCGAAGGCCTCGGCCGGCGCCAGCCGCACGATGATGCTGATGCTGCTGAGCATCGCTTCGATATCGCTGATCGTGGGGGGCATCGGCATCATGAATATTCTCTTGGTGTCGGTGACGGAGCGGACGCACGAGATCGGCATCCGGATGGCCGTCGGGGCCAAGCGCAGGCATATTCTCTTGCAGTTCCTGGTCGAGGCGGTCATCCTCAGCACGGTCGGCGGGGTGGCCGGCGTGCTGGCGGGCATCGTGGGGGCGCGTCTGGTCACCACCATCGCCGGGTGGCCCACCATCATCTCGTCCCAGGCCGTCGCGATCGCGTTTTTGTTCTCGGTCGTGGTCGGCATCTTCTTCGGCCCGTACCCGGCCAACAAGGCGTCGCGGCTCAACCCGATCGACGCGCTGCGATACGAATAACAGCGGTTGGCAAACAGGTTTGTCTGGTTTGTCTCGTTTATCTGGTTGATCGGGGTCGAACCAGACAAACTAAATAAACAAGACAAACCAAGCAAACGGCTCCTGCGAATGGCCGAGATCTTGAACATCGGGATCGCGCAGCGTCTCCGGGAGGTTGCGCGGCTCCTTGAGGAACAGGGCGCAAATCCCTTTCGGGTCCACGCATACCGCCATGCGGCGGAGACGCTGGACCGGCTCGACCGACCGGTGACGGAGCTCCTCGAGGCAGAGGGGATGGAAGGTCTCCGGAAATTGCCGGGGATTGGCGAGAGCTTGGCTCGGTCGATCCGAGACCTTGTGAAGACGGGCCGGCTGCCTATGCTCGACCGATTGCGGGGCGAGGCCGACCCGGTGGCGCTGCTGGCGTCGGTGCCTGGCATCGGCGACGCATTGGCCAGACGCCTGCACCATGATCTCGGGATCGACACGCTGGAAGAGTTAGAAACGGCGGCCTACGACGGGCGCCTGACCGAGATCGCGGGGATCGGCCAGAAAAAGCTGGCGGGGATCATTGATTCCCTGGCAAGTCGTCTCGGACGGGTGCGGGAACGGATCGGAAGATCAGAGGCCGAAGGACCGGCCGGTGAGCCCTCGATCGGCGAGATCTTGGACGTGGATCGAGAATACCGCGAAAAGACGGCCGCGGGAACGCTTCATAGAATTGCTCCGCGACGGTTAAATCCGAGCGGCGAGGCGTGGCTGCCTGTGCTGCATACCCAGCGCGACACACGCCATTACACCGCCATGTTTTCGAACACTGCGCGGGCTCACGAGTTTGGGAAGACTCGTGACTGGGTGATCCTGTACTACGACGGCGGGCGCGGAGAGCGGCAGTGCACGGTGATTACGGCGCAACGGGACCCGTTCCGGGGAAAGCGCATTGTCCGGGGCCGCGAAGCCGAGTGCGTCACGTACTACCGGGCACAAGAAACCCAAGTGAATCGGACGGTGGCTCAGGGACTGCGCAAAACCGGCAACGTGTAACGGGCAATGAGTAACGGAGGGACCCATGCGTACCTTGCTGGCGGTTGACGGCTCAGACCAATCGTATGAGGCGGCCCGGGCGCTCACCCACCTGTCTCAAGCAGAGCAACTGATCATCCTGCACGCCCTGGATGTCCCGACGCCGATGTACACCACGGTGATGCCGGAAGTGGCGCGGGACCTGTACGCTACGGTGGAACGGGGGATGCGGGAAGACGGCGAGCGCCTGTTGAAACGGATCACTTCGATTCTCCCGATGAACACGGGACCCGTATCCAAGCGCCTCGAAATTGGCAAGCCGATCGACCTGATCTTGAGCATCGCCTCGCACGAGCGGGTGGACCTCATCGTCGTGGGATCGCGTGGTGTCGGCTCGGTACGGGAACTGACGCTGGGTAGTGTCTCCCATCAAGTCGTCACCCATGCCCCCTGCCCGACGTTGGTGGTGAGCACGTCGATGCGGGCCGCGCGGAAGATGATCCTCGCGGTGGAACGCCCCGAGGAGGCGGACACCGCCGTCAGATTTTTTCAAAAAAACCCGTTCAGAGAGCCGGGTGAGGCGACGGTCCTGACCGTGATTCCGTATGCCGCTCCCGCGTGGCCCGTTGGAGCCATGATTCCCGAGTCGCTGCAGAAGGAGATGCGGGCGCAGGCCGGAAAGTTCGTGGACGACGTGGCGTCGCGTCTCTCCGCGGTCGGCTTCCGCGCCGAAGGGAGCGTCGTTCTGGGGGCGCCGGCAGGCGAGATCCTGAAGGAAGCCGTGACGAGTCAGGCGGACCTGATTGTGATGGGCTCACGGCGACGAGGGGTCGGTCGCTTCGTGCTGGGCAGCACATCCCATACCGTGCTGCATCGAGCACCCTGCCCGGTGCTGGTGTTTCGGTGACGTCCGCGTCGGCCCTCTTTCAGTTTGACATCGAGGTAGCCCTTTAGCGCAACGGCGTTGTTGTGTTGTGAGTCTCGAGCGCCAAAGAGCAGGGTCACCGTGCCCGCCCGGGCCGCGTCCAGAAGGGCTCGCCAGGTCTCGGGCATGCGGTCCAGCTCGGCAGAGTACCGGCGCCGGAACTCCTCCCATTTCTTGGGGTCATGCGCGAACCAGCGGCGCAGACCATCGCTTGGGGCAACGTCATTCAGCCAGCCGTCCAGGTGCAGCGCGTTCCGTTTCACGCCTCGCGGCCAGAGACGATCGACAAGGAAACGAGCACCGTCGTCGGTTGTCGTCGGTTCGTAGACACGCTTCACTTGGATCATCTCCCCCTCCCATGCGATCGCTCACGCTTTGTTCCAGCCCAACTGGGACTTGGCCGCGTCGGACATCATCTCAGGCTGCCAGGGCGGGCCCCACACCAACTCGACCTCCACCGACTGCGCAGTCGGGATCTGCTGCAAGATTGCTGTGCGGACCATGGTCGTCAAGAGTTCCTTCATCGGACAGGCGGGCGTGGTCACGGTCATCGCCGCATGGACCCGGTCATCGCGTAGCTCCACGTTGTACACGAGCCCCAGGTCCACGATGTTGACTCCCGGTTCGGGATCGACGACCTGCCGCAGCACGTGCCAGACTCGCTCGATCTCCGGCCTGTCGGCCTGCCCGGAACGCACGTCCTCGCTCGCACTCATGTTTCGCCTCTATTCCGAGACCTGGATGAGCTGGGAAACGACCCCCGTCATTTCTCGCGGAGGAACCTCGGCCGGTCTCTGACAGAGATCATCCTGATCAGATCCCTCACGGATAGGATCCCTACGATCTTGCGGTGCTCCGTCACCGCGAGGTGACGAACGCCTTTTTCGGCCATGCGTTCACTCGCGTCATGAACCGTGCGGTTGATATCAATATCAATCACCGGCTGGTTCATGAGCGTGCCGACGCGGATGAGGGTGGCATCCAGGTTGTCCGCCAGAGCTTTGCGGACTATATCACTCTCGGTCACGATGCCCACCGCCGATCCAGCCTGGGTCACGAGTAGCGAGCCGATGCGCTTCTCCGCCATGCGCCGTGCGGCAGTGACAAGAGTCTCCTCAGCATCGATCGTTTCAAGCGCGGTCCGCATGAGCACGCTGAGCGGCCGGTACACGTCGTCGAGTTCGCGCACCGGTCCGGACTCCGCATCCACAAAATGCCTGACCAGATCCCGCACCGATAGGACCCCGACGATGCGCCCACCCTCCGACACGCACAGATGCCGGACCTGGTTGAGTTCCATGAGATGGCTGGCATCCAGCATAGGCCGATCAGGAGTAATCGTCAGGAGAGCACTGACCATGACCTGAGCCACCGTGGTCTGCGACGCGTTGAGCCTTTGCGCGAGAACTTTGCGGACAAGGTCCGTCTCGGTGACGATCCCCAGAATCCGTCGCCCTTCACCGCCGGGCGCGCCCGATTCCACCAGCACAGAACCGATGCGCCGCGCGCGCATCCGACCGGCAGCGGTGACGATGGTGGCATCCTGGGCGACCACTTCGAGGTCTCGGTGCATGAAATCTCCCACCGTTCCTCCCGACTGTATAGTCATATGCGCCCCCTCTCGCGGGTCAGTGTTCAGACACGCGGATCCTCATCAAACCCGAACAGAGGACCAGTACGACCAAGTCTTGGCACTGTTCCCACCTGTTTCGCAAGCCCTCCAGGATGGCCGGTCAAGACTATAGGCTCCTCTGCTTTGACGACTACCGTATCTTCTACCCTCACACCCCAGGGACCTGTGTACAGGCCGCAGTTCCACACGGCGATGACCTCGTTGACCTCCAGTAGCGCCTGCTCAAGCTCGCGCAGCCCAATCCCCGCCTTGATCAGTGACTCGACAACCGTAAGGGCACCCTTCTAACTCATCGCCTGTTCGCACCTGGGACGTGGAATCGTTTCCGGAGGACAGCCAGGATCTGGTCAGCCGCGGTTTCCGGAGTGGTACGGGTGCTGTCGATCCTCACGTCGGGGTCAAGCGGCGGCTCATACACATCCTGAAGCCCGGGCACGGTGGTTGACTCACCCGCCAGCCCTTTCCGATAGGTTCCCTTCCGGTCGCGTTCCTGGCAGACCTCCAGCGGGCACTCGACCGCCACCTCCATGAACGGGGGGATCAGCCCCCTGGCGAAGTCTCGGTAGGCCCGCCGGTTGGCGGTGGCATCGAAGATCACCGTGACGCCGTGCATCACCAACCGGCTGCCCAGAAACGCCAGCGCGCGGTAAAACAGGTCGCGCTCTCCGAGGGAATAGGTCGGAGCGGGGGTCAGCACCCGGCGTACCGCATCGGATTCCAACACCTCCACGCGTAGGCCAAGGGCCTCGAGGCGTGGTCGCAGAGAGGCCACGATGGTGCTCTTCCCAGACGCCGGAAGCCCCGTGATCCAGATTGCAAAAGTCTCAGAGTGAGCCATGAGTGGTTTGTCTCGTTTGTTCGGTTTATCTGGTTCGAACCAAAGAAACCAAACAAACCTCTTTCATTCACTTCTCACAGTACCGGTTGACCTCGCCGGGTTCGAAGCGCTCCGCAGCCAGCACGTTCTGGATAAAGCGAAAGATGTCCTGCCGGACCTTGAGCGTCAGGTCTGGATACCAGAGCGGGCTCGCGATGACGAGCCCCCGGAACGCGAAGAACGGCGCGGCCGTTTCCGCCACCGCCCGATCCCCGCTCTCTGCCAGGTACCGGTCCCAGAACTCTCGAAAGAGCACCTCGAAGGGACCCCGCAACGTCCCCCAGCGGCGCAGGGAGAAGAAGAGATAGTTGATCGTCATGGCGGTGACATCGTCGGCCGGCTCGCCCCATTCGCCTCGGGAGCGGTCCAGCGCGCTAAAATCCACGCGTCGGCGAAAGAGCACGTTCCAGGGATGGAAGTCGCCGTGCACCTGTGACAGCCGACCCGTCCGATTCCGCAGGCGCCAGCGCCAGCGATTGCACGCTTCCTCGATGGACCGCAGCAGATCCTCCGTGATGAAGCCGAAGCGAGCGGGGTAGCTGTCCGTCAGGCCCATGATGCATTCCCCATGGCCGATCAACTCGCGCAGCCGGCGGCGGTAGAGATTCGGATCGCGCCGCTTGACGCGGTGGATGCCGACCAGATAGCGGGCAAGGGTACGGGCCCGGTCTCGGTCAAGCGGCAGCAGTCGTCCCGTACGGGCCAGGCGATCGAGGTCCAGGTGATAGCTCGCTCCGTCGGCCCAGTCCGTCAGCACGAAGAACTCCCGAGCCGGCGCGACCGAGAACAATGAGCCGCCGCTCGTGAAAGCCCCCACATCGAGCGCCTTCACGTGACGCGACAACCGTCCGTAGGAATCGAAATCCCAGAGCAGCGCCTGTGCGCGATCGGCCGGATGCTCGTGGCCGAACGGCCCCGGGTTCATCGTTTCGAGCACCGCCTGCCGTGTGACCCCTCCGACCCGGAAGGTCAGCCGGATCGGCATCCCGTAGCCATACTGCTTGAGCGCGGAGGCGGAGGTCTCCTGACCGATGGGACCAAAGGCCAGCAGCTCAACGGCCGGCCCGAACCGCTGATGCAGATACTGCTCAAGCCGCTCTCGTCGCAACGTCGGCATAGGCTTGGAGAGAAGCAAATCGTATTCCATAGCCTTGAGCTTGGCTAGGGGCACGAGGCTATGGGTGGCGGAGATTGTGCCTATGCAAGGAGTGCTGCATTCGGCTCCATTTGGACGGAACAGAGTGAGGAATAATGCGCCAGTAGGGAAGTACCGGGAGCAGTGACGTACGAATCGTTTCTTTATTCCTAATCCCTTCAATGGGTTAATGAATCAATGAGTCAATGAATCAATGGAACTATGGCATAGCGTTTGCTGCATCAATCAACGGCACCGACACGGATGGCGAACCCGTATCATGTCAGGAAAGGGGCGGGAGGGAGAATGGAACTGCATGTCGAAAGCCGAAACGTGGCGATGACGCCACGGTGGAAGAACGAGATTGAGGCGCGGATGGCCGACCTGCAGGCGGGCCACGACGACGTGCTCCATGGGCGGGTCACGCTCACCAAGAATCGGCACCACAAGAAGGCCCAGCGGGTCGCCGAAGCCCTGGTCGTGGTGACGCTGCCCGGCCGTCATACGTTCACGGCCAGAAAGGAAGAGAAGACGTTCGAGGAGGCGATTCGCGCCGCCTTTTTCTCGGTGGAGATCGAGCTGCGGAAATACCGCGAAAAGCGTGCCACGAAAGAAATCCGGATTCCGCCCGTACCGCTGCGCGGCGTGATCTGCAAGCTCTTTCCGAAGGAGGGGTATGGATTCATTCTGAAGGAAGGCGGCGGGGAAGTGTATTTTCACCGGAACGCCGTCCACGGCCTGAAGTTCGAGGAGCTCGAGGACGGGACGGAAGTGACCTTTAACGAGGAGCCCGGCGAGAAGGGTCCGCAGGCGACGACCGTCAACCCGGTGCCGGTGGTTCATGGGAAAGAGTGAGATCAGGGTTTCGGTCTATGATTGACAAACTCAAGCTCCCGGTTGCCGCCCTGTCGCCAAGTGTCGAGGCTGAGCGACTCGGGTTTAAGGACACCAGCGAGCTGGCCCCCCTGGAAGAACCCATCGGGCAGGAACGCGCGGTGGAAGCGCTGGAGTTCGGTCTGCGCATGCAGAGCCCCGGCTTTAATA
Organism: Nitrospirota bacterium; assembly: GCA_016207025.1. Taxonomy (GTDB): domain Bacteria; phylum Nitrospirota; class Nitrospiria; order Nitrospirales; family Nitrospiraceae; genus JACQQM01. The sequence continues at coordinate 1,373 of JACQQM010000058.1, read as the reverse complement.
TTTACGTGTCGGGGCCGATCGGCTCGGGGAAGTGGTCCATTGCCAAAGAAATGGTGAAGCGCCTGGCCCGGTCGGCGCCTTCACCGGTGGATTGGTGCTACGTCAACAACTTTCAGGACCCCTCCAGACCTAGGTGCCTCTCGTTCCCGGCCGCCCAAGGTCGGGCCTTCAAACAGGCGATGGCCACGCTGGTGGAGGGTCTGCGTCGCGACATTCCCAAGATCTTCGAAAGCACCACCTACCTCGAAGCCAAGGCCAAAATCGTCGAGGACACGGAAGCCAGAAAAAAGGCCCTGTTCAAGGAATTGACCAGCCTGGCCCGTGCCCGGGGGTTTGGCTTTGAAGAGACGCCGATCGGGTTCGGCTTGGCGCCCATGAAAGCCGGACGTCCCATGGCGGAGAAGGATCTCACCAGTTTGTCGGAAGCCGAGCGGAATGAACTCGCCGAGAGGAAACAGGCGTTCGAGAGCGAGATCCGGGAGTTTCACGTTCGCGTCCATGCCCTGGATCACGAAGCGGACCAGCGTATTAAAGAGATGGATAGCCAGGTCGTCAGGAACCTGTTGCGGGGCCGGTTCGAGCTGCTCCGCCGGTCCTACGAAAGTCTGCCGCCGGTGCTCGACTATTTGGAGACGGTCCACGAGGACATCGTGGCCAACTACAAGGACTTCCTCCCGCGGGAAACGCCGGCGCTGCCGATTGCGGGTCTGGAATCGGCGGGCCGCCACCCCGATCTCACGCGCTACCAAGTGAACCTGATCGTGGAGCACACGGTGGATGGCGGAGCCCCGGTCGTGGATGAGTCGCATCCTACCTACGCCAACCTGATCGGCAAGATCGAGCGTAAGGCCCACCTGGGCGTGGTGTTCACGGATTTCGCCGAAATCAAGGCCGGCTCGATCCTGCAGGCGAACGGAGGCTATCTCATTCTCAGTGCCCTGGATCTGCTACGGCAGCCCTTCTCATGGGACGCGCTCAAGCGGGTGATCAAGACGCGGGAAGTCAAGATCGAGGATCCTGGCGAGTTTTTCGGCTTCTCGACGACCGGCCTCAGGCCCCAGCCGGTCCCGGTGGAGGTCAAGGTGGTGCTGGTCGGTCCTCCGATCCTGTATCACCTGCTGCAGGCCTATGAGGAAGATTTCCAGAAGATCTTCAAAGTGAAAGCCGACTTCGATGTCGACGTGAGCCGGGACGAGAATCAGGACAGAATGTATGGGCGGTTTGTCGCCAAGCTGTGTCAGGAAGAAAACCTGCCGCACTTCGGAGCGGATGCGGTCGCCGAATTGATCCGACACGGGTCGCGTCTGGCCGAGCGCCATGACCGGCTGTCGCTGCGGCTGAGCCTGCTGAGCGATGTGGTGCGCGAAGCGGCG
>JACQQM010000002.1 GCA_016207025.1 Nitrospirota bacterium | reverse complement strand
TTCTGCATCCGCAACGTGGGTAACTTGATGCAGGCCTTCACCGAGATCCGGCGGGTGCTCAAGCCGGGGGGGCGTTTTGTCTGCCTGGAGTTTTCCCGGCCGACGCGCGCCTGGCTCCTGCGCCTCTATGACTGGTATTCGTTTCGGCTGTTGCCCCGGATCGGCACGCTGGTCTCGCATGACAAGACCGGTGTGTACCAATACCTCCCGGCCTCGATCCGGGCCTTCCCGGATCAGGAGGCGCTGAAAGACCTGCTGCTCAAGGCCGGCTTTCATCATGCGGAGTATCACAATTTAAGCGGCGGGATCGTGGCAATCCACGTCGCAATCAAATAAGAATTTGGTGATTTGGCGATCGGGTGATTGAGCGATTGAAGGAGAAATCACAACCCCGGGCCCCTAAATCACGAAATCGAAAAATGGCAAATTCTATCCTGTACGTCTTCCTCCCCTGCAAGAAGGTGTACCCGATCGGGGTGACCTATCTGGCCGACTTCATCCACCGTCGCCGTCCGGACGTTCAGCAGCAGATCCTGGACCTCTCGCTCTACCCGCAGGCGCAGCGCGCGCGAGTCCTGCGGGACACCGCGTCGTCCTTCGCGCCTGATCTCGTCTGTTTCTCGTGGCGGGACATTCAGATTTTTTCCCCCCATGAGGGCGACGCCTCGCTGGAGCATGCCTTCAACTTCTACTTTGCCAGCAACCCGCTCAAGCGCGTGCTGGCCTCGTTCCAAGGGCTCAAGCAGCTCTATCGCTATTACGGCGACATCCGGGCGAATCTCTCGTACCCGTGGCTGATCCGGAAGGAATTCCCGAAGTCGCGGATCATGATCGGGGGCGGAGCGTTCACGGCGTTCGCGGACCAGTTGATCGAAAAGCTGCCGGAGGGCACCATCGGCATCCTGGGGGAGGGTGAGGACGCGATCCTGAAGGTGATCGAGGGCCAGCCCCTGGACGACGAGCGGTATATCTGCCGAGAGGGCGGACGGACCTCTAAGGGCGAGAAACACGCACCGGCGCTCCTGGACGCGCTCACCGTGGACCTGCCCTACCTGACGTCCATCTTCCCGCAATATCCCGAGTACATCGGTGAGTGCATCGGGGTCCAGAGCAAACGGGGGTGCCCGTACGATTGCGCCTTCTGCCTCTACCCTTACATCGAGGGCAAGCGGGTGCGGTACCGGCCGCCCGAGATGGTCGTGCGGGACATCTCGCAGCACTACCACCAGTGGGGCGCGCGGCGGTTCTGGTTCACCGACGCCCAGTTCATCACCGGCAAGGAGGCCTACCCCCAGTGCACCGAGATCCTGGAACGGATCATCCGCGACAAGCTGGAGATCGAATGGTCGGGCTACATCCGGACGTCTTTAATCACCGCCGACCTGGCCAGGCTGATGGTCCGGTCGGGGGTCGGTGATCTGGAGGTGGCGATCACGTCCGGCTCCCAGGAGGTGCTGAACAACCTCCATATGGGCTTCAAGCTGGAGCGCCTGTACGACGGCTGCCGCTACCTGGCCGAGGCGGGGTTCCAGGGCAAGGTCATCCTGAATTACTCCCTCAACTCCCCCAAAGAAACCGAGGAGACGCTGCTTGAGAGTGTGGAGTCCTACAAGATCGTCGCGTCCATCCTGGGCGAGGAGCGCGCCTTCCCGCTGATGTTCTTCCTGGGCATCCAGCCGAACACCGATCTGGAGCACCGGCTGCTGGAGGAAGGGTACCTGTCGGCCGGGTATAACCCGCTGCTGCTGACTCCGAACAGTATCCGGAAGCTCCTGTACAACCCGGCCCCGCTCAACAAGATCATCGCGAAGGCCTGCCTGGCCGCCTGGAAGAAGAAACACGGGAGCCGGGACCCCCGGCCCTGGTCCGGATCCCTGTCGCTGAAAGGGCGCGCTGGAACGAGGGGCCATTCCCCTGAAACATACGCGGATGACAACCTCATTCGGGGGATCGAGGGCAACTCGGGCCGCGAGGCGCTCTTGACCCTGGAAGAGATTCTGCGATCACGAAAAGCGGCTCCTTCTTCAACCACTTCCGCCAAAAGCGCCGCGGTCAGCTCGGCCGGGTAGAGACCACTTCCACCCCCAAATGCTGCTTGCAATGGTCCCTGTCCCGATGCTATCATGCCTGGTCGTTTTGGCCCCAGGACCCTTGTAAATCTTGAGGATTTTCTTATTTTTTCTTATGAATATCCGACGCGATGAGCGGCGGGGCCCTGCTCGGATGCAGGCCGATGGAGGCGTCTGATGTATAAGACGATCTATATCCCGGTTGACAACTCGGACCATTCCAATATGGCTGTCGACCTGGGAGTGAAGCTGGCCAAGACCTTCGGCTCCAAAATTGTGGGCAGCCACGTGTACGCCGCCAAGCTGCATGATAAACGGTTCAAGCAAATGGAGGCCGGCCTCCCCGAGGAGTACCACGATGAGAAAGAACTGGACCGGCAACGCCAGATTCACGACTCGCTGATCACCCGCGGGCTCCAGATCATTACGGACTCCTACCTCGATTACGTGGAGAAGAAATGCGCGGAGGCCAACCTGCCGCTGGAACGCCGGTCCCTGGAGGGTCGGAACTGGAAGGTGCTGGCCGAGGACATCAACACCAACGGCTACGAGCTGGTGATCATGGGCGCGCTGGGCGTCGGCGCGGTCAAGGACAGCGTGATCGGCAGCAACACCGAGCGGGTCGTGCGCCGCGTGCGGTCGTCCGACATGTTGGTCATCAAACACGCGCAGCCGATGAACGGCGGCAAGATCGTCGTGGCGGTGGATGGAAGCCCCTACTCCTTCGGCGGCCTCATGACGGGCCTGGCCCTGGGCAAGGCCCTGAACAAGCCGGTCGAGGCGATCTCGGCCTTCGACCCGTACTTCCACTATGCCGCCTTCCACAGCATCTCGGGCGTGCTGAACGAAGAGGCGGGCAAGGTCTTCCGCTTCAAGGAGCAGGAGAAGCTGCACGAGGAGATCATCGACAGCGGGCTGGCCAAGATCTACCAGTCCCACCTGGATATTTCGCGGGAACTCGCGCAGGCCGAGAACACGGACATCAAGACCACTTTGCTGGACGGCAAGGCCTTTGAAAAAGTCATCCAATACGTTCGGAAGGAGACCCCGTGGCTGCTGATCGTCGGGCGCATCGGCGTGCACAGCGATGACGACATGGACATCGGCAGCAATACCGAAAATCTCCTGCGGTCCGCCCCCTGCCACATCCTGATCTCCAACCGCAAGTTCGTGCCGCCCATCGACACGCAGGCCGAGTACACCATCGCCTGGACCGAGGAGGCGCTGGCACGCATGGAGAAGATTCCGGTGTTCGCCCGAGGCGTGGCCAAGACGGCCATCCACCGGTACGCGATCGAGAAGGGGCACACCATCATCAGCAACACCGTCGTGGACGCAGCGGTGGGCCACATTCTGCCGAAGGGCGCGATGGAGGCCATGAAGGCGCTCGGCGGCAACTTGAGTGCGGCCGGGATTGATCGGAACAAGATGCAGGCGGACGACGCCGTGGCCAAGGACCTGATGGGCTCCACGCTCAGCGGCATGATGACCGACATCGTTCAGGAAAAGAAACCGCCGGTGAACGCCAGCACCCAGGCCTACCTGGACCGGATGAGCCAGAACTACTTCGTCTGCGATGGCTGCGGCTACGTCGGCAAGGGCGACATGCCCGTGAAGTGCCCGGTCTGCGGAGCGGAGGGCGCTCGCTTCAAGCAGGTGGACAAGAGTATCTTCGAGGCGGCGGCCAAGGCGGAAGGGACGCTCGAGACCGATCTGGCCTACGACGACGTGCCGATGCAGTGGACCAAGGACGCCAAGGAGGCGATCCGGGCGGTGCCGGCCGGGTTCCAGCGGCGGCGCGCCAAGGCCAAGATTGAGAAGACAGCCCGCAAGCTGGGGATGACCACCATCACGCTGGAGTATGCGGCGCCGATGATCAAAGAAGCGGCGGCCGAGGACTATACCCCGATTTTCTCCAACAAAGGCTCCGGCACGGCTCCCGCGGCGGAGGCCACAGTGGCCGCAACCACCGGGAGCGGCGGCAACGGAGGTGGTCAGCCGGGGTCAATCTCTCCGTATACCTGGACGCCTGAAGCGCAGCAGCGGCTCGAGCGAGTTCCCGCAGGCTTCATGCGCGATTGCACCCGGGCCCTGATCCAGAAGCATGCCGACAAAATCGGCACCACCACCATTACCATCGAGGTGGCCAACGAGGGGATCGAGCAAGCCAAGGGCACCATGGAAGAGGCCATGAAAAACGGCAACCTCAAGGAGATCATCGCTCGGCTTACGGGCGCTGGCGCCTCCTAAACATAACGCTGAATGATGAATGCTGAGTGCTGAGTGGCGCACGAATATATCCGGCTATTCCGCGTTCAGCATTCCGCATTCAGCATTGGTTGTAACAATGGGTAAATCGCTTCCGGTCTTCAACTTCTCGCAGATCGCGGGCACGCTCGATTCCCTCGAACAGCAGGTGAAGCGGTTCATCACCGCGCCCAACGACGGCCGGACGGTGGATGACTTCAAGCCCTTTCTCGTCGCCCTGAACCTCACCAAACGCTGCAATCTCAAGTGCGCGCACTGCTACCTGGATGCGACCACCAAGGCCGGCGGCGGCTCGGACGAGCTGACCACGACGGAATGCTACCGCCTGATCGACCAGATCGCGGAAGTCAACAAAGGCTGCCTGCTGGTGATCACCGGGGGCGAGCCGCTTACCAGACCGGACATCCTTGACATCGCGCGTCACGCCGTGGCCGTGGGATTCATGGTCGTGTTCGGCACCAACGGCATGCTGATCAATGACCGGATGGCCAAGAAACTGGTCGAGATCGGCGTCATGGGCGTCGGGATCAGCATCGACTCTCTGGATCCCCAGAAACACGACAAATTCCGAGGGCTCCCGGGAGCCTGGGAAGGCGCGGTCGCGGGGATCGAAGCCTGCAAGCGCAACGGGCTCCAGTTCCAGGTGCATTTCAGCGCGCAGCCCATGAATTACAAGGAACTGCCCGACGTCATCGAGTGGGCCCACACCCTCGGCGCCAAGGTCCTGAACGTGTTCTTCATGGTCTGCACCGGCCGCGGGGAGGAGCTGACCGACATCACCCCCGCGCAGTACGAGGAGGTGCTGGAGTACCTGGTGAACTGCCAAGACACGTACAAGGACATGCTGGTCCGCGCCCGGTGCGCGCCGCACTTCAAGCGCCTGGCGTATGAAAAGGACCCCGACTCCCCCATCACCAAGGCCCGGGGCTACATGGGCGGAGGCTGTCTGGCCGGCACCAACTACGCCCGGGTCACGCCGAACGGCGAGCTTACCCCCTGCCCCTACATGCCGCTCTCGGCGGGGAACATCCGCGAAAAGAGCTTCGCGGAGCTGTGGGAGAAGTCCGACATCTTCGATTCCTTCCGGTACCCGCACCTCAAGGGCAAATGCGGGGACTGCGAATACAGCGAGATCTGCGGCGGCTGCCGCGCGCGCCCCTACGTGGACCACGGCGATTGGCTGGACGAAGACCAGTGGTGCCTCTACACCCCGAAAGGCGGGGAGAAGGTGCGCGTGGCTTTCAACACGGCAGAGGACTTTGACGGGGTCTGGGACGAGGCCGCGCAAACGCGACTCAGCCGCATCCCCTACTTTCTGCGGGCGATGGTGAAGAAGGGTGTCGAGCGGCACGCGCGGGAACACGGGATCGCCGTCATCACCGTGGAGCTGATGGAAGAGCTGCGCAAGAAGCGGTTCGGCAACGAAGCCCCGGTGTTCAAGTTCTGATGGAATCGCTGCAGTCCGTCCTCACCGACCTGAACCAGCTCTACCCGATCATCAATCATTGGCTCCACCTGATGTCGGCCGTCATCTGGATCGGCGGGCTGGCCTTCCTGGTCATGGCGGTGACCCCGGGCCTCCGAAAGGCCGTGCCGAAGGAATACGTCAAACCCATCGCCGACACCTTCTACCGGCGGTACAAGCGGGTGGTCGGGGCCCTGCTGGTCGTCATTCTGTTCACCGGCGGGATCAACCTCTACTATGTCAACCAATTGATGCATGCCCAGACCGGCTTAGGGATCCCCAACCATCCCAAGTATCTGACCGTGTTCTTCATCAAGCTGTCTCTGGTGGTCGGCATCCTGACCCTCTTCCTCTACACCGTCATCTTCAAGACCGAACAGACCGGCGAGGAGACGCCTGAAGAGAAAGAGGAGCAACTCCGGGAACCGATCCCGTACCAACGCGCCTCCCTCTGGATGGGCCTCTTCATCATCCTCTGCGCCGCCGCGCTGAAGCACCTGCACCAGTAAGACCACTTCCTCAGTTCACACTCCTCCGCTTCAATCCTCCAGCCCAGCTTGACCCGCTGACTCGCTTCGGCGGAGGTCCAACGTATCGGAACGGATAAAGAAAGTATTGAATTCAATACCTTTGACCTAGCAACTCTCGCCGCGTTTCCTCTCATTTTCCCTTCTGAAGACCTTTTTTCTTCTTCGTTGAATCAACAAGTTCTGGGTCGTCTGGTTCGAGGCCTGGCACTCCAGCACACATTGGCATTGCGGTTGCTCAATCCCTCTCACGAGAGACGAGGCGACGGTCGGGAAGACCACCGGGCAAGACAGGAGGCTGAACATGGTCATCATGATACTCGCCGCGCTGATGGGTTGGGGACTCATCCTGACGGCAGGCGCCCTATTCGGCAGCCTGGTGCCTGGAACGCTGGAAATCTGTATGGACGAGAGACGACGGAACGACTGACTCACCACTTCTAACCACAGGAGGGAGAGCCATGGCTTGGGGAATCATCATGACGGCGCTGATGCTGTTTGGGATGTTCGTGTTGGTTATCGCCGACGTAGGAGCACCTGAGTTGCCTCCAGCGGCTTCAGCCGACACGGAGTCGAAGGAATCGACCGACGACAAAGAAGACATGCGGAAAGCGGCGTAGAGCGCGTACCCGCACCGTATAAGCTAAAGCTCAGGAGGGCCAACCAATGCCGTGGTGGGCTTTGTTCATCACTTTCGCCGGCCTCTTCGTAGGGGTGCTCATCGCCCTGGCGGTGCTCTCGCAATACGAGGAGAGGGAACGAGACTCTTCCTGCCAAGCTCCGGCAAGACCGTCCACGGAAACCACGGAGACAACAGATCCCTCCAAAGCCGCATAGTGCGACCGCGACCGGTAACGAAGCGCGCACTTTAGCTCTAAAACATCGGGGGATTCCCCTTCGCATTTGACCGTAGGTTCATCTTGACAAACATCCGGAGGGGAGCCATAGTACGGCCCCTTCAGCCGATCGCCCAGAGGAGAAATACCAATGAGGCGGAAGGCATGGGAAAATTCTCAATACGCTTCGGCTTCTAACCGGACTCGACTGTTCAGATATCGTAGTCCACTGCTCTCAGTACCCTTCAGAGCTATCCCCACTGGCTTCGCGATCACGCAGTTTCCGCTAGAAAGGGTCAGCGATATTGAGACACTCCTCTGCCGGTCTATTTGGAGAAATGGTGATTCATTTTTCCTCTCGAGCTATAGCGAGGTCTAGCAATGAAAAAAGTGGCCATCTTCATGAGCGACTTTCATCTCGGCCAGAAAGACCGGATGGAGGAATTTCATGCAGAACAGGAATTCGCCGAGCTGATCAACCGGTTCTCCATCGAGTACGCCGTCGACCCGGAGAAAGGGAAAGAGGCGGACGAAGTGGATCTCGTGTTGCTAGGCGATGTCATGGATCTCTGGACCACGATCACCTATGGCGAAGAGGTCAACGCGCAGACCGCGGATGAGGTGGAGCTCTACTTCCCGGTCACAGAGGCCAACAAGCCCGACGCGGTCCAGAAAGAGCTAGCAAAAGTGCGCGCGGTGATGAGGGAGCACCACTTGTTTTTTGATACCCTTGCGCGATTCCTGGTCGACGATCCCACACGACGTCGAGTGATCTACATTCCTGGCAACCACGATCACTCCGTCGTTGATTCCACCATTCAGGGCGAGATCCACCAACGGATCCTTCGCGGTTGCAGACAGATGATGGAGCAACAGTGGGTGCGATTTGAGCCTGAGGTGGCGGAACCCAGGCTGCATGACCTCGCGCAACGTATCGTGTTTCCGAACTGGTACGCGGATGCGCTCCTGCAAGTGTATGCCGAGCATGGTAACCAGCTAACCCATGGCGGCGCATACAGGTATAACCACTTCGATCAGTTCGGCGAGGAGTGCCCTGGGTATTACGAACTCAAGCTCGTGTGGAATCGCCTTGAACGCCGCACCCCGGAATTGGACAATGTCTTCATGGGCGCGCTCTCTCCGGCCATGTGGCCC
>JACQQM010000053.1 GCA_016207025.1 Nitrospirota bacterium | reverse complement strand
GTGCTCGAGACACGCTGAGGTTCCGGTAGTCGCTGGCCAGAGTTCTCCGGGATACTGACGCAATCCATTCTCGGCGGGCAGTGCCTGCAACAAAGAAGGGAGCCAGAGTCCGCTGAAGCCGCTCTCCGGCTGAAGATTAAAACCCTGGCTCCCCGTTACCTGTTCTCCATCAATGCTTGAAGCGATCTGACGTCTCGGCTCCGCGACAGTCAAACCGTTTCGGACGCGCTCCCCTACTTTGCCTGGATGAGGAGCACAAATTGGGAACTCCCGCCCGCGGTGAGAATACTCACCGGGACCAGCCCAGGCTTGAGATTCGGAACCGTCGCTTCAAGCGTCGTGTCGCTTACGTATTTGTACTCGTTGGCGCCCACGGAGCCGAACGACACATTTTGAAAGCAAGCCTTGGTCCCGAAATTCTTGCCCTTGATCATGATCCTCTGGCCGGGCTTGACCGGGTCTGGTGTCACCTGTGTGATCTTGGGGTGGGACCCAATGTCACACACCGGTGCTTTGGTGACACTGCTGGGAGGAGCCGTAGACGGTTTGGTTGGGGGAGCCGTGGATGATTTGGCATCGGCTCCAGCTACCCAGAACAGGACGATAATCAGTCCTGCGATTACCCCCGCGTATCCAGCTCCTTGCTTACCGCTCGCACTTCGCGTCATAGTTGGCCTCCTTCCTCCTAGAAGAGTGGCGTAGCTGACCGCCAAGGTTCCCTTGCCGGAACCCTGGGCGATCACCCGGAGAAAGGGCATGTTTCATGCCACTCCACATTTTCATTGACTTAGAATAATTTGATCAGCGCCAGCTATGTGAATTAGGCACCAAAATTCCATTTTTTGTTCGCGAGTGCACAGATTTGAAACCCTCACCGAAGGGACAGACACAATCTGCAGGGGTCGTGCGGCAGGCCTAGAGCGGACCCTTCGACCAAGCTCAGGGCAGGCTCCGCCGGAGGAGCGACGAACGCCTCGCCAGAAGACTCATGAACAATCCGGGCCAGCGGGATAGCCGGACCTGCATCGCGAATCACGCGGAGGCTTGGGCTACCGCACTTGCCGAACAGATGCGGTCCGCATCAGCGGACGGCGAGCACTGTTTGAGCTCCGTCGAGGCGGAGCCTTCTGGCGTGCCGAGTTGCGCAGCTGAGCCGGGGACCCGTTGCTCTTCAAGTTGCAACGAGTGATGAGGCTTAGTACGGTCGAGCCGGAGCGTCTGAGCAGGGCAGGACTGGCCATCCCGCTATTCAGTGGTAGCTTTCGGAGTCGGTGGGAAACTTGCCGTGCTCGACTTCTTCTTTGTATCGCCGAAGGGCTTGCAGCGCGTCGGCTTTCAGGTGGGCGTACGGCTTCACGAACTTCGGCACGAACTCATCGAACAGACCGAGCAAATCGTACAGCACCAGCACCTGCCCGTCGCAATGCGGGCCGGCGCCGATCCCGACGGTGGGAATCGTCAGGGCCTCGGTGATCGCCTTGGCTAGGTTGGTCGGGATCGCCTCCAGCACGATCGCAAACGCCCCGGCTGATTCCAGCGCCTTTGCGTCCGCCATCAGCGTCTCGGCCCTGTCCCGCTCCTTCCCCTGCACCTTATACCCGCCGTACCGATGGACGGACTGGGGCGTCATACCGAGATGCCCCATCACAGGAATGCCGAACCGGGTCATCGCCTCCACCCGGTCCGTCACCGCCGCGCCTCCTTCCAGCTTCACCACCGCCGCCCCCACTTGGAGGAATCGGCCGGCGTTCCGGACCGCCTCGTCCACGTTAACCTGATAGGACAGAAACGGCATGTCGGCGATCACCAGCGCGCGTTGCGCGGCGCCCGCCACCAGCCGTGTGTGGTAGAGCATGTCCTCCATCGTGACCGAGAGGGTATCCTTCTTCCCCTGGACGACGACGCCGAGCGAGTCCCCGACCAGGATCACGTCGATTCCCGCTTCTTCTACGATCCGCGTGAACAGGGCGTCGTATGCGGTCACGACGATGATTTTCTTGCGCTCGCGCTTACGCTTTTGAAATTCGGGGACTGTCATCATACCGGTTCCGCCTCTCGCATCATCCTAGCTCCGCCTTTTTCAGAATCTCCGGCAACCGGTCCACCGCCTTTATCGCCATGATGTGCACGCCGTCGCAGTGCGGTCGTACAGCTTTGATCGTGCGCACCGCGATCTCTATCCCCGCGTCAAGCTCGTGCTTCGGGCCGGCGGCCCGCAGCTCCGCAATCAGCTCGTCCGGCACCGCGATGCCGGGGATGTTCGCGGTGATGAACTCGGCCATCTTGGCGGAGCGCAGCAGCAGAATGCCGGCCAGCACCTTCACCTTGCACTTGCGTACGGTCTGCATGAAGGAGCCGAACCGCTCCGGATGGTAGATGGCCTGGGTCTGAAAAAACTGCGCCCCCGCGTTGACCTTCGTCTCAAACTTCACCAGCATTGGGCCGGCCGGATCCGCCTCCGGGGTCACGGCCGCGCCGATCATGAAGTCGGTCGCGCCGTCCAGCTTGTTGCCGGCCAGGTCGCGACCGTTGTTCAGCCCCTGAATGAGTTGCATGATCTGGACTGAATCTAAATCATACACCGGTTTCGCGTCTTTGTGATCGCCCACAGTCGGGTAATCGCCGGTGAGGCAGAGAATGTTCCGAATGCCCAGGATGTGCGCCCCCAGCAGATCCGACTGGATGGCCAGCCGGTTCCGGTCCCGGCAGGTGATCTGCATCACCGGATCGTGACCCATTTCGTAGAGGAGCCGGCAGACCGGCAGCGATCCCACCCGCATCACCGCCGCGGTGTTGTCAGTGACGTTGACGGCGTGGACGCGTCCCAGCAGGCTTCTGGCGTTGTCGAGGAGCGCCGACACATTGGTGCCCTTCGGAGGGTTGTATTCGACCGTGACGGCGAACATGCCCCGATCCAGAAACTCTTTCAAACGCCGCGGCCCGTTGCTCATCGCGCTTCCAATAAAGTGGTTAGTGGTCAGGGGTTAAATGGTCAGTGGTTGAGACTCAGAACAGCCCGGTTGGCAACCACGTGGAGCGATGGTGTGTCGCCACTAACCACCGACCACTGACCACCGACCATTTTTCCCCGATTGACGAATGACGAATAACGCTCCTAGGAGGCGACCCCCGCGAAGCGCTTGGCCGATTCCAGAGTGTTGTCCAGGAGCATCGCGATGGTCATGGGCCCCACGCCGCCCGGCACCGGGGAGATCCAGGCCGCGCGCTGGCTGGCCGGCCCGAAATCCACGTCCCCCACGAAGGTCCCGTCCTCCAGGCGGTTCACGCCCACGTCCACCACCACGGCGCCTTCCCGCACCATGTCGCCGGTCACGAACTTGGCCTTCCCAATCGCGACCACCAGGATCTCCGCCTCCCGGCAGACGGCGGGCAGATCCCGCGTCTTGGAGTGGCAGACCGTGACGGTGGCGTTCCGGTGCATCAGCAAAAGGGCCGTCGGCTTGCCCACGATATTGCTCCGGCCCACCACCACCGCCCGCTTGCCCTCGATCGCCACGCCGGTGGACTCGATCATCTTGATGACGCCCTTCGGCGTACACGGGGTGAACATCGCCATCCCCTCCACCAAGCGGCCCATGTTGTACGGATGAAAGCCGTCGGCGTCCTTCAGCGGCGACACCGCATCCAGGATGACCTTGCTGTCAATCTGCTTAGGCAGCGGGAGCTGGACGAGGATGCCGTGGACCTTGGGGTCCTTGTTCACCTTCTCGATCAGCGCCAGCAGCTCGGCCTGGGTGGTGGTCGCCGACAGCTTGTGCTCATCCACGTAGATGCCTGACGCATCGCAGGCCTTCTGCTTGTTTTTGACGTAGAGCTTCGAGGCTGGATCGTCTCCCACCAGGATCGCCGCCAGCCCCGGCCGAATGCCGGTTCGGGCGTGGAGCTCGGCGACGTCCTTCGCGATTCGGTCCCGGATGCCCTGTGCCAACGCTTTGCCGTCAATCAATCGTGCCGCCACGTGTCCCTCCTAATCAAAACGCTGAACGCTGAGTGATGAATGATGGATGCTCGGACTTCTCAATGAAACTCAGCACTCATCATTCACCATTCAGCATGGCCGTTTTAGCGCCGCACCATAACAGGGCTTTTGAATGCCAGTCAAGCAGATCGCGTATGAGCCGATCGAGAATGAGGCAGCTAACGCGCAGCAGGCTTGTCAATCCCTCCAAGTACACACCAGGCGCGGCGAGTTTGGGACTTCTGGTCGGTGGCCACTTCGCCGGTGAAGAAACTCACCTGATAGGCCACGATGTCGTCAGTGGCAGACGGTGTGGCCGTCCAGTAGGTCGCCGACTTGATGTTGGAAAAGGGATGGCCTTGAGGGAGCGCCGGATCCCGCTGCGTGGTGTCGATCAGGCTCGATAATTCTTGCACGGTGGGGATGCGCCATCCCCTCAGACTGCCCACTGTCTTTTCCAGGCAATGGGATGCCGCTTCGCTCCACACTCCATGAAATGAATCCGGCGACTGCTCCCAGATGAGCCCAGTTTTCGTATCCTTGACCGCTTCGCCCCCCGGCATCAGAGTAAACCGCTCGGAGGGCGGCGAAGCCGGGCTCTCTGCCCGTACGAAGGTGGGCATTGCCAGGAGCACCGTGAGCCCCAGCATGCCTCCGCACAGTTGATTCGCCCACAGCCGTCCCGCCCATCGTCCTCCCGCCACGTTCGTAAAGCCCAGGCTGCCCTCGGCACCGGGTGATTCTGCGATGGGATTATGGCATGCTCTCATCGTTCCGATCCTCCTGTGCTTGAGTCCCTATCGCTTCTCGCGCTTCCTTGACAGGATCGCAAAGCGTCCATTACCATGCGTTAATACTATACTCCCAGCACGACTCCCGCGCATCCGGCACGCGTAGCAGAGAAAGCCCCGATCTTCATGCACCAGCACTGTCCCATGCCCTTGTTCTCATGGCGATCTCCGCGCCCGGTCCCCGCCTCGTGGGTTCTCCCGGTGGTCTTGGCCGTCTCTTGGAATCTCGTTGCCCTGCTTGCGCCCACCCTCTCGGAAGCGGTCCAGATCACCGGCCTCCAGACTCCCCAAAGCTTTCTGGCCGATCCCTCCGGCGACCAGTACTTTATTTCTAACGCCAACGGCGACCCCGCCGTCAAGGACAACAACGGCTTCATCACGAAGCTGGACAACGCCGGCAAGATCGTGAAGCTGGAGTTCATCCGAGGGGGAACCGGCGAGACAGTCCTGCACGCCCCCAAGGGCATGGCGATCGTCAACCAGATCCTGTACGTGGCCGATCTAGACGCGCTCCGCGGGTTCGATAAGGCCACCGGACGGCCTGCCCTCACGATCTCGATCCCACGCGACCCGAACGCGCGAAACGGGCAGAGCGCGGCGCTGGCTGACGTGGCCTACGATGGGCACGGGCTGCTCTACGCCTCGGACACCGACGCCAACACGATCTACCGGATCGACATCACGCGGCAGCATGCCGTCTCGGTGCTGGTGCGAGATGCGGCGCTGGCCGGACCACGGGGGCTGGCGGTCCATCCCAAGACCGGGCACCTGATCGTGGTGAGCTGGGAGAAGGGCAAGATTCTGGAGGTGAACCGCGAGGGGCTGATCACCGAGCTGGTGTCGAATTCGTTCTTCTCTTCCCGGTTTCACAATCTCGACGGGGTGGATTTCGACAGCATCGGGAACATGTATGTCTCGGACTTCACGGCCGGGAAGGTGTGGCGGATGAGGCCAAACCACAAGTTCGACGTGATCGCCGAATTCCTCTCCTCTCCAGCCGACATCAGCGTGGACCGCAAGAACCACCTGATCCTGGTTCCGTATCACTACGGGAACGCAGCCGAGATGAACGGGCTGGAGTCGCCAGTGAAGTCGGACAAGAAGAAGCGGAGCTT
>JACQQM010000052.1 GCA_016207025.1 Nitrospirota bacterium | reverse complement strand
GTGTCGGGCTGGATGGACAGCGGCGAATTGATGCCGCGGCAGGTCACGATGACTTGGATCGGCAGCCTGGCGCCGGCCCACATCGGAAAGTTCTCCATGGCGCGCATGGTGCCGGGGCCGGCCGTCGTGGTGAACACCCGGGCGCCGCCGAACGCCGCCCCCGCGCACTCCGACATCACCGCGAACTCGTTCTCGCCCCGGAAGTAGTCGCCGACATACCCTTCCGCGAACAATTCGCCGATCAGGGCGGCCGCCTCGCTTTGCGGCGTGATCGGATAGGCGATCATCACGTCCACGGTGGCCCGCCGGATCGCTTCCTTGATCACTTCGCTCCCCGTGAAGAACGACGGCGTGCGAGGCGCCTCGCTCAACATCACGCGCGGGTCGGTATAGACTTGTCCCTTTTTATTTTTCGTGCCGATGATCGACTTGACGTCCATGGACCCAGCCTCCTTATCTAAGACGCTCAGTTTGATGCCCCGCTCTTAGCAACAACCTGGGACACCTGCACGCTTCCTTTGAGCTTTCGCACCCACTCCGCTAACTGCATGATCTTTTCGACTGACGCATCGCGGAACGAGAGCATCGCGTCCTCGTGTCCGGCCTGCGCGCACATGGCGATGGTGTAACAGGACGTTCCGCCGCGGATGATCTTCAGGGAAAGATTGGCTTGATGGCAATGAACTCCCACAAACATGCAGCAGTCGATCTTATTATGCCAGATCGTCAGGTTCGGATGATTGGGATTGATTTCGATTTCCGGATTGATCTTGGGGTACTTCGGACGATAGTCAGGCATAGGGATCAGCATCGGATGCTGCTGCGGCGTGACGCATTCTTTGATGGTTTCAAAGAGGTGACGAATGGCCGTCGCCTTCTTCGCCGCTTTTTCGTTCCACGCCCACAGCACCAGCGGTCCGGGGAAGATGGTGGGAACCTTGGCCATCAGAAACTGGCGAGCGGCCTCCTCCATCGCTTTTTCCTCCGGCACGATGACGCCATGGATATGGGCTTCTCCCGGATTGGGCAACCTGATGCCCATGGACGCTGCTGCGGGTGGCAGAAAGTGTTCCGGCCCCGGTAACACTCGGTATTGGCTCATCCGAATTGACCTCTCGATGGTATTAAGCACGGTTGGGCACCATCCCCATTACAAGACTCCGCCCACTCTATGCTTTTTCTTCTATAGTATGCAAGCTCGCAGAAGGCCCACCCCTGGGAGATTATGGGCTATCAATTCATCACTGTGTAGGCCTTTGGGACTAACCCCTCACCCGCGGCATTTATCAAATCTCACGCTGAGTTGAGAGTGGAGTATAGCTGCTCTCAAATCTGGTTGTCAATGAAAACTCCGACCTCATGAAAGAGTTCCCATTCAGGTTTCATCGGCACCGGAGCGAGGCATTCAAATGCTGTCCAGTTGCGTCAATTGAGCGTGGTCCGTCCTTAACGCCAGTCTCTTGATCGATGGGATGAAGGACGCAGATGATGTGAGATTGTGTGGCGCTGGAGCCAGGAATATCGAGAGATTTGAGAAGACGAAGGGATAGGCTTAGGGGATTATTCCGACGACCCAACACGATCCCTTCCCGTTTTCCAGTGGTCAGGGGAGAAGGTCCTGAGCAAGGAGCTGGGGTCATGGCTGTAACGCCGTGCAGGCTTCTTCGGAACCCAACTCGCAGGCCCGCCCGAAGTCGTCTTTCGACAGCCTTCCCTGCATCAGGCGTCGGTAGAGCTTGGCCCGAAGCAGAAGGGCTGGCGTGCTGGTCGGATCAACCTGGACCACGGTGGTCAGATCGCCAACCGCGCGCTCGAGTTCGCCAAGTTCCGCGTAGATACGGCTCCGCAGTAGGTAGGCCTCTTTTTGCTGGGCCAACCAACTCTGCGGTGTGTCCGGACGGAGCACCTTTCCCAGGGTCGTGAGCGCCTGCCGCTTCTGCCGTGAGGCCACCTGCTTCTTGGCGATGGTCGTGTAGAGGGCGATCAGTCTCTGCCGAGCGACATCAAACAGCGGATCGAGCGCAAGGATCCGTTCATAATCCCCGGCGGCTTCCTCCAGCTTCTTCTGCCACGTGTACGCGTCCCCTCGTCCCAACAGCGCCCACGTGCTGGCTGGGTCAAGGGTCAGTGCCCGATCAAAGTCCGCAATCGCGCGCTCGACATAATCATTGAGGTCGGTCCGTTTGCTCTTCTTTGAGAAATCCAGCGAGGCGATCCGGAGATAGGTCTGGCCTCTGACGATGTAGGCTTCCACAAACCGGTCTTCGGCGGCAATGGCACGGGAAGCCAGCTCGATCTTCTCCGGGAGGCTGTGGGTCTCAATGGCTGACCGGATTAGTTGGGCGGCGGTGCGGCGGTTCTTCAGCATCAATCTCGTCTCACTGTGAGGCTTGCTGGAATCCTGAAGCTGCTTACGAAGACGATCCAACTCGGTCTTGAGCTGGCTGTATTCCGTGTGCAGTTGACGATGATGTTCGGCCAGTTGCTCGTCGGACTTCAGGCGTTTGACCGCATCCGCCAGCATGTCCAGATGCACCGTGGCCCTGATTTTCACGTAGAATACCAACCGATCGCCGTCCAACGATCGCCGTTTTTCGAGGATTTCGGTTTCGGTGACGGCGGCCGCGATCGTGCGCACCCCCAACGAGTTCAAGTGCGAGGTGGTGCCCTTGGAATACGTTTCGACGTCTTGGGATAAGGCTTCGATATAGACACCGGTCTCTTCGACCGCCTTGCGTTTGGCTCTCAGCAAGACGTTTTCTTCAGCCCCGGCCAGCGTATCCGAATCCCCCATGACATAGGTGGCATCGGCCACGACCACCTTCACGTTCGCGTTCTGGGCGATAGCCGGGGTGCCGGAGAGGACGGCGGCCATGATCAGCGAGATGGCGGAACGACGCATGCTCATGCCTATCACTATATCGCTCATCCCCTCACTGCGGCAATGCGAACGTTGGCCTGCGCAAATGCGGCGGAGGAGAGGGGCATACAAAAGGGATTGAAGCAGGATCGCACTATCGGGCACAGCTGTCTTTCGGAAAGACCTGCATGAACGGATGGACTTCGATTCGCTCGAAGACGCCGTTGACCGTGTACGGGTCTTCCTTGGCGAACGCCTCCGCTTCCTCCAGGGAATCCGCCTCGATCACGATCAGACTGCCGGCCTTGTCCGTGAGGGGGCCGGCCAGCACCACGCGTCCCTGCGCGTCCAGCGTTTCCAATTTGGCGAGATGGGCCGGCCGATGGATCTTGCGGAGCGCCTGCCCGTCGGGTCCGTCGAAGCCGAAGATCACAAACTTCATCGTGAAGAATGCTCGCTAGGCAGAGACGAAAGGAAGAGGACGAAGCAGACGCTAAGCCTGTTCGTTTTCCAGGGGCTGGCGACCGGTGTAGCCGCTGTTGAGCTCATGCCACCACCGAATCTCGGTCTCACCCAGCTTCCAGCAGAGATGCACGATCCGCCCGTTCATCAGGTAGGGAAAGTCGCAGAGCCCGATGTCAAGGTCCTTGACCAGGACGCCCATTTCCTGGATGGCCTGAAGATTCTCGCTGATCTGTTCCAGGGCGGTGATATAGTGGGAGCCGGCATAGCTCCCTCCCCCGAACTGGGCTTTCGCGCTGGCCTTTTTGATTTCGTCTTTCGTGCGGATCAGCACCGCCTTGGCCCGCTTCACGGCTGTCAGATTCTCCTCAAGCTGGGGAATCAGACGATTGGCTTCGGCGAGGGTGAAGATCCTCTCGAGATTCTGTCCTTCTTCGCGGTGCGCCATGGCCTTCTGTCACACTCTTTAGCACAAACGCGGTCGGCGCGCAATGCATGATTGAAAAGGGGCTGGCCGGTGCCTGGTCCTCCGGTCGGGCTGTGTTCGAGAGGCCTCACGGGCCCGAAAATAGCTATTGACAAAGAATCAGACTGCCGATACTATATCACTACAAACTAGCTTGCCGAAGACGATCACGTACGATCAAAATTGTTCTTCCACACCTGTGTAACTTCCCGGGGCTGATCTCGAGCCAAGTCATACTGCGAAGCCAGGAAGCCGGATGGATCGTGGTGCGTTGCCTTCCTCTGTTGAGGAAGAGCGCCAACACCCAACACAAAATGGAGACCCAGGGCGCCAATAATTAGTCCTTCGCGGGCCACCCTCTTCGGACACGCATAACCACCTTCGACAGTTCGTCCATGTTCGCACACACCGTTTCAGCAACGTAGCATGACTTCAGGCTCAGAGCGGTCTGGAGAGTCGGCCAGCACCATGTTAAGGGAGAAGACCATGCATCTTGCAGAGTTAAAACAAAAGTCTATCGCGGATCTGAATGAGGTGGCACGGGATCTCAAGATTGAGGGTGCGGCTAACCTGCGAAAGCAGGAGTTGATCTTTGCCATCCTTCAAGCGCAGACCGAAAAAAATGGGGTGATCTTCGGAGAAGGAGTCCTGGAAACCTTGCCCGACGGGTTCGGTTTCCTGCGGGCGCCGGATTCCAACTACCTGCCAGGTCCCGACGACATCTATATCTCTCCATCCCAAATCCGCCGCTTCAATCTCAGAACCGGCGATATCGTGTCCGGCCAGATCCGTCCGCCGAAAGAGAGCGAACGCTACTTTGCGCTGCTCAAGGTGGAGAAGGTCAATTACGAAGATCCGGAGGTCGCTCGGGACAAGATTTTGTTCGACAACCTGACGCCGCTCTATCCCGAGGAGCGAATTAACCTGGAATTCGATCCTGAGGAACATTGCACCCGGGTCATGGAACTGGTCACACCGATCGGGAAGGGGCAACGCGGTCTGATCGTGGCGGCGCCGCGAACCGGCAAGACCATGCTGCTGCAAGCGATCGCCCGAGCGATCCTCAAGAACCATCCCGAGATCATGCTGATCGTGCTCTTGATTGATGAACGGCCCGAAGAGGTGACGGACTGGCAGCGTCAGGTCAAGGCCGCCGAGGTGATCAGCTCGACCTTCGATGAGCCGGCCCAGCGACACGCCCAGGTGTCCGAAATGGTTCTGGAGAAGGCCAAGCGGCTGGTCGAGCACAAGCGGGACGTGGTGATTCTGCTGGACAGCATCACCAGGCTGGCCCGCGCGTACAATACGATCGCGCCGCCGAGCGGAAAGGTCCTCTCCGGCGGTCTGGATTCGAACGCCCTCCAGCGTCCGAAGCGTTTCTTCGGTGCGGCTCGGAACATCGAGAACGGCGGCAGTCTGACCATCATGGCCACCGCGCTGGTGGATACCGGCAGCCGCATGGACGATGTGATCTTTGAGGAGTTTAAAGGGACTGGCAATATGGAGGTGCATCTCGATCGTCGGTTGGCCGATAAGCGCGTCTTCCCCGCCATTGACATCAGTCAGTCCGGCACCCGCAAGGAAGAGCTGCTGGTGGACAAGGACCGGCTGAACAAGATGTGGATCTTGAGGAAGGTGCTGAGCCCGCTAGGAACCATGGAAGCGATGGAGTTTCTGATGGACAAGATGCAGGGGACGAAGTCCAACCAGGAATTCCTCCAATCCATGAACAGATAACGAGCTGATAGCTGATAGCGAATAGCTCCGAATAAGCTGCTTGCTACTTGCTGAGGAGACCGCATGAAAAAAGGCATTCATCCGACGTACGTGGAAGCCACCGTCAGTTGTGCCTGTGGAGCGAAGTTCAAGACCCGCTCCACCGTCGGCGACATCAAGGTGGATATTTGTTCCCGCTGCCACCCGTTCTTTACCGGCACGCAAAAGATTGTAGACACCGAAGGGCGTGTGGAACGATTCAAAAAGAAGTATACGAAAAAGAAGTAGAGTTGAGCGGCAGACCACGCAGGAATCCTGCCTCGAGGAGGGGCGGGGTTTTTTGTTTTTTGGGCCTGTGAGACGCCATGGCTGACACGCATGCGGCTGAGACCAGAGAGGCCACGTTGCTCTCGAAATGGGCGGCGACGGCCCATCGCTATGAGGAGCTGAACAAGCAGCTCATGGACCCGTCCGTCCTCAGCCAACCGTCCCTGATCCACAAGCTGAACAAGGAACGCACCGAGCTGGGGGAGATCGCGCAGCTCTACAGCGAGTACCAAGATCTCCTGAAGCAACTTGCCGAGACGGACCAGATGCTCAAGGACCCCCGCGTGGAGGTCGAGCTGCAACGGCTTGCGGCCGAGGAGGCTCGCCGGCTTCAGGAGCGCCGTCTCGAGATGGAAGAGCGCGCCCTGGATCTCTTGGCGCCCAAGGATCCGCGCGACGAGAAAAACACCTTCGTCGAGATCCGGGCCGGAACGGGCGGCGACGAAGCCGCCCTCTTTGCTGGCGACCTCTTTCGGATGTATGTGAAGTACGCCGAAAAGAAACGGCTGCGCGTAGAGGTGGTGGAAGCGAGCGAAACCGGGATCGGGGGTTACAAGGAAGTGGTGATGCTGGTAGAGGGGAAGGGCGCCTACGGGCAGTTCCGGCACGAGAGCGGGGTCCATCGTGTGCAGCGGGTTCCGGCCACCGAGGCCAGCGGGCGCATCCATACCTCGACCGTCACGGTCGCGGTCATGCCCGAAGTGGACGAGGTTGACGTGCAGATCGACCCCAAAGACCTCAGGATTGACACCTTCTGTTCCTCGGGGGCCGGCGGCCAGAGCGTCAACACAACCTACTCGGCGGTGCGGATCACACACATTCCCACCGGGGTGGTGGTGACCTGCCAGGATGAACGTTCGCAGTTGAAGAATCGGGCTAAGGCGATGAGAACCCTCCGGGCTCGCATCGTGGAGGCAGAGCGGGCGAAGCAGGAAGCGGAGATCGCCCAGAGCCGAAAATCTCAAGTGGGAACCGGGGATCGGAGCGAAAAGATCCGGACCTACAATTTTCCGCAGAACCGCGTGACCGATCACCGAATTGGGCTGACGTTGCACAGGCTGGAACAAGTCCTCAACGGCGACTTGGATGAGATCGTGGACGCCGTGCGGGCGGCCCGCGCCACCCCCTTGGGTTCGGAGACATGATGGAATGCACCGCGCGGCAAATAACCGCCGAGCCGGCGCCTGGTGAGGACTGTGCCCCCACGCTCGCCGCCCTCCTTCGCGAAGGGGTCTCGCGACTGACGGAAGCCGGCATCCAGAACGCCCGGCAAGAGGCGGTCTGGATTCTGGAGTTCGCGCTCGGGGCCACCCGCCTGGCGCTGCAGTTGGACGGGCGCCGCACGGTGAGACAGAAGGAGTCGCAGCGGGCGCGGGAGTTGTTTGCGAGGCGGGCCGCTCGCGAGCCGCTCCAGTACATCCTGGGCACCCAGGAGTTTTGCGGCTTGGAGTTTCAGGTGGGGCCTGGTGCGCTGATTCCCCGGCCGGAGACCGAACTGCTGGTGGAAGAGCTCACGCGAGCCTTCTGTTCCGCATCGGCGCCGATCATCGCGGACATCGGAACCGGATCCGGGTGCATCGCGGTGGCGCTGGCTCATGCCCTGCCGCACGCTTCCATCTATGCGACGGACCGGTCCCAGGCTGCCCTCCGCATCGCGCGGCAGAACGCCGCCCGACATGAGCTCGGGGATCGCGTCATTTTCCTCGCCGGCGATCTGTTCGAGCCTCTTCGGAGGATCGATCTTGAAGGGAGGCTGGAGGCGGTGGTCTCCAATCCTCCCTATATTCCTGAGGGCGAACTGGCGGGCCTTCAACCCGAGGTGGGAGCGTTCGAACCCAGGCTGGCACTGGCCGGCGGCGAAGACGGGCTGACGATCCACCGGCGGCTTCTGAAGGACGCGCTGGAATTTCTGAAACCGGGAGGGCGGCTGGTTCTGGAAGTGGGACAGGGGCAGGCCGGCCGGCTCTGTCGGATCGCCGTGACGCGGGGCGGGTATGGGTTGGCTCGCGTCATACAGGATTCGGCGGGCATTGAACGGGTGGTCTGTCTGACAAGGAAAAAGTAAAAGCCGAAAGGAAGCGCATGGATCGAATCGTGATCACAGGCGGGAATCCGCTGCGCGGGACCGTTAGGGTAAGCGGGGCGAAAAACGCCGCCTTGCCGATCCTCGCGTCCACCATTCTGGGTGGTGGCGAGTGCGTGATCACCAATCTTCCACGCGTGGTGGATGTGGTCACCATGGTCAAGCTTCTCGGTCTCTTAGGAGTCGCGGTCAAGGCCGAAGGGAGCCGCGCGGCGATCAGCGCGGAGACCGTCCGTTCCACCGAAGCGCCCTACGAACTTGTGAAAACGATGCGCGCCTCGGTTCTGGTGCTGGGCCCGCTGGTCTCGCGATGGGGCGAGGCGGCTGTGTCCCTCCCCGGCGGCTGTGCGATCGGGACCAGACCGGTGAATTTGCACCTGGCCGGGCTCGCGAAACTGGGCGCCGAGGTCACCATCGAGCATGGCTACATCAGGGCGAAGGCCAAACGTCTGCGAGGGGCGCGGATCTACCTCGATACCCCGACGGTGACCGGGACGGAAAACTTGATGATGGCGGCCTGCCTGGCTGAAGGCACCACGGTGATCGAAAATGCGGCCAGAGAGCCTGAAGTCGTGGATCTGGCGGCGTTCCTGATCAAACGCGGGGCCAGGATCACGGGGGCCGGGTCCGATCTCATCACGGTGGAAGGCGTGCCGGCGCTCAGAGGGGCCGACCACGAGGTGATCCCGGACCGGATCGAGGCGGGAACCTTCCTGGCGGCAGGGGCGATCACCGGAGGCGATGTCTGCGTGGAAGGGTGCCTGCCCAACCACATGGAAGCGGTGAGCATGAAACTTCGAGAGGCCGGCTTCGACGTGACGGAGGGCAAAGAGAGCATCCGCCTGAAGGCGTCGCGCCGTCCGAAGGGAGTGGACATGAAGACGTTTGCCTACCCGGGATTCCCGACCGATATGCAAGCGCAAATGATGGCGCTGATGTGCGTGGCGGAAGGCACCAGCGTGATCACCGAAACGGTCTTTGAAAGCCGGTTCATCCATGTCCCGGAACTCCGGCGCATGGGTGCCGATATCAAAGTAGAAGGCAGTCATGCCGTGGTGAACGGCACCGAGAAGATCACCGGGGCGCCGGTGATGGCCTCGGATCTTCGAGCCAGCGCCGGTCTGATTGTAGCGGGGCTGGCGGCCGAGGGGGAGACCGAGGTCTCCCGGGTCTATCATCTGGACCGCGGCTATGAGCGGATCGAGGAGAAGCTGGGCGGTCTGGGAGCCGTGATCCGTCGGGTAAGGGGCGGCGCGGGGAGCGCTGTGACCGTCGCGACATGATCACGGTCGCGCTGTCGAAGGGTAAGTTGCTGGCGCCCACGCTGGAGCTGTTCAAACGGGCTGGCTACGGGAGCAACGGGCTCTCGACCGAAAGCCGCCGTCTTGTCATAACCTGTCCCGGCGCTGACCTGACCCTCCTGATCGTGAGGCCGAGCGATGTGCCGACCTATGTGGAGTATGGGGCGGCCGATGCCGGCGTGGTGGGCAAGGATGTGCTGTTGGAGCAGGACCGGGATGTGTATGAGCCGTTGGATCTGAAGATCGGCGCGTGTCGGATTTCGGTGGCGGCCCGACAGGGGCAGGAACTCCGCGACCGGCTGTCCGCGAAGATCCGGGTGGCCACGAAATATCCGAACATCACGGAACGGTATTTCAACCAGAAGGGCATTCCGGTTGAGATCATTAAACTGTACGGATCCATCGAGCTGGCCCCCGTCGTGGGATTGGCCGAGCGGATCGTGGACCTGGTTTCGAGCGGCAGGACTCTGAAGGCCCATCATCTGGTCGAGGTGGACGTGATCGCGGAATCGACCGCGCGACTGATCGTGAACCGGGCCAGCCTGAAGATGAAACATGGTGAGCTGACCGAGCTGATCGCCAGGCTGAAGAATGGACGGCCGAGAAAAGGCCGATAGCCGGATGGCCGGCGCGACTGGCATGCACGCCGTCGAAGAGTGACGAGGCAGGGAGGGCGACGATGAAGGTGATATCGAGCAAGGATCGGGCATTCAAGGCTGCGGTCAAGCGCATCACGTCTCGGTCCAACCTCCAAAGCGGCGCGGTGGAGACCGCCGCGAAGACCATCCTCAAGGCGGTTGAGCGCGGAGGGGACACTGCAGTCATTCGCTACACGAAAAAGTTCGATCGGGTGTCGCTCAAGCCGTCTCAGTTCCGGATCAGTCCCGAACAGCTGAAGGAGGCGTACTACCAGATCCGGAAAGAAGAAGGGGACGCGCTCCGCTACGCCGCCCAGAGGATCACCGCGTTCCACGAGCGGCAGCGGACCAAGACTTGGATGTACCAGGACAACGGCGCGACGCTTGGACAGGTGGTCATGCCGATTGACGCAGTCGGGCTCTACGTGCCGGGGGGAAAGGCGGTCTACCCGTCGTCCGTTCTCATGAGCGCCATTCCGGCGAAAGTGGCTGGCGTGAAGCGGGTGGTGATGTGCACGCCCGCTCCCAAAGGGGGGATCAGCCCCTATCTGCTGGTGGCCGCCGATATTGCCGGCGTGGACGAGGTGTATCGGATCGGCGGCGTCCAGGCCCTGGCCGCAATGGCGTACGGTACCAAGAGCATTGCGCGCGTCGACAAGATCGTCGGGCCCGGGAATATCTATGTCGCGACGGCCAAGCGGCTGCTGTACGGCACCGTGGGCATCGACATGATCGCGGGCCCCAGTGAGCTGTTGGTGATCGCGGATGAGGCCGCCAATCCCTCGCACGTGGCGGCGGACCTCCTCTGCGAGGCGGAACACGATGAAGAAGCCCGCGTGTACTTGGTGACCACCTCGGACCGTCTGGCCAAAGAGGTCACCCGCCAGATCCAGGAGCAGCTCAAGAAGCTGAAGCGTGAAAAGATCGTCGCCAGGTCCATCGCTCGGCACGCCGTCGCGTTGATCGTCGGCAGCATGGAAGAAGCGATCGAGCTGGCCAACGAGATCGCCCCGGAGCATTTGGAACTGTCGGTGGACCGCCCGTTCGATTACCTGGAAAAAGTCCGGCACGCCGGTGCCCTGTTTCTGGGCCGGTACACCCCGCCGGCCGTCGCCGATTACGTCGCCGGCCCCAACCACGTCCTGCCCACGGGCGGCACCGCCCGGTTCTTTTCGCCCCTCTCGTTTGACGACTATGTCAAAAAGAGTAACATCATCGCGTATACCAAGGAGGAGCTGGCCAAGGTCAAAGATCACGTGTCGCGCATCGCCCAGATGGAGGGCCTCGATGCGCACGCGAAATCAGTGGAGAGCAGGCACTCATGAGCACGGCGCAATCGCGACGACGGGCCACGATCGAACGGACCACCACCGAAACGCAGGTCAAGGTTGACCTGGCCCTGGATGGAACCGGCCGCGGCCAGATCCAGACCTCGATTCCGTTTCTGGACCACATGTTGACCCTCTTGGCGAAGCACGGGTTCTTCGACCTGACCGTCCAGGCCAAGGGTGATACCGAGATTGACGATCACCACACCGTCGAGGACATCGGGATCGTGTTGGGTGACGCGCTCAAGCAGG
Source organism: Nitrospirota bacterium (assembly GCA_016207025.1). Lineage (GTDB taxonomy): Bacteria > Nitrospirota > Nitrospiria > Nitrospirales > Nitrospiraceae > JACQQM01. Next base: position 713 of record JACQQM010000052.1, on the reverse strand, counting down.
CGCTGGGGACGAAAGAAGGTGTGCGCCGGTTCGGGTGGGCGTCCGTCCCGCTGGACGAGACCCTGGCTCAGGTGACCGTGGATCTGAGCGGCCGCCCATATCTGGTCTATCGCGTGGAGTTGCCTCAGCGTCGAATCAAAGCGTTCGACCTCGGCCTCTTTGAGGATTTCTTCCAGGCTTTTGCGACCCACGCGGCCATGAACCTGCATGTCAATTTGCTGTATGGCCGCAACCCCCACCATATTGTGGAGGCCGTGTTCAAGGCCTTGGCAAAAGCGCTGGATCAGGCCACCGCTTTGGATGAGCGGGTGACGGGGGTGCTCTCCACGAAAGGAAGGCTATAGGCGCGAGGCGATAGGCTATGGGGCAAGGGGTCGCCTATTGCCCAGTGCCCAGTGCCTCTAGCCCACCGCAGAGCGAGCCATGATTGCTATCATCGACTACGGCATGGGCAATCTCAGGAGCGTCCAGAAAGCCTTCGAAACGGTGGGGCACGATGCCGTGGTGACACGCGAGCGCCGCGTGATCGACGATGCGAGCCATCTGGTGTTGCCGGGAGTTGGGGCCTTTGCCGACTGTATGACCAATCTTGAGCGCTATAGGTTGGTCGAACCGATTCGTCGCGCCATTGCCGGAGGAAAGCCCTTCTTGGGCATCTGCCTGGGCCTGCAACTCCTGTTCACCGAAAGCGAAGAGTTTGGCATCCACAAGGG
>JACQQM010000055.1 GCA_016207025.1 Nitrospirota bacterium | reverse complement strand
TGGAAAATTCCTGTCCTATTGTCAACAATTTCATCTTCTTCAATCATGGCTCGTTTCTCGTATTCAACGACCACAAGGGCACACCGGTGGCCAGAAGCGGGGGAATCCTTGCAGTGCCGCCGGGGCGGGAGACCACAGGGGTGACCTGCGAGAGTGACTTGATATTAGAAGCGTTTTCAGTTATTGCTGAACCGTGACTCACGTCAGACGCCAGGCGATGGGCTGGCTTCTCAGGGCGGCTCCCTGCCGGGAAGGGCGTCGGCGCAACTGCGGATGAAGGAGCGCGGCATGGGCCAACCGGGCGACCGGCCTCCCGGCAAGGGACAGGAACTGGACATCGAGCGGTATCGGCTCCGGGAAGAGCCGTATTACGCCGAGGTATCCGGCGAAATCGGCCTGTTTACGATCGCTGCCCGGAGCCGGATGCCGGTGATGCTCAAAGGGCCGACCGGTTGTGGGAAGACGCGCTTTGTCCAGCACATGGCCTACCGTCTAGGACGTCCGCTCATCACGGTGGCGTGCCATGAGGACCTCACGGCGTCCGATCTGGTGGGCCGGTACCTCCTGAAGGGGGAGGAGACGGTCTGGTTGGATGGGCCGCTGACGCTCGGCGTGAAGCACGGCGCGATCGTCTACCTGGACGAGATCGTCGAAGCCCGGAAAGACACCACCGTCATCATCCATCCGCTGAGCGACGATCGCCGCCTCCTGCCGATTGAAAAGAAAGGGCAGGTGATCGAGGCGGTCGACGAGTTCATGCTGGTGATCTCCTACAACCCCGGCTACCAGAGCGTCCTCAAGGACCTGAAGCAGAGCACCAAGCAGCGGTTCATGGCGATCGAGTTCTCCTACCCGCCCCGCGACGTCGAGGTCCGGGTCATCGAGCACGAAGCGCGTGTGGATAAAGAGATGGCCCAGCGATTGGTCAAGCTGGGCGAAAAGGTCCGAAATCTCAGGAGCCATGGTCTGGAGGAGGGCGTGAGCACCCGGCTTCTGATCTACGCCGGCGAACTCATCCGGCAGGGGGTGGCCCCTGCCCGCGCGTGCGAGGCAACCGTGACGCGGCCGATCACCGACGATCCGGACATGCAGCGGAGCATTGCGGAACTGGTCAACGCGATTTTCTAACCGGACAAGAGGCTAGGGGGCTATAGGCGATGGACTATAGGGAAGCACTCAAGGCTTACTTCGAACCCATCGCTCCTTGCCTATAGCCCATAGCCGATCGCCTATCGCCAAGAAATGCGGAGGGAGGAGCCAATGTGTGGACGGTGGGGAATGCGCGTCATCGTCATGGGTGGAGTGCTGGCGGTTTTGTCAGGCTGCGGGAGCCTCATGCATCCGAGAGCCGGCGAGTTCTTGGAGCAAGCCAAAGGGCCGAGCGGGATTGACACACAGATCAACCTGACCAACATGATCGAGGGCAGCATCAAAGCGGTCCGCGGGCAAGCGGACTACAAGGCCGGCCTGGATACGCTGCACAATCAGCTGTATGCATTGAGGAAATCCGGCTGCCAGGTGACCGAGGAGCAGGCCAAGACCCTCGCCTACGCGAAAGCCGCCACGCTCAGGCGCGAGGTGGGGATCGTGTTCCACCGCCTCTGGAAAACCCGCGACGATCAGGCCCAGCGAGACATGCATCTGGACCTCCTAGCCAGGCGGGTAGGGGAACTCCGGGAGGCGCTCCAGGCCGTGAAAAGTTAAAACCATCTGACCGCAACGGTCTTCCCCTCCTATCTGACTGAACCGTAGAACGCCCTGTCAGGTGACTCCGATGGCGCAGGCGACCGTCCAGGATAGTCCCGAAGGGGCCGTGCTGACCGTCCATGTCCAGCCCAATGCGGCGCGCACGGAGTACGCCGGAGCACACGGAGATGCCTTGAAGTTCCGCGTGGCCGCGCCGCCGGTCGGGGGAGCAGCCAATGAGACGCTGTGTTCGTTCCTCGCCGATTGCTTCGGGATTTCCAAGAGCGCAGTGGTGCTCCGCTCCGGAACGGGGTCACGGCACAAGCGGGTGTTGCTGAAGGGCGTGTCGAGCCGACAGGTTTGGGAGGCCTTCAAGAAGGATTCGTGCTGAAGCCGTCGCGGAGATGAATGCCAAACCCCTTCCGACCGGCAAGCTGCCGGCCCCCCTGCTCCGGCGCCTGCTGGCCGGGATCGGAAAATCTGCGCGCAACCGCGACCCGCGCGTTGTCGTCGGGCCCGGCATCGGCCTGGATGCTGCCGCCATTGACCTCGGAGATCGGTATCTCGTCGCGAAGACCGATCCCATCACCTTCGTCGCGGATGAAATCGGCGCCTATGCCTTGACCATCAACGCAAACGACCTTGCGACCATGGGTGCCGTACCGCGCTGGTTCCTGGCCACGCTCCTCCTCCCGGCGCGAGCCACAACTCCTGCAAAAGCCTCGCGTATCTTTGCGCAGCTTGCGGCCTCCTGCCGGAATCTCAAGGTCTCGCTGTGCGGGGGCCATACCGAGATCACCGGGGCCGTGACCCGGCCGGTGATCGTGGGGTGCTTGCTCGGGGAATGTCCCAAAAACCGGCTGCTCACCACGGCGGGCGCCCGTATTGGCGACGCGATCTTGCTCACGAAGGGGATTCCGATCGAAGCCGTCTCGATCTTGGCTCGCGAGCGGACGGCAGAACTCCGGAAACGCTACCCGCCACGATTCATCGCCCGCTGCAGAAGGTATCTGACCGAGCCCGGTCTGAGCGTCGTGCATGACGCGCAGGCGGCGCTGGCAGCCGGGGGTGTCCATGCCATGCATGATCCGACCGAGGGGGGGGTGAGCGCCGCGCTCTATGAATTGGCCGAGGCATCCGGGGTTGGCGTGAGGGTCGAAGAGCGCGCGATCCGGATTCTCCCTGAGGGAGCCACGCTCTGCGCCGATTTCGGCTTGAACCCTCTGGGGGCCATCGCCTCGGGCGCCTTGCTCATCTGCGCGGACCCTGACTATGAGGAAACGATCTTTCGCCGGCTTGCCCAAGCCGGCATCGCCGCTGCCCGCATCGGGACTGTTGTGCCCGCCAAACAGGGGGTCCGCATGGTCACCGACGGGCGGGGGCCTCGTTCGATCCCTCGATTTGTTGTGGACGAGATCGCGAGGGTATTCAGCCGGAAACCACATAAGCTCCACCGAGACAGGGAGCGACTGGCCAAGCGACTGCGGGCGCGGTCGTCTCGAGTACCCCGGAGACCCGAAGCATGAATGCCGATGCATTAATTAGGCTGTCCGCGTTCGTGGGCATCCTGGGCGTCATGGCATCTTGGGAGATCATGAGCCCGCGTCGCCGATTGACCACCTCCAAGTCACGACGCTGGGCAGCGAATCTCTCAGTCGTCGTGCTGAACACGCTTGTCGTCCGGATGCTTTTTGCGAGTGGGGCGGTAGGAACGGCGCTGTTGGCTGCCGACCAAGGCTGGGGCTTGCTGAATCGCCTCAGCCTGCCGGCCTGGTTCGAGGGCTTGCTGGCGGTGGTGACGCTGGATTTTGTGCTCTATCTTCAGCACGTGATGTTCCACGCGGTGCCCGCGTTCTGGCGCTTCCACATGATGCACCATGCGGACTTAGATTGCGATGTCACCACCGGCGCACGATTCCACCCGATTGAAGTGATGCTTTCGACGGTCATCAAGCTTGCGGTGGTGGTGGTGATCGGTCCAGCGCCAGCGGCAGTATTGTGCTTCGAAGTGCTGCTTAATGCCACTTCGATGTTCAACCACGGCAACGTGTGGATGCCTCCTGCGGCGGATCGGTTCCTTCGATGGGTCGTCGTGACCCCCGACATGCACCGCGTCCATCATTCGATCCTCCCGCGGGAGACGAATACAAACTTTGGTTTTAACCTCCCCTGGTGGGACCGTTTGCTGGGTACCTACAGGGGGGAGCCCGCGCATGGACAAGAAGGAATGGCCCTCGGATTGGAACAATTCCGAGACCCGGCTCGTTTGACGTTGGTCGGAATGCTGGTGCTCCCGTTCGTGGGGGCAACGGGCCGATATCCGTTGAGTCGCGAGGAGTAACGGTGGTCATGGACGGGGTGACGGTCTTTGACCAACATGCGCTGGAATATGATCAGTGGTTTGACGAGCACCCTTGCTTCGTGGGCGATGTGCCGACCCTGTTTCGTGAAATCAAGAGGGTGCTTTTGTCGTCTTGAGCGCTAGAAAAATTTAAAGGAGGGCAGGTCAAGATTTGCGGAACCTGTGCCGAGGGCCGCGGCATTCACAAGCTTAGCCTGATTGAGGGGGCTGAGATCAGCACGATGAGCCAACTGGCCCAGTGGGTGGTTGACTCGGACAAAGTGCTCACGTTCTGAGCTCTCAGCGGGGTCAGATCAGGAAACAGGCGGGGAAATCCGCCAGCAGGCACTGCAGCCTGATTGCGACCCGCTCCAGTCTCTTCACATCTTCCTGAGACGGCGCCGCGGGGTCCAGCCCATTCAGCCACTGGTCGTCCCGTCGGAGCTTCCAGAGCGAGAGCGGCGACGTACCGGGAATTCTCGTACTCCAGTCGGCGGCCCGTGCAACAAGGGGACGCAGGCTGGCCACCTCGTCGGCAAACTCCATGCGACCTGCCTCGAACCGATACGGCTCCGTGTCCTGATCAACGTGTTGCAACAGATTTTTGAGCCATCTGACCGTCGAGGCCATGCGCTCGTAATGGAGCGTGTCGGGCAAATCGGAGGGCTGGTGATAGTGAGGTGTCCGGCCTGCAGAAAGAAACAGGAACGGGACCGACGCATTCCGGAACGCGTCATAGTCGCTGAAGGACACCTGGCCCACGAGGGGAATCTCTTCGACCAGATGCATCCCCACCGGAAGAATGCTGAGTGCTGAGTGCTGGGTGCTGAGTGAGGAACTCCCCTGTTCGGCATTCATCATTCCGCGTTCATCGTTCAACGTTCCCGGGCGGGAGGCGGCTTCTTTCACACGGCGGTACAGAGCCGGACTCTTCTCCGCGCCCGCTGCGAAAATCACCTCGCGCAGGGGGTCCCAGTGCACGCCGCCCATCAAATCCATGATGATCACGGCTTGAAGACTGGAGAGAGATCCGATTTCGGCCGGAAGATGGTCCGCGAAATACTGCGAGCCCATGAGGGGAGTGCGGATGAACGGGGGCTCTTCCGCGTTGAAGGCCACGAACAGCACCGAATGATGCGGAAGAGCGGGCAGGCGGCGGGCTAACTCGATCAGGATGGCGACCGCCGAGGCATTGTCGTCGGCGCCCAGGTAGTTGCCCCCCAGATGATCATAGTGCGCGCCGATCAAAAGCCATCGCGGGGAACGTTGTGATGACATCTGGAGCGCCGCTGCGGGTCGCACGCCGATCAGGTTGTCGCCCAGCTTGGCGGAGATCTGATGACCGTAGCCGTGTAGCGAGGGCAGGCTTTCGAGGCCAGCCTCGCGAAACTGGCTCGAAATGTAATCTGCGGCCGTGCGGTTACCGGGGGTGCCCGGCTTCCGGCCTTTGAGGTCGGGGCTGGCCAGGAACTCCACATGGGACCGGAGGCTCTTGGCGAGATCGGTCGTGACCGGAAGCGTTTGGGGGTCCACTGCGGTCATGGCAATCAGCGACGCCGCGATGGCGACGGCGAACACGATATTCCGCCCGCTCCGCCGGTGGCGACGAAGGAATGAAGCGATCAAGGTTTCCGCGTGTCGCTCGGCGCCGCCAAGACTTGAGCGTGTTCGGCTGGAGCGTGGGTTCGTGTCTGGGGCGCCGCCTTGTGGCGGAGGGCGCGCCCCTTGTCCGGGGTCGGGTCGGTGACCAGCCCGTACACCTGCCGTCCCTCGTGGTCTTCCGGTAGGTATTCGGTGATCGGCAGGCCGTCATCTCGCACGAACAGCAGACAATGGCAGTATTTATAGATCTGCATCTCGTCACAACCGCAAATCCAGCGGCGGAGCTTCGCCTCGGCCTGCTTGTCAGGGTAGAAATTACAGGGACAGAGCGGCTTGCCCAGTTCGTCCACGTGGGCGGCCAGCCCGTTCACGACTGCCTCGGTCACGGCCGGATTCGGATGAAAGGTGGTCCCGCTCTTTTTGGCGAAGCCCTTCACGAACCTCCACATCTTATCCAGGCTGTGTTTGTTCGGTGGGTTCATGCTGTCTTTCCTTCGTGCCGCTAGTTTACAAGCACCGCTGCCTCCTTTACAATTCGCAAATTCAGATCCGAAGGCAATAGACGAGAAGCTGGGGGCAAAGCGAAGGCAAAGCAATGACACAGGAAGACAAATTGATCGCACGTCTGGCGGGGTCATTAACCCGGGCCGTGGCTACCGAGCTGGTCGCCCAATTAGTCCAAGCCGCCGGCGAGGCCGAGACGGTGGCGGCAGTCCTTGCCTTGCTCGATGAGCTGGAGGAGGCTTCCCCGAAGGCCGCACAGGGTGCGGTGGAGGCCTTGCCGGAACTGCAACGGCGTGACGGACTGGCGGAGGTCGTCTCCTGGCTGGACCTTGGCGTGGCCCTGGCGCAGTCGTCCGGCGCGGCGGCCATGAAGTATTTCAAGGAGAGCCCGCTGATCTTGGGACTGATCGAGTCGGGGCCAGCACGCCGCCGCGTCTTGGCGTTGGCGCTGGAACTGGCCGACAGCGATCCGAACATCGCGCTCGAGTTCCTCAGGAAGGCGCCTGAGCTGCTTGCGGTCCTGCCCGCCGATCAGCTTGGCGCATGGGCCGATCTCGGCGTCGAGTTGGCGCGCTTCGATTACGTGCTGGGGATCGAGTTCTTCCGCCAGTGTTTCGCGCTGGCCCGGGTGATCCCCTTCGAGCAGGTGCGCGCCTGGGTCGCGTTCGGGATGAAGTTGATAACCCGGAACAGCCTGGGCAAAACCGACTATCTCGGCACGCTGGAGTTCTTCCGGGCCAGCCCGGCCATCCTGGGCGATATTGAAGGAGCTGCGGTGAGAAAGTCCGTGGTGGAGCTGGGTTCCACGCTGGCCGACCGCGCTCCGCAAGCGGCCATTTCGTTTCTGGCGGAGTCCCCGTCACTCCTGCGGCGGATGTTCTCTGAAGAGTGGCGACTCCGCGTGCTGCGCTACGGCGTCCTGACGGCTGAAAAGGATGCGGAGGCGGCGTTGGCCTATGTGCGCCGCTGCCCGGAGATTCTGACCCTGATCGCGACGCCCGACCAAGGCCAAGACAACGCGGGCAAGTTTGAGGACTGGTTCAAGGGCGGGATGGAGGTCCTGGCGTACAGCGTTGAAGGCGCCCGTGCCTATTTCGCCTTGGAAACGAAGAAAGCCTTGGCCTCGGTGGAACAGGCCATGAGCGGCGTGCCGCTCAGGCAGATAGCCCGGTCGTTGAAGCTGTTCGCGCAAGGGTTGTGCGGGACCGACGTGACGATCCGGGCCTTGCCGGATCCACCGGAACCGGACGCCGCGGGTAAGACCGGCAAGGAGTCGGTCAGGGCGACGGTCAGCCCGGACGGACGGACGATCGCGCTGCCGGCGATCCTGCGACGCTATCCGTCGCGTGAGCAGAATGTCCGGCTCTATACAGTGATGACGGCGCACGAGGCCGGACACCTGGAATTCGGCACCTACAGCCTGCCGCTCGGGCGGCTGGCGGACTTGATTGTCGACATCCAGCGGCGGTACGGCCGGCCCCACGGTCAAGACGGTCACAAGGTTCACACGTTAGAACAAATCTTCGCGCTGTATCCCCAGCCAGGCCTGATTCGTGATCTGTGGACGGTCCTGGAAGATGCCCGGGTGGAGTACCGGCTGCAGCATGACTATCCCGGCCTTCGGCGCGATCTCGCCGAGCTGGCGAAAGAGGCGGTCACCACCCGCTCCTTCTTGCACGGGCTGTCGGTCCGCGAGATGGTGGTGGATGCCTTGTTGCTGCTGTCCACCGTCGAGCCAGGCACGGTCAGGGTGCCGGACGCGATTGCTGAGGTCGTTGAACGGATCTGGGCGCTCTCGCAAACCATCCTGACGCCCAGCGCCACGGCCGAAGAGGCGGTCCGGTTAGCGGATCGGGTCTACGTGACGCTGGATGAGATGCTGGCCACCGTCCTGCAGGAATCTGACGCGCGCGGGGAGTCGGCGATGGAGACGGAGCAGGGCGCGGGACCCAAGGCATCCGAGGAGATATCGGGAGAGTACCGGCCGGTCACGAACTGGGCGTATCGCGGGGCGATGAACCCGGACATGGTAAGGGACCGCGGCGGAGCCGGAGAAGAAGGAGGAAGCGGAAGAGCGGGCGGCGGTGCCACCCAGACCACCGACGAGCGACGCGGCGAAGTGATCGGCGAGGAGCTGGTTCCAGGCGTCTCGCCCCGCTCGGCGGTCGAGCAGATGCTGGCGGTCGGTGACGATCGGCGGGAGAGGCGTGAGGTCGGCCAATCCCAGGATCGGGCCTTTCTGTACGATGAATGGGACGGTCTCATCCAGGACTACCGGTCCGGCTGGTGCCGCGTGATCGAGCGGATGGCGCCCGAAGGCACCGCCGACTTCGCCGAAGCCACGCTGGCCGCGCATGGGCCGTCGGTCAGGCTGCTCCGCCGGTATTTCGAAAGCATCCGCCCCTCCGCCCTTCGGCGAGTCCACGGGCAGACGGACGGAGAGGACCTGGACCTGGATGCCGCCATCGGGCGGACGGCGGACCGGATGGCCGGGGCAGAGACATCCGATCGCATCTACGTCCGGCGCGAGAAGCGGGAACGGGCGGTGGCGACCGCGTTCCTCGTGGACATGAGCGGGTCCACCAGCCGGCAGATCGAATCGGATGGGCGCCGGGTGGTCGACGTCGAGAAAGAGGGGCTCGTGTTGCTGTGCGAGGCCCTGGAAGCGATCGGAGACCAGTACGCGATCTACGGTTATTCCGGGCAGGGGCGGCACCAGGTGGACTTCGTGGTCGTGAAAGATTTCGAGGAGCCGGCCGGCGGGCGCGCCGCGTCGCGCATCGGGGCGGTAGCCCCCCTGCACCAGAATCGGGACGGCGCCGCGATCCGGCACACCACGCGTAAGCTGTTGGCCAGGCCTGCACGGGTCAGGCTGCTGATCTTGATCAGCGACGGGAAGCCGCTTGACGAGGGGTACGCGGAGGAGTACTCGCTGGAAGACACGAAGATGGCGTTGCGGGAGGCCCGCATGCAGGGCATTGAGCCGTTTTGTATCACGGTGGACCGTGACGCCGACGACTACCTCCGGCGGATGTACGGGGAGGTTCGATTTTTGATCATTGATCATGCGGGGGCGTTGCCGGAGCGGCTGCCCAGGGTGTATCAGCAACTGACGAGGAGCTGATAGCAGATGGCAGATGGCAGATGGCAGATGGCAAATGGCTCATAGCATATGGCAAAAGGTTAGGAGCTGATCGCTTTGCTATCGGCAGTCAGCCATCTGGTCTTAATCTTAGGCCATCAGCTATCAGCCATTTGCTATCGGCTCTTTTATGACTGAACGGACCATCCCGCCGTGGCTCTACAAGCTGTTTACGGGGCATCAGTATCCGTACGTCCGGCGACAGGCGAAATTCGCCAACAAGAATGTCAAGCCGGGGGAAGAACGTGCGGAGCCGACTCGGGAGGAAATTGATGCGAAGTTCTGGGAGATCTTTCCGCGCTGCTCAGTGAAGATTCTCCAAGAGGTCAAGGCCGGGATGATCGTCAGCTTTGTTGAGTTGGGATCGTATCCGCCCGGCGGGTATCAGGAACTGGTGGACCATCCGGAGGAGTTCCTAGCCAAGACCTACGGGAAGAAGAAGATCAAAGTGAATTTCTACGACGGCGAGAATTTTGTCTGCACGCTCAACTTCAAGGTGGGAGGATGGACGGCGCACGAAGGACACTGAATGGGAGATGGTTAGTGGTCGGTGGTTGGTGAGTTGAGGAACCCTATTCTTCTTGTCACTGACCACTAACCACGGACCACTGCTCATCGTTGCGACGCAAGGAGCAAGAGCATGGGGAGAGCGAAGATTACCGTCGTCGGGGCGGGAAACGTGGGCGGGACGGTAGCTCAGCGGCTAGCGGAGAAGAACTGCTACGACCTGGTCCTGGTGGATATCGTTGAGGGGGTGCCGCAAGGCAAGGCACTGGACCTGATGCAAGCCGGGCCGATTTACGGGTACGACTCCCGAGTGGTGGGGAGCAACGGCTACGCGGAGACGGCTGGGTCTGCCGTCGTCGTGATTACCTCCGGGGTACCGCGCAAACCGGGTATGAGCCGGGATGAACTGCTGGCCACGAATGCGCGGATCGTGCAGGGAGTGGTACGTGAGATTGCGGCGCGGTCGCCGGAGGCTATCCTCCTGATGGTCACGAATCCTTTGGACGCGATGGCGCACGTGGCGCATCGGGTGAGCGGGTTTCCCAAGGCACGGGTGTTGGGGATGGCCGGGGTGCTGGATTCGGCTCGGCTGCGCGCCTTCGTTGCTGCGGAATTGGGGGTCTCAGTGCAGAGCGTGCAGGCGATGGTGCTGGGGGGGCACGGCGATACCATGGTGCCGTTGCTCCGGTACACAACCGTGGAGGGACGGCCGATCGAGGACTGGTTGCCGAAGGAGCGGCTGGAGGCGCTCGTGCAGCGGACACGCGAAGGGGGGGCCGAGATTGTGGGGTTGCTGAAGACCGGCAGCGCGTATTATGCGCCCTCCGCGGCGGTCGTCGAGATGGTGGAGGCGATTCTCAAGGATCAGAAGAAGGTCCTGCCGTGCGCGGCCCGCTGCGACGGGGAATACGGGATCCGAGGGCTGTTTGTGGGGGTGCCGGTGAAGGTGGGACGGTGCGGAGCCGAGGCGATCATCGAGTACGCACTGTCGCCGGCGGAACGGACGGCGCTGGCGGCCTCGGCCGCCGCAGTCAAGGAACTCTGTGACATCGTGGATCGCTTGCCGTAGCGACGGGCTCGATCCTTGACAATCGGCGATGCCGCACTCAATAATTGGCCGGCCCTATAGATAGTAAATAGTACCGATAGACGTGCACCGAATCTAAGCCCAGGAGCGAATATGGAGTTCAAGGCTGACGAGTTCATCATCCTGCTGATGCGGTGGATTCACTTCTTCTCCGGCGTGACCTGGATCGGGCTCCTCTACTACTTCAACATTGTCCAGGTTCCTTTTATGAAAGAGACCGATCCTGGCACCAAGAGCGGCGTCGTACAGAAATTGCTGCCGCGGGCGCTCTGGTGGTTCAGATACGCGGCCCTGGCCACAGTGCTGTCTGGGCTGATCATCGTGGGGTCGCATTTCGCGCACGGCCATGGCGGTGGGATTTTCCAAACATCCTGGGGGGTCTCGATCGTCATCGGGGGAGGGCTTGGGATCATCATGTTCCTGAACGTGTGGCTCCTGATCTGGCCGAATCAGAAGATCGTGATCCGGATGACCACCGAAGCCGCCGCGAACAAGACGTCGCCGCCTCCGGAGATGGCGAAACATGCGCGGATAGCGTTTCTGGCATCACGAACGAATTTCGTCCTGTCGTTTCCGATGCTTTTCTTCATGGCGACCGCAAGCCATTACCCGCTGTTCTGAGAGGACATACGAAGATCGGCCAGCGGGCACGCTCCAATGCGAGGGTGTCCGCTGGCCTTTTTATTTCTTTTTCCCTGACTTCCGGTCTGAAGGACCTACCCCATGACTTCAGCATAGGTCACAGGCCCTAACCGTATGAGAATCCGGCCTATTCTTAGTATTTCGGCTTGACGGAGGACGGTGGAGGGCTTTATAGTAGCCACTTCCGACCGATCCAGTCGGACTTCTACGGAACAAAGGACGACACGGTGACTGCGACGGAACCGAGAGTCTTGCAAAAGCTTGATGGCGCTCCTTGGGAGATAGAACCCTACTTGCGCGTAGGCGGGTACGAGGCTTGGCGTAAGTGCCTCAAAGAATTGAGCCCTGACCGAATCGTGGATGAACTGAAACAGTCAGGACTGCGGGGGCGCGGCGGCGCGGGGTTCCCGACCGGCACGAAGTGGGACAAGGTCCTGCACCACCGCATCAAGGAACGGTACTTCGTCTGCAATGCGGGCGAGCACGAGCCGGGGACATTCAAGGACCGGTACCTCCTCAAGCACTCTCCGCATCAACTCCTGGAAGGCTGCCTGATCGCGGCGCACACGGTCCAGGCCAAGGCATCCTTCATTTACATCAACCACGAGTATCAGGAAGAGCATGAGAACTTGAAGAAGGCCATTGCGCAGGCGAAGGCCCGAGGGTTCTTGGGGAAAAATGTGCTTGGGGCCGGCGTGGACCTGGAGATTGAACTCTTCTCCGGACAGGGGAGCTACGTCGCAGGGGAAGAGACCGCGATGCTGGAGTCCATGCAGGGTCGGCCGGCCATGCCCCGTCAAAAGCCGCCGTTCTACCCGACCGATTTCGGGCTGTACGGGAAACCCACACTGGTCAACAATGTCGAGACCCTGTGCAATGTCCCCCGCATCATCCAGAACGGTGCGAGGTGGTTTACGCAGGTGGGGACCGAGAAGTGCCCCGGCACGATGCTGTTCTCGCTCAGCGGCGCGGTAAACAAGCCGGGCATCTACGAGTTGCCCATGGGCACGCCGCTTCGGCGGTTGATCGAGGACTGCGGCGGCGGCGTCCCGAAGGGCCGGAAGGTGAAGGCGGTGTTTCCAGGCGGCCCCTCCTTTGCGATGGTGACGCCCGACCAGTTCGATCTGCCGATGGACTTCGACTCGCTCAAGAAGGCCGGCACGGGGCTGGGCTCGGCCGGCGTGATCGTGGTGGATGATGCGACCTGCATGGTGGCGCAAACTCTCAAGTTCTCCGACTTCTTCAAGGTCGAGAGCTGTGGGCAGTGTCCCCCATGCCGCATGGGGACGATCAACTTGGCGACCCTGATGGCCAAGATCGAGCACGGCGAGGGGACCCAGAAGGATCTCGACAGCCTCTTGCAGCTCTGCGGGTTCGTGAAAGGAACCGGCTACTGCACGCTGGTGACCGGCGCGGCGGTGCTTGTCCAGAGCAGCGTGCGCCTGTTCCGGCATGAATTTGAAGAGCATCTCGCGCTCAAGCGGTGTCCCTATAAGCCGGCCCCGGCAGGCGTAGCATAGAGGCGCTGAGAGGAATGTTTTGATGGCTAATGGTTTATGGTTAATGAGTAAGTTCGAGATTCGCCATTCACCATGAACCATCAACCATGAGGGAGCTATAAGCGTCCATGCCGACGGTGACCTTCCTTCATCCTGATGGGAAAAGCGGAGAGGTCCCGGCCAATCTGACGCTGCTGGAGGCCTCGCAAGTGTTGGGGTTTCCGCTGAACCACGACTGCGGCGGCAACGCCTCCTGCACGACCTGCCGGGTGGAAGTGCAGATGGGGGGCGAGAACCTTTCGGAAGTCGACTTTGATGAGCAGGATCTTCTGGACCGGGAAGCGCTCTCGGAACCGTGGCATCGGCTGGGGTGTCAGGCGCGCGTGATGGGGGACGTCGTGGTCCGCGTGCCGGAAAAGAAGTGGGAAGCCCCCTCGACCGCAGATCAGGGAGGGGTAGCAGTGGACGTCAATGCTGACCGCGGAATGCTGAATGCGGAATTGAAAGGCTGAGGCTCCCCGTTCATTGTTCCGCATTCAGCGCTCATAATTGTCAATAAAGGGAGGGAGACGATGGTCACAATCACGCCGGTGGCGGAGCAGAAGATTCGGGAACTGATGCAGGACGAGAAGGAGGCCGTGGGGCTGCGGATCTATGTCCGGGGCGGCGGCTGCCACGGCTACCAATACGGAATGTCGTTCGAGTCCAAGATGTCGGACGATGACATGGTGATCGAGAAGGGCGACGTGAAGGTCATCCTGGATTCGCAGAGCGCGCCGTTGTTGAACGGGGCGGAAGTGGACTACGTGGACAGCCTGCAGGGGTCAGGGTTTGCGATCAAGAATCCGCAGGCGAAGACCACGTGTGGATGCGGCAGTTCCTTTAGCGCGTAATCGCCGCGCCGGAACGGAGCGGCCGGCTGAATCGTACGGCAATGGTCGCGTCTTCCGATCAGGATAGGATATGATAAGGGCCGGGGTTGTCCCACCTGCGTGGGGAGTGATCCCGGCCCATCGTTTAGATAGAGGCGTGCAGAAACGGGAGGTCCTGCCGATGGAGAAAGGGTCTGTGACTCGTCGGTACCGTTTTGCGGCCGCGCATCGTTTGCACACACCCCATCTGTCGGATGAGGAGAACAAGACCGTGTTCGGGAAGTGTAATAACCCGAATGGGCACGGGCACAATTACGCGCTCTTGGTGACGGTCCGGGGGGACATCAACCCGTCGACCGGGCTGGTGACCGAGATTCCGGAACTGGATCGAATCGTGACGGAAACGGTGGTGGCGCGGTTCGATCACCAAGATTTGAACCATGATCCGGCGTTCTCCCAGCGAACCACGACGGGAGAAAATTTGGTCCTGCTGATCTGGGATTTGCTGGTCAACCGGATCCCCAGCGGCCGGTTGCAGAAGATCGGGCTCATTGAAACCCGCGACAACTATTTTGAGTATTCCGGCGAGGTGATGGAGAAGAGGTCAGTGTGAAAACCAAGAAGCTGGCGAACCACAAGCTGGGGGCTCGAGGCGACGGTCACCCGTCCGAACTGCGCGAGCTGGTGGAGCGGGCGCTCGAGGTGCTGGGGGAAGACCCGACGCGCAATGGCTTATTGAAAACGCCGGAACGGGTCGAGAGGATGCTCCGGTTCATGACGCAGGGCTATAACCAAGACGTCGATCATCTCCTGAACGGCGCGCTCTTCCCGATCGACTACGACGAGATGGTCATCGTCAAGGACATCGACTTTTTCAGCCTCTGTGAACATCACCTCCTCCCATTTTTTGGCCGCTGCCATGTCGGCTATTTGCCGAATAAGAAGGTCGTCGGGCTCAGCAAGATCCCGCGGGTGGTGGACATGTTCAGCCGCCGGCTGCAGGTGCAGGAGCGTCTGACCGTCCAGATCGCAGAGGCGCTTCAGAGCAAACTGAACCCGCACGGCGTGGGCGTGGTGATGGAGGCCCGCCATCTCTGCATGATGATGCGAGGGGTGGAAAAACAAAACACCCTCGCCGTGACCAGTGAAATGCTCGGTGTGTTCCGCAGCCAGCAGCAGACGCGGGATGAATTTCTCAAGTTGATCCGGCGCGGCGGCTCAGGCGACCCCTTTTAATTGCCTGCTCAATCTCAATTCTACTCGACCGACTCTAGAAAAGAATCGACCGCGCGGTTGAACGCCTCCGGTTGCTCCAGGTTGGCGAGATGGGCGGCAGCCGGGATGATCGCCAGGCGGGCGCCCGGGATGGCGTCGGCCATCAGCCGGGCGTCGGCGGGAGGCGTCGCCGTGTCCTGCTCTCCAACGATGACGAGCGTGGGGCAGGCGATTGCTTTCAGGAGAGGGACCGAGTCAAGCCGCTCCGCCATCCCCATCAGATCCCCGGCAATGCCGCTCACCTGCGTGGCGGTGATGATGGCCCGCACCTGTTGAACCAGCTCAGGGCGTCCATGCAGGGAGGCTTGGCTGAGCAACTTGGGCAGCATCGCGTCCGCGATCGCGCTCGCCCCGTTTTTATACGCCAACTGCGCCATGGCGAACCGGCCGGCTCGTCCCTCTTCGCTGTCCTCCCGCGCCCGTGTGTCGGCCAACACGAGCCCTTTCACTCGGTCGGGGAATTTCCGATAGAATGCAAAGAGCACGTAGCCACCCATCGACAATCCGGCCATCACCGCCTGACGAATTGCAAGGTGGTCGAGGAGGCCCTTCAGATCGTCCGCGAATTGGTCCATGGTGTATCTCCAGAGCGGAGCCTCCGATTCCCCGTGCCCGCGGAGGTCCACGGTGATGACCCTGCACCGAGCAGAAAGGGCCTGGACCTGGGGGGCCCACATGGCTTTGCCGAGCGGAAACGCATGAACAAAGACGAGAGGCGTGCCCCGGCCTTGATCGGTGTAGGCGAGATCAATGCCGTTGATGTGGGCTTTCATCGCTCCCTTGGGTCGCGAAGGCTCTAGGCAATGGGCGATGGGCAATAGGCGCCGACGAATTGCTTCCCCCTTGCCCATAGCCTCGCGCCTATAGCCTGGGTCCACCGCTTGCTAGCACAGCGTTCGAACGCGCGTCAAGACGACGAATCATCCGACCGGCTTCCTGCAGATCGAACAACGGGTTTGCGGGCTCTGCACGAATCCGTATACAATGGATTGCATTCACGGTCATGGCCTCTGCCGCGCGAACGCCGAGGAACCATCCCCAGCATGCGCGAAGACGACGACCTCGAACCTGATCTCTTCCAATCCGAACAGGACAGGCCCGACGCATTCGCCCCGCTGGCCGAACGCGTGAGGCCGCGGGATTTCACGGACTTTCTCGGCCAGGACGAGATCGTCGCACCGGACCGACCGCTTCGGCGGGCCATCGAGTCCGATACCCTCTCCTCCGTGATCCTGTGGGGGCCGCCGGGCTCCGGGAAGACCACCTTGGCCCGGATTATCGCGCGGCGCACCAAGGCGGCGTTCGTGTTCTTCTCCGCCGTGACGAGCGGCATCCCCGAACTGCGGCGGATGATCAAGGCGGCGGAGCAGCGGCGGGCGCTGAACAAGCAGCGCACGATCCTCTTTGTGGAAGAAATCCATCGGTTCAACAAGGCCCAGCAGGACGCTTTTCTGCCGCATGTGGAGCGCGGGACGATCGTGCTGCTGGGCGCCACGACCGAAAACCCGTCCTTCGAGGTGATCGCGCCGCTCCTTTCCCGCTCGATGGTCGTGGTGCTCAAGCCGCTGTCGGACGACGCGATGGGGCGCCTCCTGGATCGCGCGCTTGCCGATCCCGAACACGGGCTCGGGCAACTCAAAGCCGACCTGTCGCCGGAAGCCCGCCGCCGCCTCATCGGGTTCGGCAACGGCGACGCCCGCGCGGCGCTGACGGCGCTCGAGTTCGTGGTGACCCAGACCCCGGCCGGTGCGGACGGTCGAGTGCGGATCGACGAGCAGGCGCTGGATACCGCGCTGCTCAAAAAGGCGCTTCGGTACGATCGGGCCGGGGAGGAGCACTACAACCTCATCTCGGCCTACATCAAGAGCCTGCGGGACTCTGATCCGGACGGAGCGCTCTACTGGCTGGCCCGCATGCTGGAAGGCGGAGAGGACCCCAAATTCATCGCCCGGCGCATGGTGATCTTTGCGTCCGAAGATATCGGGAACGCCGACCCGCTGGCCCTGGTCATGGCCACCGCCGTATGGCAGGCGGTGGAATTCGTCGGGCTGCCGGAGGCTCAGATCAACCTGGCGCATGGCACCACGTACTTGGCGTCCCGACCGAAGGACAACGCGTCCTATGTCGGATTGCTGGAAGCGATCCGGGATGCCCGGGCCATGGGCAACCTGGAGGTTCCCCTCCATCTGCGCAACGCGGCGACGTCGCTCATGCGGGACCTCGGGTATGGGCAGGGCTACAGATACGTGCACGACGATCCGTCAGCGAAGTCCGAGCAGGCCCATCTCCCGGAGCGTCTCCGAGGGAAACGCTACTATCGGCCGAAGCTCTCGTAACTATGTCTGTTTCTGATGCGGGACGTCTCGGCATCCAGTCCGTATCCGAGGTGGTGGACAAACGGCGTTCTTTGGTTATACTTCTCACAGACGTTGGAGCGAGTGCTAGAGAGAAGGACGATCACAACAATGGCAACCGGCAGCAAGGCGAATGAGCGACGACGACAACACCGGACGACGCTGATCGGGTCCGCGCTGATTACGCCGGGGGGAAAGGCGGATCGCGCCTTAACGGCGGTGCTGGATAATGTCAACCGGGTGGGGGCAGGGCTGCACGCCAAGGTCTCGCTGGGAATCGGTGAGACCGTGACCGTCTCGCTGGCGTTTTTGGATCAGCAGGGGAGCGAGCAGCAGGAAAAATTGAAGGGCATGGTGGCCTGGGTCAAACCGTGGGAGAAAGGATTCCTGATCGGGGTGGTCTGGGACCAGATCGTGACGAAAGAAAAAAACCGCTACCTGGACGCCTACCTGGACGAAACGCTCAGAGAAACCGCCTAGCCTCCCGCCCCCAGCTTCTGCTTCACCTCTTCCAGTTCTTGCGAGAATGCCACCCACCGGGCTGTCAGCCGCTCCAGTTCCTGCTTCCAGCGAGTCTGCTCCAGATGCATCTCGTTCCAGCGCGCAAAGTCCTGGTACAGCGCTGGATCGGCCAGTTCTTGATCGCGGGCGCGGATGCGCGACTCGATCGAGGCGATCTCGGTCTCGGCCCGCGCCACTTGCTTTTCGAGTCGCGCCTCGCTCTTCGACAGCTCCCGACGGTCCGCGCCCCTGGACCTTAACGGTGCCACGGGGGGTGGGGCGGGCCGAGTCGTGGCCTTCGAAGTTCGGGACTGCTGCGATCCCAACTCGTCGGTGGTCTCCTTGATCGACTCCAGTTCCTGCGCCCGCTTCCAGAGGTAGTATTCGTAGTCTCCGAAATAATCGCGGGCGGTGCCGTCCTCGACCTCCACGACGCGCGTGGCCACGCGACTGAGGAACGTCGGGTCGTGCGAGATGAAGACGATGGTGCCCGGGAACTCGGTCAGCGCGTCGGTCAGGACATCCACGGACGCCGGGTCCAGGTGGTTCGTCGGCTCATCCAGCAGCAGGGTATTTGCGGGCTCTACCAGCATCCGCGCGAGCGCCACGCGGTTGCGCTCGCCCCCGCTGAGCGCCTTGATCGGCTTCTTCTGGTCCGGGCCGGAGAACAGAAACGCGCCCGCGATCCCACGCAGGAAATTCATCTCCGCCTGGCTGGACACTTCTTCCAGCGAGTGGAGGATCGTGCGCTCGGGGTTCAGGGTCTCGGCCTGGTGCTGGGCGAAGTAGTGCAGGGTCACCCCGTGACCCACTGTCCGCGTGCCCTTTTCGAACGGCAGTACTCCTGCCAGCATCTTGAGCAGCGTGCTTTTGCCGGCTCCGTTCTCGCCCACCAGGGCCACGCGCTGCCCGCGCTCCACTGAAAAGTCGAGCGACGTGTAGACCGCGGTGGTCCCGTAGCTCTTGGCGACGCCGCGGAGCTCGAGCACCTGGCGGCCGCTGGCCGGGGGAACCGGGAACTTGAACCGCACCCGCTTGGAATCCCGCGTCAGCTCGATGCGTTTGATCTTTTCGAGCTGCTTGAGGCGGGACTGGACCTGGCTGGCCTTGTTCGCCTGGTACCGGAACCGGTCCACGAATTTCTGCACCCGGGCGATCTCTTTCGCTTGCCGGTTGGCCGACGCTTCCTGCTGCGCGTCGCGCGTCGCGCGCCACTCCAGGAACTTGGAGTAGTTGCCACGGCATTCCTGGATGGTGTGGTGACGGATCTCCCAGATGTGCGTGGCCACGCGGTCCAGAAAGGCGGTGTCGTGGCTGATCACCAGGATGGTCATGCCCGACTTCAACAGGTACTGTTCGAACCAGGCCTGGGTAGGCTTGTCCAGGTGGTTCGTCGGCTCGTCCAGCAGCAGCACGTCGGGGTTCGAGAGCAGCAGGTGCGCGAGCGCGACCCGCATGCGATACCCGCCGGACAGGGTTTCCACCGGCCGGCCGAAGTCCTGTTCCGTAAAGCCCAGTCCCGACAGGATGCGCTTGGCCTCATGCTCCGGGTAGAGACCCCGATGCGCCGCGTCCAGAATGGTCTTGCCGGCAAGGGATTCGAGTTCCTGGGGCAGGTAGCCCAGGCGCAGCCGCGGGCGTTTGCGGATGACACCCTTGTCCGGCGATTCTTCCCCCAGAATCATGCGGAGCAACGTGGTCTTGCCGACCCCGTTGGGGCCCACCAGCCCCACCCGTGCCCCCGGCCGCAGGTGGGCCGACGCCTCCTTCAAGAGGATGCGAGCGGCAAATTGCTTGCTGACGGATTCGATCTGGAGCATCTTAGGGTTGGTTCGGGGTGGAGGGTTATAGGCAAGAGCAGCAGCGCTGAATGATGAATGGGGGAAGGCTGAAATCCAGGGTCCGATTGTTCTGAGGTTATCGTTCCGCGTTCATCATTCATCGCTTAGGTTGTTTTGGTGGAGCTGGCCGGGATTGAACCGGCGACCTCGTGAATGCCATTCACGCGCGCTCCCAACTGCGCCACAGCCCCACCCCAAATGAAGTAAAAAGTAAAAGGTTCAAAGTGAAAAGTGAGGAAAAATCTCGCGCATGCTAACACGCAGGCTGCACCCAGTCAAGGCAAGCAGTGTGCCCGGGTAGTGTCCTATTTCAAGCTTATGACCGACAACGCTGGAGAGGGTTTGCTCAAGGTGGCTAGCGGCAGAACGAGAAGCGAGTAACATCTTTTACTAGGGGTTTGGACGCATTAAGAACTCCTTGATAAGCTGATTCAGTCGCCCCTGCTCCTCTGCCCGCATGCGGAGGAATTCCACCCCGAACTTTTGTCCAAGGGCCCAGCGAACCTCTGCCTGTTCGATCTCTAACGGCGAACCAGAGTCAGGGAGCTGGACCCTGAGGCCCAGAAATGTCCCCTTTTGTACAGTTTTGTCGCTGGCCACCTTGCAGCCTCCTGTCGAGAGGTCCAGCAGCCTGCCATCTCCAACGACCTGTTTTCCTGAGAAAGAAACAGAGGTTTCAATCGGAATGCGCAGGGCTTCACGGAGGTTCATCAGCCCCTCCTTGAGTGTTGAACTCCTCTGGGTTATTAGTCCTAGGTAGGGTATCAAGCAAACACCATGCCCGGCATCGGCTTGACAAACAAGTGGGAGCGTCCTAGGATGAGGCCCTGCGGCTCTGATCTCAAGCGGTCAGGGCTATTTTTTTGAACTGGTTTTGAGCGCGGTGTTTGAGCGAGGCACGTGAAGCAATGGCCAATCTGGTCGTGGTCGGGACACAGTGGGGGGATGAAGGGAAGGGCAAGATCGTGGACATCCTGGCCCGCGATGCCGATGTCGTGGTGCGGTATCAGGGGGGGTCTAATGCGGGCCATACCGTGGTCAACCACCGCGGCGCCTTCGTGTTTCACCTGATCCCATCGGGCATTCTGTACCGGGGCAAGCTCTGCATCATCGGGAACGGGGTGGTGGTGGACCCTGAGGCCCTGATCGACGAAATGGATCACCTCCAGTCCCAGGGCGTGAAGATCGGTCGCAACTTCGTAATCAGCCAGCGGGCCCACCTCATCCTGCCGTATCACAAGGCGATCGAGAAGGCGACCGAGCAGTCCAAAGGCTCTCGGCGGATCGGGACGACCGGCAGAGGCATCGGCCCTTCCTACGCCGACAAGATGGCCCGTATCGGCATCCGTGCGGGGGATCTGCTCAATCCGCCGCTCTTTCGGCGCAAGCTGGAGGAGAACCTGGTCGAGATCAACAGTTTTCTCAAACACCTCTACCGCGTCCCAGGCTTCCAGAGCGAGAAGGTGGTCCAGCAGTACATGGGCTACGCCGAACGGCTCAAGGGCTATATCGCCGACCCAGTGGTGTTGCTGAACAAAGCGATCGATCAGGGGAAAAGCGTGCTGTTCGAAGGGGCACAGGGAACTCACCTGGACGTGGACTTCGGCACGTACCCGTACGTCACCTCGTCCAGCGGGTCCGCAGGCGGGGCCTGTACCGGCACCGGCGTGGGGCCCACCAAGATTGATGCGGTCATGGGGGTCGCCAAGGCCTACACCACGCGGGTCGGGAGCGGGCCATTCCCGACCGAGCTGTCGGATGCAGTCGGGTGCGGGCTACAGGAGCGGGGCAAGGAGTTCGGAGCGACGACCGGTCGGCCTCGGCGGTGCGGGTGGTTCGACGGGGTGCTGGTGCGGTACGCGACGCGTGTCAACGGGCTGACGTCCCTGGCGGTGACCAAACTGGACGTGCTGGACGGCTGCAAGGAGCTGAAGCTCTGCACCGGCTACCAGCATGGCGGCAAGGTGTACAGGGATATGCCCTCGGACCTCGATGTGCTGACGGGGTGCGAACCGGTGTACGAGGTGATGCCGGGATGGACCACGGCGACCACAAGCGTGACGTCCTATAAGGCGCTGCCCCCGCAGGCCAAGCGGTACCTGCAGCGGATCGAGGAGCTGGCCGACTGCCGCATTGACATCATTTCCACCGGCACCAAACGGAGCGAGACTATCACGCTCCGGAACCCGATGGCATCCCGCCGGTGACGCCCACGGATGGAATGCGAAATGGCTGATGGCTGATGGTTAATGGTAGGATGGAGACGCTGAAATCGGTTTCTGGCCAATCTTCCCATTGACCATGAACCATCGTCCATTGACCATGGCCAAGGTCCCGGTGAGCCGCTAGCTCAGGCGGTAGAGCATCTCCCTTTTAAGTAGCTTTTAACTACCAATCAGATTCCTTTTATTCGCTCCTAAGCTCGGTCGTTATACGCTCACCTTGGCAATTCAAAACTGAGCTGCAGAATCGCAACCTGGCTGGTGGATCATCCTGAACTCGGCGGCTGTGCCGGGGGTCGGACAGATTGAAATTCTCGAGGCCGCCGTCTAGGTCCGTCCTGAATGACGGGGAATAATAGTCGGCACGCTGTCTCCTGCCTTTTCAGGGCCTCAGCAAACTCAGGACAATCAACCAGTTAAGCGAGTGGCACCCCTCCAGTGCATGTTCTGATCCGGCTTCCCGCTCCTTGACAATTAGTCGGTCATTAGATTGACAATTCGTGGACGATCCCGTCTGAGTGGCTGCCAATAGGTTGACAATAATGATTTATCAATATTGACAATAGGTTGACAATATGTCACCCTCTGCCCCGTGGATCCAAAGCGCAGAATACTCGCCTACCTCCGCCGGCGACGCTCGGCAACCGGCCGTGAGTTGCGGGCACATCTTGGGCTCAGTCGGCAAGCCCTGAGTGTCCACATCCGCAGTTTGATTGGTGCCGGACAGGTGGTACGGTCCGGCACGACGCGCGGCGCTCGCTACTGGTTGGCAAGCCGGGCGCCGGCAGCGGTGGTCGTCGCACGCGCTCTGCACACGCGGGGCCTTGACGAGGACCGCGTCTGGGAGGACCTGGCCGCGCAACTGAACCTGCGCCGCGCGCTCCGGCCCAACGTGGAGGCGATCACCCGCTACGCCTTCACCGAGATGCTCAACAACGCGATCGAGCACTCAGAGGCGGACCGGTGTGTGGTCCGCTTCAGCCTTGGAGCGGGAGCGGTCTCTTTCGAGGTCCGTGATCCCGGGATCGGGGTGTTCCACTCCATTGCGTCCAAGCTCCACCTGCCGAACGAAGAGGCGGCCCTGGTCGAGCTGATGAAGGGCAGGACCACCACGATGCGCGAGGCGCACACCGGAGAGGGGATCTTCTTCACCTCGCGGGTGGCGGACCGGTTCGTGCTGCGGTCTCATCGGATCCAGGTCGAATGGGACTGGGTCAGGGAGGATGTCTTTGTGTCCACGCGGCGCTTTCTGGCTGGCACCGATGTCCGCTTCGAAGTCCAGCGCGGCACCCGCCGGCGGCTGGAGGACATCTTCGGCGAATTTGCGCCGGAAGAATACGATTTCCAGTTTCAAAAGACCAAAGTGCTCGTCAAGCTGTTGCGGCGGGACTATGTCTCCCGCTCCGAGGCCCGGCGGCTGCTGGCGAACCTGGAGAAATTCAGCGAGATCGTGCTCGATTTTCGGGACGTCCAATCGGTGGGGCAGGGGTTTGCCGATGAGGTGTTCCGTGTCTTCGCGCGCCGGTATCCGGCGATCGCCATTAGAACCGAGAATACGAGTCCCGTCATTGACGCCATGATTCGCCACGTGGCAACCGGCTGAGTCGGGCGCGTGCGGCAGGGAGAAAGAGAAGTTGCGCGGCGGGGGGCTGCCGGGTGGGGGTGTGTCACACCTTGCCCTAGAAGGCGCGGAGGAAGGAGTATCAGGTTTTTTTGGATTTTGCCAAATAACGCTCGAACAGCCAATCTAAGAACACCTTCTAAGAACACCTTGGCAAATTCGCGGTCGTCCTTGACATAGCAACGATGCAGCCAGGTCACCAGCGTATTCGTAATCCATCGCGAGCCATCAACTTCACGATTGACTGCCATACTTTCTTAATCTATAATATGTCTAAC